>PMJQ01000122.1 GCA_003157485.1 Ignavibacteriota bacterium
AAGGAATGAAGGAGTGGTTAATCCATGAACAGGAGAAATCGTTGCCTCAGGTCGGCAGCCTCCCAGTCCAACCGTTCAATATTGTCATTCAGACCCGTTGAAGGAGGAGCCCAATTGCGGGTCGTCCCTCCTTTTGGCTTTTTGCCTCTCAGGACGCATATGCGTAGCTTTTCGCAACAGACACGCGGCCCGGATCCTATGCGGGCTGGAGCGGAAGATTCGAGTGGACCCGCAGGTGGATACATGCTTCGAGGCGAACCAAGGGGGGAGAACCAGTCGAGTCTACACGTGTGCGGGAGGAGACGATGCACTGCATACACTTCTGAATTCCGCCGGGACCGACGAAGGTTTGTGCTTTGCGTAATCGAAGAACACTATGCCGGTTTTTACCCGTGCAACTTCCTTCCCTGACGCCTTATTCACGATGCGGAAGAGAAAATCGCACCCGAGCTGCTGCAGGTCCGCCACAGAGACGTCGATCGTCAGAACATCGCCGTAGAATGCTTCCGACCGATACACGACGGCTGCGTCCGTCATAATAATCCCCACGCCGCTCACGTCAAGCTCCGTCCAGCCGTNNGGATTGCAGAAAGCGCATTCGTGCCTCCTGCGCGATCGCAAGCACGACATCGTTGCCCAGGTGCCCGCCGTAGTTAATATCCGAGACCCTCAACTTGATTTCAGTGGAGAACTGAAAGCGTTCAGGCATTTCAAGTCGAACTCTGGACACTCCGGCGTGCTCCTTCGAAGGGTTCGGGGGGGATGGAATGCAGACAATGGCACCCACTATGTCAAAAAACTGATCAAGGGAATCTGATCAGGCGCGCTTCATGGTGACATTCTCTCGCGGGCAAAACGGCGATCACCGAGAATCGGACCTCAGCGCGGTTTCTGAGAATCTCCTGGCGCATTCNNCACGATGGAGTTCATGCAATACCGCTTCCCGGTGGGCGGCGGACCGTCATCAAAGAGGTGCCCGAGATGAGATCCGCAGCGGCCGCAGAGGACCTCCGTCCGGTTCATACCATATGACGTATCCGGGCGGTACAGAGCACTATTCTGTTTCACGGGCGCAAAGAAGCTCGGCCACCCGCACGAACTCGAGAATTTCGCGTCGGACCGGAATAGAGAGTTTCCGCAGACCGCGCAGTAGTACGTGCCGATCCCCTCATAATCCCAGTATTTTCCGGTGAACGCTTGCTCCGTTGCACCGGTACGCGCAACTGCGTAAACATCAGGAGGAAGGACTTTCTTCCAAACGGAATCCTGAACGTCTAACGCAGTCGTATCGGTCCGCGAGTAGTAAGGATTCATCGCTTTTCTCCCCGTCCGGTTCGGGCTCACTTCCCTAACGAGAGTTACCAATGCCAGCGCAATACAGAGCAGTTTCATAATCGAATTAACTCTAGTTCACGGGTGAAGGATACGAAATCTGGCTTCGAAATTCAAACCGATGAACGGCCGGTGATCGCTCGTGCAACAGATTTCGTGTTTGGCTATATTGGCAAAGATATATGGACACCAGAGAGAGAACCAACATGGTCCGCAGACGGGCAGTAATCCTGATTGCACTATCGCTTCTCCTTCAGCCGGGGAGGTCCCTCTCGGAGGGAAAAGAACAGGACATCAAATTGACTGTCTTCGCGGCCGCTTCGCTCAATGAGGCGTTCCAGGGAATCGCGAAGGTCTTTCACAGGGAAAATCCGAACATCACGGTGGAATTCAGCTTCGCAGGTTCACAGCAGCTAGTCCAACAGCTCAGCGAGGGAGCCCAGGCAGACGTATTTGCTTCCGCTGACTTGAAGCAGATGGATATCGCCGTCCACGCCGGAACGATCGACAGCACCACCGTACAGATATTCGCCCACAACGAGCTTGTCATGATTGTCCCGAAGACAGGGGCGGTGATTCAGAGCATTCGCGACCTGACCAATACCGGGATGAAGATCGTGCTTGCCGACAACGCTGTCCCTGCCGGCCGCTATTCACTCCAGTCTCTCGATCGCATCAGCAGCGATTCTGCATTTGGCCGTGAATTCAAGGAAAAGGTCCTCCGCAACGTCGTATCGTACGAAGAGAATGTGCGGGCTGTCCTGGCGAAAGTCGTACTGGGGGAAGCCGATGCGGGCATCGTATATGTCTCCGACATTGCAGGAGATCCGGCACGCGACCTTACGGCAATCGAGATTCCTGACGNNCTGGAATATCATTGCTTCATATCCGATCGCAACGGTCAAGGGCTCACGGCACCATGTGGCTGCGGAACTGTTTTTGCGGTTCGTTCTGTCGAAAGACGGTCAATCTGTGCTCCGGCGATTCGGATTCCTGACGGGCGGTACATACGACTTATCAACAACGGGCCGGAACAAATGAAAGTTCGTCACCGGCCCTCTGTGCTCGAGTCTTCTCTTGGGGGAGTCTGATTGTTACTACCAACTCTCGTCTCCTCTAGGTGAAAATTATCTGTCCCCCGGACGGTTCATGGCTGGGAGAAACGGGGCCGTCTCTTATCTGAGAACTAGGAGTTTTTTCGTATTCGCGTATGATCCGGCGGTCAGCCTGTAGAAATACACCCCCGTTGCCAGTGCGGAAGCGTCGAACCGGATCTCATGAAAACCGGGATCCTGCTGGCTATTGACAAGGAGAGCAACCTGCTGGCCGAGAAGATTGAAAACAGCGAGAGTCACGCTCGAACGACGGGGTATGCTGTACCGAATAACCGTGGAAGGATTGAAGGGGTTGGGAAAGTTTTGTTCAAGCTTGAATTCGCCCGGAATGCCGGAATTCGCCGATGCGATTCCGGTTATCACGATCTGCGAGAGCGCGCGGCGCCATATACCGTGTCCGCTCGTCCCAGCGAAGAGGTTTGTCCCCGTGGCGATTAATGAATACACTTCGGTAACACGCGGCAGCGAATCGACCCTCGACCAGGAGATTCCCATGTCCGTACTGCGAAAGACCCCTCCCTCCGTCCCCGCAAAAACGTTCGATTCGACGGCTAGCAGGGCGTTAATTGTACTGGCTGTCAGACCGGAATCATCGGCCGTCCACGTTGTTCCGGCATTTGTTGAATAAAACATCCCTCCCTGCGATGTCCCGGCGAACAGAGTGTTTCCGACGGAAGCCAGGGAAAGGACGTTTATGTTGGAAAGGTTAGAATCTATTGGTACCCATGACGTGTCGCCCAAAGCGGAGAGATACACTCCCCCTCCGAATGTCGCCGTGCACATTCCTGCTCCGAACGGCACGATGGCATACACCGAAAGCCCGTTCAGGCGTGTGGGGTTCCACGTCTGACCGCTGTCGTATGATACAAAGACCCCGTTGGCGTAGGTTCCCCCGACAATGTCAGTCCCATAAGCCGCCAGAGAGATTACGTTCGTCAGGACTGTTGTGTAGGTGGGGGGGTTGGTTGTGTCGGCCGGGTTGGTCCTCCTTGCCGTGTCGGGCGCCCAGGTCTGACCGCCGTTCGGTGAAATAAACAGCCCTCCATCAAAAGTTCCGGCGTAGAGAAACGATCCGCTGGATAAGAGAGAGAAGACATCCGTGCTCGTCAATCCCGAATCCATCGCAGTCCATGTCGCGCCCTCATCCGTCGTTACGGAGACTCCCTCACCGAATGAGCCCGCGTAGAGACTCTGTCCGTTGATAGCAAACGCATAGGCGCCGCGGGGTCCGCCGAGGCTGACCCACTGAGCGTCCGCCGTGCACACGGCGACGAAAACACTGAGAGGAAAAAGGAGCGGCACAACCGCCTTCATGGACACTCCGGGGATGGAAGAGGGATCACCGGCCTGCGCCACCGTTTGCCGGATCGATGCGTGATTCGAAAAGAGGGGCATCCTCATCGCCCCGCCCCATCCGACTTCAGGAATGTCCCCCGCTCGAGATCTTCAAACGCTTGCCGGAGTTCCTGCTGCGTGTTCATGACAATCGGCCCATACCACGCGACAGGTTCCTCGATCGGCTTCCCTGAGACAAGGAGGAACCGTATCCCCTCATCCCCCGTCCGGACCGAAACCTCATCACCGCTGTCGAAGAGGACGAGCGATCGGTTGTCCGCCTCCGCGGGGGGAGCAGCGCCCGGCGAGCCGACGCCCTCCGTGGGGACGGCGAGAGGCCCGGAGGCGTTGCCGAATTTGCCGCCGCCCGCGAACACGTATGCGAACGCGTTGCTCGACATCGCCACGGGGAGCGTCTTCTTCCTCCCCGGGGGGATGGACACGTCCAGGTAAATCGGGTCGGCCGCGATCCCCTCCACGGGACCCTTCCGGCCCCAGAAGTTTCCGCATACAATCCGGACCCGGGTGCCGTCATCATCGGTGATCTCAGGGATATCGCCCGACTTCACTTCCTGGTACCGGGGCGCCGTCATCTTGAGAGCCGACGGAAGGTTGGCCCACAACTGAAAACCGTGCATCCTCCCCGCCCCATCACCCTTCGGCATCTCCTGGTGAATGATGCCGCTTCCCGCCGTCATCCACTGAACATCTCCCGACGTGATGGATCCCCTGTTGCCCATGCTGTCGCCGTGCTCAACGCTTCCCGCAAGCACGTATGTTATCGTCTCGATTCCGCGATGGGGATGCCAGGGAAACCCGGCCAGGTACTCTTCAGGGATGTCGTTGCGGAAATCATCGAGAAGAAGGAAGGGATCGAAGTCGGAGGTATTGCCGAATCCGAAAGCCCGGCGGAGGTGGACGCCCGCACCCTCAAGCGTGGGCTTTGCATGGATTACACTCTTGACAGGTCGCAGTGACATCGGCTGCCTCTGATATGGAGTTGGTTCCTGAGGATCGCCGGGACATACTCCCGTTCTCCCCTTTCCACACTCTAACGTCGCCGGGAGGGTCAGAAGTTTCCCGAAACCATGTTTCCGCCGGGGGATGCCATACGTTTCCCATCCCAGGCGCCGGAGTAGGTCCCCCTCCTGACGAATGAGCCGCGTCCGGGAGCTCCCAGCCAGCGAGGCCCGTCGACAACAAGCGCGCCGCGCGAGAAGACCCGTTCGGCGTTCCCCTTCACCGTAAACCCCTCGAACAGAGAGTAATCCACACGCATATGGTGGGTGCCGGCCGAAATCGTGTGCACAAACTCCGGATCCCAGATTACAAGATCCGCGTCGCTCCCTTCCATGATCGCACCCTTCCGGGGATACAGACCGAATAATTTCGCGGGAGCGGTCGAGACGAGCTCGACCCACCGGTTCAGAGAGATGCGTTTAAGGTTCACCCCGTAATGGAAGAGAAGCTGGAGCCGGTGTTCAACCCCCGGGCCGCCGTTGGGAATCTTCGCAAAGTTCTCTCGTCCCATTTCTTTCTGTCCTTTGAACAGGAACGGGCAGTGATCGGTTGACACCACCTGGAGCGCGTTGCTCTTCAGACCTTCCCAGAGCTTCTCCCTGTGCCATTTCTCCCTCAGCGGCGGGGTGAAGACGAATTTGGCCCCCTCGAAATCGGGCCTCTCCAGCTCTTCGACCGACAGGAGAAGGTACTGCGGACAGGTCTCCCCGAACGCCGGTATACCCCTGTCGCGAGCTTCCGATATTTTCTCCAGAGCGTCCGCCGACGTGACGTGGACGATGTAGACGGGAGCGCCGGCCATTTCGGCGAGCGCAATCGACCTGCCGACGGCTTCAGCCTCGGCGGAAGCCGGACGGGTGAGCGCGTGATAGACGGGAGCCTTCTTCCCTTCGGCCAGCGCCTTCCGGACAAGGAGGTCGATGACGCCGCCGTTCTCCGCGTGGATGCAGACAAGGGCGCCGTTGGCCCCGGTGCGACGCATCGCCCTGAGTATCGTGGCGTCGTCCACCATCAGGAGGTCCGGATAGGCCATGAAGAATTTGAAGCTTGTGACCCCCTCCCGGACCATCTCGTCCATGTCCTCGAGGTGCGCCTCCGGAAGGTCGGTGACGATCATGTGGAGCCCGTAGTCGACTGCCGCCTTTTCCCCTTTCTTCCACCACTCATCGAGCGCCTCCCGCATCCTGCGGCCTCTTGACTGGGTGGCGAAGTCGATGATACACGTCGTCCCGCCGAAGGCCGCTGCGCGCGTACCCGTTTCGAAGTCGTCGCTTGAAGTGATCGCGCCGTACGGCATGTCCATATGGGTATGGACATCGATGCCGCCGGGTATGACGTATTTCCCCCGTGCGTCAAAGACAGCATCGGCGGCCACGTGAAGGTCTGCTCCCACCCGGGCGATCTTCCCGCCATCGATATAGATGTCCGCCGTGTAGTCCTGATCCGCAGTGACAATCCGCCCTGACTTGATGAGCGTGGACATTCAGTCTCCCGGACAGTCCCTCGGTGTATTCAAACATGCCCGCACACGGTACATCAGGAATCTCACTTCTCGATTTCCCTGTCTGCGATCTCAAGCGCCGCATCGAGCGCGGCTATCCCGGCATCCACCTCTTCACGGGAGATGATCAGCGGGGGCGCGATCACGACATGACTGATCCAGGCCTGGACGAATACCCCCCTCGCCATCATGTCGGCGGCGACGCTGTCCACAACGAGCTTCCTGCCGTCGATTTTGTCCGCCGGGGTATTGAACGGCTGTCTGCTCTCCCGGTTCTTCACAAGGTCGACGGCCCAGAAGAGGCCGAGCCCCCGCACGTCCCCGACCGAGGGGTGGCGCACCATCAGGTCCCGGAGCCGGGAACCCATGTACGCGCCGGTGTCCCGGGCCCGCCCGACCAGGTTCAGCCGCTTCATCTCATCAATCGCCGCCACGGCCGGGGCAAGCGTGAGAGGGTGTGCCTCGTACGTATGGCCGTGGGAGAGATAGTGATCATCGAAGAACGATGCGATCTTCGCGGTCGTTGCGCAAAGCCCGAGCGGGACGTAAGCGGAGGTAATCCCCTTCGCCGTCGTCAGTATGTCCGGCGTGACGTTCCAGTGATCCACGGCGAACCACTCCCCCGTGCGCCCCCAGCCCGACATGACCTCGTCGGCGATCAGGAGCACGCCGTGCGCATCGCATATCTGCCTGAGGCGGGGCATGTACTCGTCCGGAGGCACAATTACCCCGTTCGTCCCGACGACGGGTTCCACAAGGACCGCCGCAACGTCACTTTCATTTTCGATCATGTGGCCGATGTACTCAACGCAGGCGATCCCGCATCCAGGGTAGGTGTGGAGGAGGGGACATTTGTAGCAGTGGACCTCGGGAGCGAATATCACCCCCGGGATTTTCCCCGCGGGCTCTGCCGCCCACCGGCGAGGATCGCCCGTGGCGGCAATCGAGCCCATCGTCGAGCCGTGGTACGACCTGTAGCGCGAGATGATCTTTGTTTTTCCCGTCACCATCCGGGCGATCTTGAACGCGGCCTCGTTGGCTTCGGTACCTGAGGTTGCAAAGAAGAACTTCTCAAGGCCGCGGGGAAGCACATCAAGGAGCCGGAGGCTCAGTTCCGCGCGGGCGCTTGTCGCAAACCCGGGGGCGACGTACGCGAGCTTGCCGGCCTGTTCTGCGATCGCCGCAACGACCGCGGGGTTGCCGTGCCCGAGCGTGACGCACATGAGCTGGGCGGAGAAATCAAGATATGTCCTCCCCTCGCTGTCCGTGAAGTGACAGTCCTTCGCCTCAACGATATGAAGCGGTTTCCAGCCACCCTGGTAACGCCATCCACAGTACGTGTACCGGGCGACAAGATCTGACACGGATCCGGATGAGCCTCTGTCGGCATTCATTTCGTTCTGCGGAGTAAGATGGACAACGGGGATGGCACACTGCAGGGGCAGCGCGGCGTCACCGGCTCAATTGAATATATCAGGAGCCGGCCTGAAGGTCAAGCATGTGAGAGGAAGAAGAAAAACATGGGGAAATCGGGGATCAACGCAGAGGCTTCATGCAGCGCACATTGTCCAACGAGCGCACGCATTTCACGCAGATCTAGTTCCCGTAGACGAAGGTGCGAACGTATGCCGCCACATACTGAATCTGGCTTCTGTCGATCGTCCATCCATAGGAGGGCATAAGCGGAGACTTGTTGACGCTGCGCCCTCCCCCGGTGATCGTCTGGATTATCTGACCGTCGCTCAGTGCCACCATATATGCCGAGTCGGAGAAATCCCTGGGCCGGGGATCCAGGTTGAACGCGTTGAATCCGTCCCCTTTCCCCTCCTTTCCGTGGCAAACGGCACAGTATTTTGCGTAGAGCACGCTCCCCTGTCGTTCCTCGTACGTGAGAATGTGACCGACGGGGGCCGCCTGAAGGACGATCGCCGCCGAATCCCCTCCTCTTGTGCTGTCCGCAGCTGAGAGGGATGCCGGATTCCTCTTCGCCGTGCAGCCGGCGAGAAGGAGAGGTACAAGGAGCGCGATGACGCGAGTGCGTGTCATACGTATATCCGGACGGTTGTGAGGTTCTATTTCAGACTGAGAAGAAACGCGGCCAGGGCGTCTGCCTCGGCGTCTGAGAGATTATTGTTGGGTTCGATCGTGCCGGGTTTCAGTCCCTGCGGGTTCTTCAGCCAGTGGAATATCCAGCCCGGGGTGAGCCGCACGGCGAGCTTGTCGAGCGGCGGACCGACATACCCTCCCTTTGCGCCGATCTGGTGGCACGACTGGCATCCGTACCGCTCGTAATAGAGACCCCGGCCGATTGCGGCCGCAGTCGGATCCGAGGGAACAGCATGTTCAAGCGTGTCGGCGATAAACGAGGTCTCCATATAGTCGACAAGCGTCTTGATTTCCCCGTCGGAGAGAAACAGGTTCGGCATCCGCTCCGTGAGAACGGGACGAAGAGAGTACGGAATTTTGAAGTAACCTTCGATCCACGTCCGCCGGGCCTGGCCCGCCTCGAGCGAAAGGTCAGTTGCGACAAGTCGGCCGCGCCCGTTCATGACGTGGCACCCGAGACAGGCCAGATCGTCAACAAGCTTCCCAAATTCCCCCTGAGGGGCGAATGCGCTCTGCGGGGTTGCCGGCACAATGAGATCGGGAGGGATTCTGTCGCCTGTGTTTCCAAGAAGCGCGACCGCAATCGCTTCGGCCTCATCCTCCCGGAACCCGAATTGGGGCATTTTCATCGATTCGCCGAAGACATGCGGCGTGAGAAGCTTCGTCTTCAGGTATGAGGGGAGCGTCTGCTCGATCCCCGAACGTCCGAAGTCGATTTCATAGAGCTTCTTTGCTCCGATTGCAGAAAGATCCGGACCCGTCTCTTCCGCGCGGGCCATTCCCGGAAGCCCGTGGCACCCCCCGCAGCTGTACTTTTTGAACAGGGCCCGCCCCTTCTCATAGAACCCGGGATCGGGGGTGTGGGGCGCGGGTTTCTCCATGTCATAGTCGACGAATTCGCTCTCCATGTATGCCACGACGCCCGCCAGTTCCTCCGGGCTGAACCTGTAGCGGGGCATAAGGACGCCCGGCTGAAGCCGCTTCGGCTGTTTGACGTAATTGTAGAGCCACTGCTCGCCGACTTTGCTCGCGATCTTCCCGAGCTCGGGGGCCACGTATCCCCCTTTCCCGTTTATCGGATGGCAGCTGATGCAGCGGGCTTCACGGAACTTCGTCGCCCCGAGCTCGACAAGCTTCGCCTTCTGCGCGTCACCGGGAGACGTCAGAGCCGCCGGAAGGGGGTCAAGGACTGCTTCCCGGGGGAACGTCCTGAACGAGAGGAGGAAATCCGCCAGCGTGCCCGCCTCTTCGTCGGAAAGGAGAAAATCCGGCATCTTTGTCGACGGGGCGTACGCTTTCGGGTGCTTCAGCCAGGCGACAAGCCACGTCCGGTTCACCTTTTCGCCGATGCCGTCGAGTGCCGGAATCCATTGTTTCTGATACGCCTCCAGCCTGTGACATCCTGCGCAGTTGGACTCGCGGATGAGCTTTCGCCCCAGGTTGAGGACCGGCGCCCCGGGCACGTCATTCTCTCTGTGGCACTTGGCGCATGACGCTTCCAAATAGGCACGGGGAAGTATCGGCCTGTCCCAGTACTTCACGTTGCCGACGGATTCCCGGTATTCCGTTGCAGCGCCCTGCCCTTCATGACAGAACGTGCAACCGAGATCGTCAACGTCATGGTAGATCCGCGGGTGGGTCCTGTACGGCTCCAGGGCCGCGTGCAGTGCAGGCTCCTTCACACCGAGGTGGCACGTCACGCACCTGTCCACACGGTCGAGTTTCTGGACCCAGACCTGGCGGATCCCGATGTCCACCGGTTTCACCCTCTGCGGGAGTCCGGCGACGAGGCTGTTGTACCCGGTCTGATATTTCTTCCACTCGCGCAGGTAGTCTTTCAGAGGAGAGACAGCCAGGACGACAAGAAAGAGAACGGCAACGATGGCAAATGTCGCTCGAAGGGGCTTCATCAGTAAATCTCCTTCCAGGGCCAGGTCCAGCTCCATTCAGGACCACGGAACAAGGTCCCGATCGCCGTGAGCACCACCACCACGATGACAAACCAGGTCATGATCCACCAGGAGAGGGGGCGCGAGCCGAGCCAGAGGAGGATTCTCCCCTGCCGCCTGACAAACGCCGGAGTCACCATGACCGCCGCGACGATAAGGGTGGGGATGAGCATCGCATAAACGTTGTACAGGAACAGGAGGACAGAGAGGATTCCCGCGACGGCACAAACGCCGATCAGGTTGCGCCGTCTGGAGGATTCCCACAAACCTTCGCGTTTGACATTGACGCGGAAGTACGGGATCACGATGAGGGCAATGACCGCCAGCGCCGGCAGGATCACCCCCGCGACGATCGGCGGGAAGTAATGGAGGAGTTCCTGAAGCCCGAGGAAATACCAGGGCGCTTTTGCCGGATTCGGCGTATGCTCCGGATTGGCGATCCATTCGAGCGGCGCGTTGAAGAAGAGCGAGAGGAGAGCGAGAACAATGACCATCGCCATGAACGCAATCGCCTCCCGCACCACAAGGTGGGGAACCGTCATGACAAGGTCCTCGTCTTCTTTCCTGACGCGCGCTGCGGTCCGTCCTTTGATGAATGCAACGCGCTTCGGAACCGCCCCGGCATCCGGATTTTTCTCCGCCCTGAAGTCAGCACTCATTGGTCCACCATCGTTTCAGTTCGACATGCGGTTCATTCCCGCCCCCGGCTACACGCCTCCGTCTTTCCGCACCCGCCAGAAGTGAATCCCCATCAGTACCATTGCCGCAACGGGAAGGACAAAGCAGTGCAGCACGTAAAACCGGACAAGAGCATTCTCGCCCACGATATTACCCCCGAGGAGAAGGAATGAAATCCTCTCTCCGAGCCCGAAGGGGACCGAACGGGCCATATTTGTCCCCACGGAAATCCCCCAGTATGCGAGCTGATCCCAGGGAAGAAGATATCCCGTGTAGCTCAGGAGCACGGTGAACACAAAGAGGACAACGCCGATGACCCAGTTGAACTCCTTCGGGGGACGGTATGAACCCGTATAGAAGACGCGGAGCATGTGGAGAAAGACCATTGCCACCATCGCATGCGCAGCCCAGCGGTGCATGTTGCGGAGGAACTGCCCCGAGGACACCACGAACTGAAGGTCTTTCATATCCCCGTACGCCTGCTGAACGGAGGGGCGGTAGTACAGCATCAGAAGCGCCCCTGACGCCACCAGGACGATGAACAGACCCGCCGAAAGACCTCCCAGACCCCAGGTGTATGTGAATTTCAATGACCGCCTCCGCACCTTCGCCGGATGCACGTGGAGGAAGAAGTTGTAAAAGACCGCCTCGGCGCGGGTCCGGTTTGACAGAGGCAGGCCGTGGCGGAATACGGATCGCCATGCCTGCGACCGGGTGATTGCACGGAATGTTTCCCTCACGACTCCTCCTTCAACGGAATTGTTCATCAGACCTTCAGCGTTGCCTCGTCGCCGACGACGAGCGACTTGTCGATGACGATCTGGCCATGGTCATCCAGGCTCATCGCGTAGCGCGGGAGCGGGCGGGGGGCCGGACCGGCGATCACATTCCCCTCCCTGTCGAACTTGCTGCCATGGCAGGGGCACGCCACAATCCCCTCGTCCGCTTTCCAGTTTGCAATGCACCCCAGGTGCGTGCAGGTCGCCGAGAGCGCATAGAAATACCCTTCTCTCGCGCGGACGATGAACACCTTCTGCTCCTTGTCGAGCGTCACGCTCCCCGGCGGATATGACTCCGGCATCCCCGCCTTGAACTTCGTCGGGGGCTCTTTGACGACGTTCGGAGAAAGATACTCCGTTGTGAGGACGCCGCTTCCCACGGCTGCGACGCCGATCGCACCGGCGCCTATAAGTTCCAGGAAATGTCTCCGCGTGAATCCGCCCGGCGGGCGCTTCTCCCGGGCCGGGATCCGTTCGTCTGACTGGGGCATAACCGTCTTCTCCCTCCGTACGTTCAACCGATTGCCATTGGTTCGGAAGCCGAATACGCTTCCATCGTAATACAGGCCACGGGACAGCGCATGGCACACAACCCGCAGCGGATGCAACGGTCCTCGTCCTTGATCATCACTGCGCCGGTCTGCGTCCCCGACGCGCCGGCGATCGCAATACCGTATGTCACGCTCATTTCAGACTCCAGCGGGGCTTCGGCACCCACCCGTTCCGACGACACGAGCTCGATGCAGCTCTCGGGGCAAATGTCGCTGCACATGCCGCACAGTATGCACTCACTCCCCGTCTCCTCTCCCCCCTCATTGAATACCGTATTCTCCCAGCAGTGAAGACAGCGCGACGCTTCTCTGCGTGCCTCCTCTTCCCCGTACCCGAGCTCGATCTGGGAGACGCCCACACGGCGTTCGATGGGGAGAAAGGGGACGGGGACGCGGTGCAGTTGTTCATACCCCCAGGGCCGGCTGTATGCTTTCGTGTTCGAGACAACGATCTCAATCTCGCGTTCATGGAAGGTCACTTCGACACCGGCGCCCGCTCCTCCCCCCAGAAATGCATGTATGGACTGCGCAGCCTTCTTCCCGTTCGCCACGGCATCAATCGCATTGCGGGGTCCGAACGAGACGTCCCCTCCGGCGTAGATCCCCGCGGCGGTTGTGGCAAGCGTCCCCGGGTCGACCTGAATTGTGCCCCGCGGCGTCAGCGCGATGCCGTCTTCCGGACGCACCCATGAAAGATCCGACGACTGGCCGATTGCCATGATGACGGTGTCCGCATCCATCACTTCCGCGGATCCGGGTGCGAATTGCGGGTTGAACCGGCCGGAGGAGTCGAACACGGATGTGCACGCGACAGTCTCGAGGCCCGTAACCTTTCCTCCACTCCCCAGTATCCTGTGCGGCCCCCTGCGCGTGTGAATCTGTATATGTTCTTCCCTTGCATCGTGAATCTCCTCTCCGGAGGCAGGCATTTCCGCGATATCCTCGAGGCATACCAGGTGGACCTCCGTCGCGCCGAAACGTATCGCGGAACGCGCCACATCGAGCGCCTCCGCCACACCCGTCACAGGCCCGACGTCCTCCCGTTCCTGTCGTGCGGCAGTCCGTGCGACATCGATTGCGACATTCCCGCCGCCGATCACGATGACCTTCCTTCCGAGCTCGACGCGGTAGCCGAGGTTCATGTTCAGAAGGAAGTCCACCGCACGGAGCACCCCGTCGAGTTCCACCCCATCGATCCTCAGGTCGCGGCTCCTGTGTGCGCCGATGGCAACGAAGACTGCGCTGAATCCCTGGCTCTTCAAATCCGTCAGTGTGAAGTCGCGTCCGACAGCGGCATTCACCCGGAGCTCAACGCCCAGGCTGAGAATCGCATTGATCTCCAGCCGTATGAGCTCCCTGGGAAGGCGGTACTCGGGGATGCCGAGACGCAGCATCCCTCCCGCAACCGGCTGGGCCTCAAAGACCGTCACGTCATAGCCGAGGAGCGCCAGATCGTGCGCACACGAGAGCCCGGCGGGGCCGGCGCCGACAACCGCGACCCGGACGCCGTTTTTCCGCACCGATTTACCGAATACTTCTCTCAGCCGCTCAAGGTCCACCATGCTCTCGACGCCAAACCGCTCGCAGACAAACCGCTTCAGCGCGCGGATCGCGATCGGTTCGTCAAGTTTTCCCCTCCTGCATGCGGTTTCGCACGGGGCGGCGCAAACCCGCCCGCATATCGAGGCGAAGGGATTCGGCCTCCGCGCAACATGATAGGCTTCGCGGAACCGCCCTTCCTCAATGAGCGCCACGTAGCGGCCCGCTTCGGTATGCACGGGACACCCCCCCATGCAGGGGAAGTTGGCATCAAGCCACGCGGAGTCGACGAACCTGATCTGCTCGGCCATGGATCACCCGATCGGCATTACCTGTGAATATCAAAATCCGCGGTCACGTTCTGCTTCTCCGGGACATCGACGACAACGTCCTGGCCTTTGAGCCGTTCGTGCCAGATCTTCAGCGTGTACTTCCCCGGTGGGACGTCTTTTATCACATAATTTCCGTCCTTCGTACTCACGGCAAAATAAGGGTTGTCAAGAACGACGACGTACCCTTCCATCTCCGGGTGCACGTTGCACAGAAGCGTTACCGTGCATCCCGCGTCTTTGAATGTATAGGACTTCGTCTGTCCCTTCGGCCAGGATCCGAGGTTAAATTTCTCGGCGCACTTGTCTGGCGAGAAGACGTTATGCAGCACATCGTCGCTGTTCAGGAAGTCCACCGTCGTCCCGGCGAGAACCGGCAACACGTGCGGGATAAACGTCATGTTCTTCTGGTCCATCCGGAGATGATCTTTCGGAGCGGGGAAGGTCTTCCCCGGGACTTTTTCGATATAGATGACCGCGTCGCCGCCGTTTTTCGCCCCCTTCGCCTTTACGGTTCCGGTGATCCCTCCGGCCGTCACCGTGTACGCCGGGAGAAATATGATGAGCAGGACCGCAAGAATGCCCGAGATGATTTTCATGTGTGTGCTCCGTTGTTTGTTATTGTTGTGCATTGACGTACGTGAGGCGGCCGGCCTGCGGCACGCTTCAAATCCCAAGCGCGAGTGCAAGACTAACCGTACCGGGCTGGAGGCTTACCGACGGCAACGCTCCGCCGGTATAACTGACGGCACCCTTCCCCGCGAAACTCGCGCGGAGGGTTGCTTTTACATTAGGGCGTATCAAGAACACGACGCCCGGAACGATCTGCTGCTCGCTGTAGGAGACCACCGCAAGGCCGGCGCCGCCGATGTCGGGAGTCTGACTGCTCCATGACTCATAGCGGATCCCGGGGAGAAGCCACGGGAACACAACATAATCGAGCTCGGCGAACCACACGGTTGTGTTTGCGGAAAGACCCGTTGCAACGAGCCCGAAGTCGGCGGCCGCCGAATCATTCACTATAAACGGCTGACCGTCGTGCCGGACGCCGAGCCCGCCGAAGAGGTTGAACCTGTCGTAGTAAGCGTTGAAATCCCCTCCGATCATCGTGAACTTATTGTCAGCGGCCATGGACGCCGGACCGAGTGAGGCACTTCCCGCGTAGGCGAACGCCCCGATCGTCAGCGAGTTGTCGATAAACGGCTGGGAGTTGTTGGGGGCGGCTCCCGGTTCGACAACCCCGCTCGGCGGGAGCCCGCCGAACTTGTACGCAACGTGGCCGTAGTAATCCTTGTCGGCGTGGGGATTCCCGAATGACTCGACGATGCCCGCACTCCATGTGAAACGCCCGTTGATTATTCCGTTGAGCTCGATCCCCTTCTGTGTCTCTTCGATCGTCCACCCCATGTCGTTGCTGAAAGGGCGCGTCGTGAGCCAGTATCCTTCAAGCCATGCCCGATGCGTCGAGAACGAGAAGAGCCCCGGCTCGAAGACGCCGACGCGCATGTTGAGCGCGTATGTATCTCCCACGAGATTGCTGAAAATGATGAATATCCTGTTCAGCTCCGCCGTGCCGTCGCTGTTCAATATGAAATGTCCCCAGAACGAGACGTCCTCGCCGGCCGTTCCCGCCGCAACAGCCTCGATGCTGCTCCCCAGTCCTCCGAACGTGAACCGCGGGTCGACCTTCGGATTGTAGTCCGCCTCACCGTTCAGGAAAAGAGAGACCGGGGAACTCCCCGGAATGCTCCCGGGCCAGACGGCGTCGGGGAACGCCTTCTTGTTCCCCTCCGAGCCCAGAGAAACCGGCTCCTCTTTGATGAAATCAGGATCAGTTCCCGCCGGGAACTGGTACCCGTTCCTCCGGAACGCGTCGCCGAATGCGTTGAGCTTGGGAAACCCGGTGTGGCATGTCATGCAGCTCGTCTTGTATTTCCGGGCGAACGCGGGTGTTGCGGCCGTCCTGTCGCAGGAGAGGAGAAGAAGCACGAACGCAACGGCGATTCCGATCGCAGCACGATTCATGGTTGAACCCTTCCGGTGTGTGATTGTACTGGTGCGCAATTTCTATGACTTCTCATACCGGTCTTCCGGCTCCGTGGAACGAGCCGCGAAGGCATTTCCTCACCGCAAGGCGCAGCGCATCCAGTTCCAGCGGTTTGAGGAAGTAAAAGTCGGCTCCCGCACTCCGCGCCTCCTCCTCACTCACCAGATTGGGATACCCCGTGATAATGATGAGGGGGACGTGCGGACGGACCACCCTGATTCTCCTGCAGAGCGCGAGCCCCTGTGCCCGCTCCACCCTGAGGTCGGCGATCACGAGATTCACAGCAGTCCCGGCGAGCGTCCGGAATGCTTCTTCCGGATCCGACGAGGAGAGCATCGCACAGTGTTCCCGTCGAAAAAAGTCTTGAAACGCAGAGAGGATGTTTTCATCGTCGTCGAGGACGAGCGCTCTGGGCTGATGCGTCATGTGCGCCTCGCTGAATGCACCGATGAGTGCAACAGGCGTGCCAGGACCGCCGCCGGGCGCAATGGGGCGGTCACTGCAAATTCAGGGGGTGGAAGACGCGCGGACGAACGGAAAGCGGCCGTGGTGCCAACCGGAGATTGGCGGTTCCGCCAATCTCCGGTTGGCACCACGGAGAGAACCCGGACGCAAGTGCGGCAGGCGGATAAGCGACTACCTGCGGAATGAACGGGAGGCGATTTTATGCTTCTTCATCAGACGCTGAAAATTCTGCCG
>PMJQ01000007.1 GCA_003157485.1 Ignavibacteriota bacterium
GTGCGACGGGCTCGGATCGTTCGGATCGTAGGGTTCGTACGGCACGGTCCGGTAGTCTCCCGGCCGGTCGCTCCCGGGAATGTTGTTGTATCCGAGCTGCGTATTGTACGTCCCCGGGAACGCAGGGAGGTGAAGCGACTTGATGTATGCATCGAAATCGCTCCCCAGCACGAACCCGTCCTGGGACATGTACTTCAGGTTGAGAACGTTGTACATGTCCATGTAGAACTGGAGGTTCAGCTTCCCGATCTTGAAGTTCTTGCTGATCCTGAGGTCGACGTCGTAATAGTCGCGCCACTGAAGGTTGTTCTGGACGCCGGGGATCGACGCCCCGCCGCCGCCCGCCCAGGTGAAGTAAAACCCCGATTGCCAGTTCGCGATCACGTCGAGCCGCCAGTCGCCGAGCGCGCTGATGGGGCCCAGCGCCGGTCCGAGCTCGGGGGGAGTGAAGAAGTAGATGTTCGCACGCGCGTACGGCTGCGGAATGGGCTGGTTGATCACCGGGTTCGTCAGCTCGAAGTTCGCCTGCGTGGTCGTGTTCTGGTAATACGTGGAAAAGCCGAAATGTCCGTTCGTCCTCACGTCATACGTGTAGTTGATGAATCCCTGGACCCAGTTCCCCCGTTTCTTGTCGACCGTCACCTCGAACCCGCGGATGTCCCGGTACTCGTTTGACGTGGTGGTCGAGTAACTGATGCTCCCATCGGTGGAGACGTACGTCACCGGGTAGGGCTCGTCGGTGATGTCCTTGTAGTACGCGGCCACGCGCACCAGGAACATGTCGAACAGGTTTTGCTCGTACCCCAGCTCATACGCTATGGTCCTCGGCGCGGGCGTGTTGGGATCAGATATTCGCAGCAGGGCGTGCGTGAAGAGGTCAGAGCGGTAGAGGAAAATGTTGTCCGGCGCCGGCAGCGAGCGCATGTGCCCGTAGTTGAAGTAGAGCTTGGCGTCCTCACTGATCGGGAACGCGATGCCGACGCGTGGGCTGACGTCCCACTGACGCTTCACGCGGACCTGGGGGATAAGGGTGTCGATACCCGCGGAACCCCCGCCGGAAAACGCCGCGTTGTACGGGTCGGTGTATGAATACCAAGTCCCGCTTGGATCGAGGTAATCGAGCCGCACGCCGATGTTGGCGACCATCCCCTCGAACTCCAGCTTGTCCTGGATGTACGCGCCGCCCCGTTTCGGGAACGTGTGGAATTTCACCCAGTACCTCCCCCCCGCCGGGAGGAACGCATCGACGGAAGCGTAGTTAATGTTGTCGTCGGTCAGCACCCACTCGAAGCCCGCCTTGAACTGGTTAATGCGGTCAAGCTGGCTCGTCATGTCGAATTTCGCGGTATACGACGTCACTTTGCTCGAATCGCGCGAATTGCTCATCCCGACGCCCATGCGGAGGCCCGTAATGCCGGTGCTCGGCGCGGGCTCATAGCCGAACGGGGCCATGTCGACCAGGTACCCGTTCCCGAACGACAGGATCGGACTCTGGTTGCGCAGCGCGGCAGGATTCGTGCTGTATTTCGACTGGAATACGAAGATGCTCGCGTCATAGAACGTCTCTTTCCCGACCATCTGCGTCAGCTTTGCCCCCCCCGACTTGTAGTCGATCGTCGTCGGCGCCCAGTAGTCCGTCGAGAAGATGCGGGAATCGATGTAGCTCAGACCGTTGGCCATCAGGTCGGTGATGTCGGTCGGGTTGCCGGTGAAGACGCCGTTGTTCGGGCTGATGCTCGAGGTCGTCGCCGCGTTGCTCGTTCCGGCGTTGTTGTTGTTCGTTCCGGTCGTCCGCCCCATCAGCCCTTCGAGCAACAGCTTGATCGTGGGGGTGATGTCTGACGTCACACGCAACTGCCCGTTGTAGTTCCTGTAGGCGTCCGTCGAGAGGGGAACCACGTACGCGCTCTGGGATTGCTTGTAGGCCGCGAAGAACCGCATGTTCCCCAGGGCCTCGCCGCCCGGGAACGGACCGCCGAGACCGGCATCGAAGTCATAATCAGGGATGTTGATATCCGCCTGCTTCCGGTATTCCCAGAGGAACACCTGCTGCGCCGCCGTTGGCGACAGGTGATTGGCGGGATTGGGGTCCTTCATCGTCGCCTGGGAGACCGCGTTCCAGCCCTGGAACGAGGCATACTGCTGCTGCGTGGGCCCGTCCCAGGCACCGTTCTTCGTTCCCGTCCAGGCTACCGCCGGGTCGACATACGGACGGATCCAGTAGGAGTTCTTATCGTAGATCGAGGGACCGAAGTGCTTGGGCCGCGGGTTGGCATAGCGGCCGTTGAACGATATGCTGTACGCGGATTTGTCCCCTTCTTTCGTGATGACGTTCACGATGCCCGACCGCAAGTTGCCGTACTCCGCGTTGAACCCGCCGGTCTGCACCTGTACGTCCTGGACCGCGCTGAGCGCGACGCCCGTGTACGGCAGGTTCGTCCGGCCGTCACGGAGCGTGAGCCCGTCCACCTGGAACGAGGCCTGATCTGGCGTGCTGCCGCGGATGACCGGACCGGTGGCGGTGTTCTGGACGCCCGCCTGGAGGCTGATCGCACTGCTGACCGTCGTCACGGGGAGTCTCTCGACTTCGGCGATTTCCAGGTTCGCCCGGCTTGCGGAAATGTCGCGCTGCACGACGGGGCGCTGGGCGGTGATGACGACTTCCTGTCCCTGCACCGACTCTTCCGCCAGCTTGAAATTCAGCGTCGTCGTCTGATCGAGCTCGACGCGCACTTCAACCTGCGTCACTGACGTGTAGCCGACCAGCGAGGCCCTGACCCTGTATGTTCCCGGGGGAACGTTCACGATCGCATAGAACCCGTCGACGTTCGTCGCCGCGCCTGTGGAGAGCCCTTCGACCGTCACGTTCGCCGCGAGGAGCTTCTCTCCGCTCTGTGCGTCGGTGACAATCCCGGCTATTTTACCCGTGGTTCCTGCGAAGAGGGGGGTGGATATCAAGAGGGAAAGTAGGACCGGCAAGCACTTGATTGCCTTCATATCAAGCTCCTGGATGATGCGTACGGGATACCAAAAACTCATAGGACAGAGGAATGAAATTCAGCAGGATAGAGATGGGCAAAGCCGCACATTGAAGTTGCGCAGTGCGGCCTGCCAGTGTGGGAGGAAATGTATGAAACGGAGAACGTAGTGTCAAGTGGCGCAACTAAATATCCGCATACCCCAACTAATTATTTTCTCATCAGAAACTTCGGGGAAAATATCGCAGAGGGTTTTAGGGGGATATTCGCGGAAATATTCGAGCGGAAAAATTCCCAAATATGAGCGTGACGGCACACCCGATCAACGTGTGCCACGTGTAATCGATTGTCGTGAAAAGAATAACAACGACCATCGCGGATAATCCGGCGATAAAGCCTACAAATGCGTCCCGCTCCCCCGTGCCGGCGAAGAAGAGCCCCAGGAAAAAAGTTCCCAGAAGCCCGCCATAAGTGAAGGACGCAATCCTGAGACCGATCTCCACCACGGGGCTCGTGTTTTCGGTAAAAAGCATGGCCCCCCCGATGAGGACCACTCCCCAGAAGAGCGTCAGCAACCTTGAGACCCGGACCTCTCCGCTCTGCTCGAGCGATCCCCCCCACCTGGTCAGCCGGAAGAGGTCCAGGAATGTCGAAGACGCGAGTGAACTGATCGAGGAGGAGAGCGTCCCCATCGCCGAGGCCAGAACGCCCGCAACGAGAAGTCCGGCGAGTCCGGCGGGAAGTTCCCTGACGATGAACATCGGAAAAACCTCGTCGGAGGTTTTCAGCCCGAGTGCGGTGTACGAGGCGCCGCCGTAAAATGCGTACAGGCAGAGCCCGAGGAGGAGAAAGAAAGCGAACTGCACCACGATGAACGAGGCGTCGAGAATCAGGGCCTTCTGACTTTCCCGCGCCGAACGGCATCCGAGAAGGCG
>PMJQ01000062.1 GCA_003157485.1 Ignavibacteriota bacterium
TTGAACGTCGTCGTCAGCATGAAGAACGTCAGGAGCAGGAACGCGACGTCCACCAGCGGGGTCATGTCGATGCGATACCCCTGTCGGTGTGGTTTGAATTTGGGCATGGGAGTCTCTCCCCCCCTTCCTAGTCGTTCGTCCGCGCGTGAAGAATCTGGACAACGTTGTAGCTCGCTTCATCGATCATGTAGGTGAAATTATCCACCTTCGTGACGAAGAAGTTGTACGCAACGATGCCGATGATCGCGGCCAGAAGACCGAGGGCCGTGTTGATAAGGGCTTCGGAAATCCCGATGGAAAGCTGGATTGCATCGGGGGTCCCGCCGACCGCGGCAAGGGCGGTGAACGCACGGATCATCCCGACAACCGTTCCGAGAAGTCCGAACATCGTGGCGATGGAGGCGATCGTCGACAGGGCAACGAGGTTGCGCTCCAGGAGCGGCGTCTCGAGGCTTGTGGCCTCTTCGATCGCCCGCTGGGTTTCGGCCAGCTTCCTCTCCGCATCAAGCTTCTTTTCCCCCATCACGAGCTTGTAGCGTTCGAGGCCCGTACGGATGATGTTGGCCGCCGAGCCCCGCTGGGCATCGCAGGCCTTTATCGCTTCGTCGATGTTCCCCTTCATGAGGCTGTTCTGGACGGTTTTCAGGAACGTCGTTATCGACGAGCGACCGTTCGCCTTGCGGAGCGAAAAGAGCCTCTCGAACACAAGCGTAAGGTCCATCAGGGTCAGTGTGATCAGGATCGGCACGACGATCCCTCCGGTGTACACGGTTCCGAGCAGGTTGTTCGCCAGCGTGCGGGTCTCACCGTTCCGGAAGTTGGCCGGGTTGCCGAGGACGAACATGTAGATTAATATCGCGACCACAGCGGTGATCACGATAACCGACGAGAGGAAGACGGACTGCTTCATCGAGAACTCCTTTGCTTGTTGATTGTGGGATTAGTTTTCCTTGCCAAAGCCCGCCACCGCGTCCTCGCGGGTCTCGCACGTATCGAACACCAGCGTCAGTTTCGTGATCACGAAGATGTTATTGATGTTCTTGTTGATGCCGCACACCTTGACGTGCCCCTTGTTCTTGGAAAACGTCGTGTGCGCCGACACCAGCACCCCGATTGCCGTGCTGTTCAGGTATGTTACTTTGCTCAGGTCAATGATCAGCTTTTTGGTTCCCTGCTGCACAAAATCCGCGACTGCATTGCGGAGCTCATCGGTCTCCTCTCCTCCCACAAGCGATCCCTTCACTTCGATGACGCCGATCTTCCCATCCTGTAGTGTAGTCGTCTTGACTGCCATGATGCCTCCGAGTATCTGAACGATTGAGTGCGTGGATATGCCTGGATGCTGACACTCCCCCCGTGAACTTCCGATGATAACTCACAGCAGGGGTGCAACCCGGCAAGTCAAGGGTCAGAGAAAAAGAGCCGTTGGGTCTCTCGCAGCTTCGCTGGGTTATCGTGGTCGTTTTCGCGACGCAGGAGGCGCCCATCCCGTCTTTGCGGCAGGACAGGCCCGTCCGGGAAGGGCCTTCAGCGGTTAAGCCGTTATCCATTAATGTAGGAGGTCAGACTTCAAATTGCAATAGCCTGCGTGCAAAATGGGCTGATTTTTGCACCCTGATGGCACCTCCGGCACATGTTCCGGTGTATCATGTCAGAACATCACCCCGAGGAAGAGCCCGTTATTGACAGTCTTGTAGTCGTACCGGCCGCTCCCGAGAGACCAGGCCTGGTACCTGAACCGGTAGCCGATTGCCAGCCCGTTCCATATGCCGATGTAAGGAAGAATGGCAACCGCCTCCGCGACCGCTGCCGGGGATGATCCGGTCTGGAGGCTGTACCCGTCAAAACTATAGTGGATTATCGCCGCCGCCATGACTGAGAAGTCGACCGATTCGCCGATCCTGCGGTACTTGATCCCGGTTCCAACCCCGAGGCTTCCCACGTCGAAATTATCGTGAAGACCGCCCGCCGATTCCGATTTCGTGAAGTCCGCGTCGACAAGGAAAGGGAGAACGAGGGCACTTTCACGATTCCCCGCCAGAAGATAGTCGCCCGTGAACGTCACGCCGAAAAATACGGCCGAACGGGATGCCCCGTGGAGGTCGTACGTCGTGTACCCGAAAAGCAAATCGACGGGACCCTGCCGGAACCCGACAACGGGCATGATGCGGGTGTAGGACACCGCAAGAGACTCGGGAGCGCTATTTGTCCCCCGCGGCCTGAAATCGCGCTCGAAGAAACCCGCACCCAGGAAACGCGCGTCCGTGGGAGTGTACGAGCGCGACTGTTCAAGGTATTGCGCGGTCGATGCGGCCGCGGCACCGAGGAGGATGAACGCCGTTGCGGCAACACGGCACAGGATCCGGGACTTTCTCCTACGCATGTTGTTCGTCCTCCACGGGAATTCTCTTCAAACGGAGCGTTTTCACCCTTCTCCCCTCCACGGCCTCCACGGTCCCCGTCCAGCGGGGAATTCTGATCTGCGCCCCCTTTTCAGGAACACGGCCGAGGATGTGAATGGCGTATCCGCTTACGGTCACGACATCCTTCGAATCCGGTTCCACGTCGAACATCCTGGCGAAATCGTGCAATGGCATCCCGCCGTCGACAAGGAATTCATTCTCGTTCAGCTTCTGCACGGGAAGCTGCTCCACGTCGAACTCGTCCCTGATCTCGCCGACGAGCTCTTCGAGAACATTCTCCAGCGTCACCAGTCCCGCGGTCCCGCCGTATTCGTCCACGGCGATCGCCATCAGGACGCGCCTGGCAAGGAAGATATTGAGGATCTTCTCCAGGGGCATCGTTTCGGGGACGAAGGGCAGATCGCGCTTGATCTCCAGGAGGCGCGTGCCGCTCCCGCCGAGGTCCTTGAGCCTGAACAGGTCCTTCATATGGATCATACCCAGGACGTTGTCAAGATCCCCCTCGCACAGAGGGTACCGCGTGAATTGACTGTCGATCGCAATCGCGATATTCTCCTCCAGGCTCTTCCCTGTCGAAAGGAAGACCACCCCGGTCCTCGGCACCATGATCTCGCGGACCGAACGCTTGTGCATCTCCATGGCGTTGAGAAGTATGTTCTTCCCCATGCTCGAGAACATCTTCTCTCTCCCCAGGAGGAGACGCAGTTCCTCCTCGGAGTGGACGATGTCGCCTCCCCTGGCGGGCTGCATCCCCAGAAACCTGAGGAAGCCTGTTGCGGAGACGTTCAGAACCCAGATAAATGGGCGGAAGACGAGGAAGAACGCGTTGAGCGGCCCCGCGAGCGCAAAGGCGATTCTCTGCGGGCGGCGGATGGCAAGGTGCTTCGGGGCAAGCTCCCCGACGACGATCTGCAGAAACGTGATCATGCCGAAGGCAAGCAGGAGGGCCACGGTCCCCACGGCCGCTTTTCCCGTCAGTCCGATGATCCCCATGACCGGCTCGATGAGGCCGGCCACAAGCGGCTCACCCAGCCACCCGAGAGCGAGGCTCGTCACTGTGATGCCGAGCTGCGTCGTCGAAATGTACTGATCGAGGTGGTTGATCACGTGCTGCACGAGCAAGGCGCGCGACTGTCCGGTTTTCAGGAGCGGTTCGATCTGCGTCGAACGCACCTTGACGATGGCAAACTCCGCGGCCACAAAGAGGCCGTTGAGGAGAATCAGGCAGCAGACGCCGGCTATTTCCAGAAGAACTGACATTACCTATAGAGGGGGTATCTTGTGTATGAGAGATCTCGTCTCAATCAGTTTGCCATTGCGAGAAGCTTCCTCCAGACAGGCGCCGGCACGGGCATGAATGTACGGGAACGGGGGGGGTAAATCAAGGCGGCCCGGTTTTGACCGCCTGCTGTTGATTTGTTGGACAGGTATTGCGAATTTACAGTTTAATCAAACAAACGAAGAGAAATTCCCGGTCTTGCCATGAAAATCAATGCAATAACCTCTCTCTGCCTCCTCTCCCTCATCGTTTCAGGATGCTCGAAGAGGGGGGAAACGGAGATTGTGACGTTCCCGCTTCGCGGCGAGGTTGTCCGCATAGACAGTGCGAAGCTCACTGTCACAGTTTCACACCAGGCGATCCCGAACTACATGAGCGCCATGACGATGCCGTTCAAGGTGCATGACCCCGGGCTGCTGCGAGGCCTCGCCGTCGGGGACAGCATACAGGCGACGCTTGCCGTTTCGCACACCTCGAGCTGGCTCGAGGGCATCTCGGTGGCCGGGAAGGGGGAGGTGCGCCCCACACTGACGGCGGATGAGATCATTACGGCCAGGGTCTTCAGGACCGGAGAAATGATCCCGGACGAGTCGCTCGTCAACCAGGACGGAAAGGCGGTCCGCCTCAGCTCGTTCAGAGGAAAGGTGGTAGTGCTCACATTCATATACACCCGCTGTCCCCTCCCGGACTTCTGCATCCGGATGAGCAACCATTTTGCGCGCGTACAGAAGGTCCTCCAGGGGGAACCGGGGCTTGCCGGGAAGTGGCATCTCCTTTCCGTGAGCTTCGACCCGAAATTCGACCGGCCTGCCGTGCTACGACGTTATGCGGGGGAATACGGCGCCGACTTTTCTACATGGGATTTCGTCACAGACCCGGATACGACCGGGCCGGTAATACGGGCTCTCGCAGACGGACTGGGGCTTGAATACACTGAAGATGAGGGGATGATCGACCACAATCTGAGAACCGTGATTATCGATCCGGATGGGAAGCTCGTCAAGGTATTGACGGGAAACGAGTGGAAGCCGGAGGAGCTTGCCGCCGAGATACGGCGGCTGGCCCCGGGCGTGTAGAGAAAACAGGAGACCGACGGCTCCGGGACGGTTCAGGTCCCCGCATAGTCCTACCCCACGGACATCCCGACGAGACGGCCGATGAGCGCGGTGACTCCCATTGCGAGCGCGCCTCCCAGTGTCACCCGCAACATGGCGCGGATGCGCGGCGCGCCTCCAAGAAACCCGCCAAAAGCACCGAGGCCGGCCAGACTTGCGAGAGAGAGCACGGCGATCATAGGAATGCGAATTGAACCCGGCGCAAGGAGCAGACCCGCAATCGGAATCGCAGCGAAGAGCGCAAAGCTCGCGGCGGAGATCCACGCCGCCTGCATCGGACGGGAGAGGGACGATTGATCAATCCCCAGCTCGTCGCGCATGTGCGCACCGAGC
Organism: Ignavibacteriota bacterium; assembly: GCA_003157485.1. Classification (GTDB taxonomy): domain Bacteria; phylum Bacteroidota; class Ignavibacteria; order UBA10030; family UBA6906; genus Fen-1273. The sequence goes on from PMJQ01000062.1 coordinate 5,151, forward strand.
CGGTCATGTACGCTGAGCTGTTCCGCTACTTTCATCGCGAGCCCCTTTTCCAGGCCGCGCTTCTCGTAGATCACCGCGAGCTCCTGCAGCTCGGCTTGAGGGTCCCCCTCCAGTTCCTCCTTCTCACGCACGACGTCAGCCCGCTCCGCGTCGCGTTGCGAGCTGACCGAGACGTACTCGCCCACAGCCATGGACATCGATCCTGCGACAAGGCCCGCCACGCCGGCTATGAGTATGGCCTCCTGTGAAGCGGAGGAAGCCGCGACGCCGATCATGAGGCTCGCGGTCGATACGATCGCGTCATCCGATCCAAGCACGGCGGCACGCAGCCAGCCCGAACGTCCGCTCCGGTGTTTTTCCGGCCGGTCGAAACCGCCGTCGTTTGCGGTGTTCGCCTTAACGGGCATTCTCCATCGGAGCCGGTTCGTGAACCCAGTAACCCTTGCGTTTGTAATGCTTGTGCAGACCGGTCTCGTAGTCACGGGTCAGCAGGAAATCCTCCGTATACTCCGGCGATTCCCTGATTGACTCACGGGAGAGGTCGATGTAAACTTCTGATTCCTCCCAGCTCACCTTCCCGATCCACTGCGGCGAGATCAGGACGTTGTTCCCCGGCCACCAGTTAGCGGTACTCACGATCAGGTACCGGATTGCCCATGTCTCGTCGTCGACGACAAAATCCTCGACGTGTCCGATCTCTCCGTCCGAGGCATGGATATGATACCCGCTTACCTCGCGGGTGCTGCGCAAATGGGGATCCCAGCCTTTTTTGCGGCTATCATGCTGGGTCCGGGCCCGGGGTTCACGTACGATGTACGGAGAGGGGCCCCACATGAACGGACCGTCAGAATAGGCCGGCCACCCGTAATATCCGTAGTACACGTCCTCGAACTGGCGCGACACGGGTTTATGGCTTTCAAGGGACGGGCTCTTCTCGATCTGGTCCCGCGTAAGCGAAACGGCGATATCGTGGTCCTCTTTGACCGCCCCGACGAGAGCATACGGGGAGATCAACACCATCCTTCCGGGGAGCCAGTTTCCGGTGTCGGCGACGAGATAGCGGATTGTCCAGTGCTTGTCGTCGAAATAAAACTCTTTCACCTTCCCGATTTCCCCGTCGAGAGCTTTCAGCTTGTAGCCCTGGAGCGTCTTCGCCTTGATCAACATGATGTTGTCCTTTCGTTCGTTTCGCAACTCCGGCCGTGAAAGAAAGCGGGAGGGTATCCCTCCCGCTTCCCCGATCAACAGCCAGCTGGCGATCAATTATAGGTGACAACCAGTTCATTATCGACTGTCCAGACACCCGGAGCATTCCAGGCGATCCGTGACGCTTCGTCTTTCTGGTACCACGAATCGACCGATCCGGTCAGCGTTACTTTATGCGCCGAGGTCTTCACCGTGATGTCTTCATCGTTGACAGACCAGTTGCGCCGGAGTCCGCTTTCGATGTCCTTCTTTTCGACGTTATCCTGCGTCTCAGATTTTATCGTAATATCGTTTGCGACGCCGGTCACGCCCATGAGATTTTTCACCGCGTCTCTCGCTGCTTCCTTCTGATAATTCCAGGGAAGTTCTCCCGCAAGTGTCACCCAACCTTTTTCCACCTTTACTTTGATTTTGTCGCTCGGAATCCGCCAATTCCATTTCAGCGCATTCACAACTTCCGAGGCAATCTCGTTGTCGTTCTTCCTGGCAGAACTGTCATGGAACTTCACGTCAATTTTCTCGACCACGGCTTTTACGCCGGCAACGCTCTTGGCAGCCTCTTCGGCCTCTGATTTTTTGGAGTAACTGTCGACTGTTCCCGTCAGTGTAACGACGCCGTCCTTCACCGTAACGCCAATTTCCGCCGCCTGCATAAGCGGTTCCCATTCAATCGCGTCCTGAACGTCTTTCTGTATTTCTGCATTGGTTTTCATCGTCTTTGCTTTCCTCTTGTCGATCGTTAACCGCGTTGATGCGTTATGCCACTGTATTCTTCACCCGCCAGCCCGCCGGATTCATCAGGCAACGCCTTCAGACCACTCCACTTTTATCCTGTTATCCACCGAAAACACGCCGGGCGCGGCCCATGTCGCCCGCTCGGCTTCTTCCCTCTCGGCATAGTTCCGCACCGTGCCGCGGAGTATCACTTTGTTCCCTGATGTCACGACCTGGATCTTGTTGGATTCCAGCAATGCGTTCCGCCGGAATGCCGATCGAATGGCTGTCTCAACCTCAGCCGTCGCAAGTTTCGGTTTTATCCTGATCAGATTCGTCACCTCCCTGACGCCGGCCAGATGCTGCACGACGGTTTCGGCGGCGGTCTTTTCATACCACCACTGCAATTCCCCCTCGAGCGTGATCCGGCCCTGACTCACCGTAACATCGACGGTGCCCGACGGAATCGACGGGGAAGAGTTGATCTGATTTGCCGCCGCGGTGGCAATGTCCCCGTCAGTCCAGCACACGGACTCCGGAAGTCTGACCTCGATATCGTCAGCGATTGCCCTCACCCCGGCGACGCGTTTCGCGGCTCGGACCGCATCCGATTTTTCGCCGTAGCTTGCCGCGTACCCCCTGAGCGTCACAGTTCCACCGTCCACAAATACCCCGATGTCCGTGACTTTCACGCTTGGCTCGTACAGAAGCTCGGCGAGCACATCGGTTTTCAGTTCAGTGTCAGATCGTGCCAGATTGCCCATCCAGAACCCCGTCCCCGATACTTGTTGGACCTGCGGTCGCAGCTACTCAACGGTGATGTTGTTGTCAACGATTGACACGCCTGGAGAAGAGTATGCGGCTCTCTGCGCTTCTTCGCGTTCCATCCATGACCGCACCGTGCCGCCGAGGACGACCCGGTTCCCTTTTGCTTCCACGTGTATATTTCTTGAATCCAGGCGGGCGCTGCGCGCAATCGCACGCTCGATATCCGCGCACACGACCGAGGATAAGACCTCCGGAAGGATCTCGATCTCGTTCGTAATGCCCCGTATGCCGGCGATGTTATGTATTGCCGTCTCGGCGGTCCATTTCTGATACCACATGGCGACCTTTCCGGTCAGTCTCACCCACGCGTCATCGACTATCACCTTGACACTATCCCGCGGAACGAAGGTATTCCATGCCAGGACGTTCGCAGCTTCCCTTGCAATATCGGCATCCTCGTGCCTTCCGGAAGCCGGCAGGCGCACCTGAATTTCGTCGGCGATCGCCCTCACGTTGTTCAATTTGGCCGCTGAGGATTCGGCGGCCCGTTTCTCTCCAAAACTATCGACGTATCCCGAGAGCGTGACGGCGCCGTCTTTCACTGTAACGCCAATATCCGCCGCGTTTACGCTCGGCTCCCATTTCAATTCATTGCGTACTTCCTGCTGTAACTGGTCGTCAGATCTCATGATGGAGTGCCCCTTCTGTTGTTGAATTTGTCGTACAGGTCAATGCGACCGTTCCCGTGAGGAGCGGTCTTCCGACTGAACCTGATGAAGTATACCGGGAAGGACCGGAGGATGAATCGGCTTAAAGGATGAAAGAATAGCTAATCACAGAAGGAAGAACAAAGCGGAGGTTCTCGTGGAACGAAAAGCGGGCACCCGTCAAAAACCGGATGCCCGCTCTGCTTTGACCACTTCGACTTTTGAATTTGACGGCGAGTGCAGAACCCTTTACTGTGATGCGGAACACTATCTCTTGCCGGGGGTCTCGATTGCGAAGATCCTGTAGCCGCGCGGCTCGAGAGCCATTGCCTGCGGCTGACCCGGCTGAAGCACGATCGTCTTCCCGCTCGAGATCTCTTTCATCTTCACGTACCCCTGCCGGGGGAATATCTTCTCCATGGGAACCGAGAGGGTTGCAATACGGGACTCGGTCGAGAAGTTGAGGACAACAAGGATTTTGTCCGCACCCGCGGCGCGGAAGAACGAGAAGATGTCCTCTTCGGGCATCGAGGGGACGCGGAGCATGTCGCCGCGGGAGAGCGCCAGATGGGACCGTCTCACGGCGATTAGGGATTTCCAGAGATCGCCCATCTCGCGGGGACGGGTCCAGTCAACCCCCACCTTTTCGAACAGGCTCAGCTTTCTGTCGTTGGCGACTTCCTCTCCCGTGTAGATCATCGGAACGCCGGGGAGCGTGTTCACGAGGACGGTCGCAAGCCGGAGACCGTCGGTCCCGAATTTCAGCACGGCGGGGGAGTCCCACGCGTTCTTGTCGTGGTTCGTCGTGAATCGCATGCGGATCGATCCTGACGGAAACTGGAGCCGCTCGTTCTTCAGGATCTGGTCCAGGAGCGTGACCGGGCGCTTCCCCTGGAGAAGGATATCGAGCGCATCGTACACGTTCCATGAGTACGTGAGGTCAAACGCCTTCACGTGCTCCACGGGGAGGGATCCCTCGGCGAGCATCATGACCGGCTTGATCCGGTTGAGCTGCGCGCGCGCCTCCTCCCAGAAATCGTTCGGCACGAGTTCGGCAACGTCGCACCTGAACCCGTCTATCCCCACATCCTTCACCCACCACCGCATCATTTCGATCATAGAGCGCCGGAGGGCCGGCTTCGTGTAATCGAGCGCCGCAACGTCCGTCCAGTCGGGATTCGGCGAAACGATGTTTCCACGGTCGTCTTTCCTGAACCAGTCGGGATGATCGGTGATGAGCTTGCTGTCCCAGGACGTGTGGTTGGCGACGAGATCGATGATCAGCCGCATCCCCTCCCTCTTGGCCGCCGCCAGGAGCCGTTTGAAATCCTGCAGGGTACCGAATTCCGGATTGATCCCGTAGTAATCCCGCACCGCGTACGGGCTCCCGAGTGTCCCTTTCCTGTTCTTCTCCCCAACGGGGTTCACCGGGAGAAGCCAGAGTACAGTCACGCCGAGATCCTTCAGCGCGGGGAGTCTCTTTTCAAGCCCCTCGAAATTCCCTTCGGGCGAGAACGACCGGAGATAGACGCAGTAGATGACGGCGTCCCTGACCCAGTCTGCGCTCTTGAGCGCCGGCGTCCCGTAGTAGGGCCCCTTGAGAAGCTCGTCGATCAGGCGCGTCGGAATGAGCGTCACCGGCTTGTAGATTCCCCCTCCTCCGCCGTAGTCCTTGACGAGAACGGCCACGGAGTTGAGTCCGGAACGGAGGGCGGGCGTGACGTCGAGTGCGAAGGGGTCCGTGTATCCGGCATGCCCCCCCATTTCGATCCCGTTTACCCAGACCACCGCGTCGTCGTCGACTCCCGCAAAGTGGAGGCTTATCGGCCCAGAGGGCATGTCGACAATGAAGGTCCGGTAGAACCAGCCCCAGCCGTCATAGCTCGCCATGCCGGGATAATCCTCCCAGTACTTCGGCGTCTGGACCCGTTCCCACGAGGAGTGATCAAGCGAGTCGAGATACCACCCTTCCGTAATGCCCGCCTTCAGGGAATCGACCCTGAAGAGCCATTCGCCGTCCAGCGGAAGACGGAACGCGGCCTCCTGCGCGGAGGCCGAGACCGCCATGACTGCCAGCAGGATCAACGGAAGGAGCCTGACCATGGGAGATCGATTCAAAGATACCTGTGAGATACCGGTTTCGCGTTCGCGTCGAACTCGTACACGAGCGGGACGCCCGTCGGGATGTTGAGTTCGAGGACTTCCTCCCTTGAAAGGTTGTCCAGATGCATGACGAGAGAACGGAGACTGTTCCCGTGGGCGGCGATGATGAGCCGCTCGCCTTTGACGACGCAGGGGAGGATTTTTGCCTCCCAATAGGGAAGGACCCGCTCGAGCGTGTTCTTCAGGCTCTCGCCGTTGGGAGGCTGGATGTCAAAGCTGCGGCGCCAGAGCTTCACCTGCGCGTCGCCGTACTTCTTCGCGGTTTCGGCCTTGTTGAGACCCTGCAGGTCGCCGTAGTGACGTTCGTTCAGCGCCTGGTCATAGTCGATGGGGATGTCTTTCTGACCGATGATGTCCAGGACGATGGTGAGCGTGTCCTTGGCGCGTTTGAGGACGGAGGTGAATGCGTGATCGAAGGTGTAGCCCTTGAGCTTTTCACCGGCGGATTTCGCTTCTTCGACGCCTTTTTCGGAGAGAGGCACGTCGGTCCAGCCGGTGAAGCGGTTTTCAAGGTTCCACTGCGATTCGCCGTGGCGAAGAAGAACTACTGTTGTCATGGGATGTTGTTCCTTAGTCGTTTGGGCCTCACTCGTTGAGGCCTTGTTCCTTGGAGGCCCTTCGTCATCAAGGGCCTGTTTTGTTATACGTGAGAACTCATTGGGGACCGAAGAAGAACACAGCAACAAATGCCGCCAGGACAACCCCCTCGGTAAGCCTCTTGAACCGGGGAGGCGCGGATTTGACCCGGCTCCAGGCGAAGGCAAGCGCGTACATCATGCCGATGAGTATCACCGTTGTCAGCGCGGCTTCGGCGTACCCGAACGATCGGTGCACCCTGTCGGCAAACGTGAAGTAGCCGAATTTCCCGTACACGATCATCAGATGCACCGTGTACACGAGAAGCGACTCCCGCCCGATCAGCGAGACGACCGACCGGGGAGAGACGCCCCGCCTCCGTTCAAACAGATACATGCCGGCGCACAGAAGAAGGACGAGTCCCAGACGGAGCATGTAGAAGCTCGGGCTGAACCAGTATCCGTAGAACGGATAGATCATCGACGCTACGGGATGGATCAAAAACGACGCGGCAATAATTCCGGCGGCATACCAGGAGGTTTTCCTCATCATCCTTCCGATGGATTCCGCCCCGCCATCGGCGCCGCCGGCGTCTTTCGCCCGGAGATAGAAATACCCGCAAAGTGCGCCGGCGAAGAGGAACGCGGACCAGGGAAACAGAGGGAAGAGCGAGTAATGCAGTCCGTTCAGATATGACGCGATCGGGACGGGAACCGATCCCCAGAAATCCACGCCCCAGGCAAGGGGGGTTGCGATAACGACCGCAACGGTCACCCCGATCATCGTCAGGTAGAGCCGCCGCTCCGAGCGAAGCAGGAGGAGCATCCCCTGGAGGAACAACAGGCTTATCGCGATGCACTGCAGCACGTCCACCTGCCAGAACACCTGCCACGCCACGGGCCCCGCCTCATAGCGGAGGTGGTAATAATTGAATTTCGGGATGTGAAGCCCGTAGCCGACGAGCAGGACGAAGAGCAGCCGTCCGACCTGTCTGTAGAGGGGAGGTCCGAACGAAAGATAGTCGTTGATTTTCCTCCGTGTGGTGACGGCATAGGCCATGCCCGAGGCGAAGAGGAACGACGGAGCGACAAGTCCGTCGATGAACCGGAGCCACTGGAAGAACCATGTGTCGATCAGGGCGGGCGCCAGCGTCGCGTTGAACACGTGCGTCTGGATCATGACGATCACCGCCCATCCCCGAAGGAGGTCGATGAACTCGATCCTTTTCTTTGGTACGCTCTGCTGCATCACGGAATGTCGCGGGGAGGGGAAGCGACCGGCTACTCGCCGATCTTTTCCTTTATGATTTGTTCGAGTTCGTCGAGGTCGACGGGCTTCGTGATGTACGCCGCCCCGCCGAGATCCTTGCCGAATTTTTTCGCGTAGTAATCGTCGACGCCGGTAAGGAAGACAAACGGCAGCGATTTGAACTGCCCGTCTTTCTTGATCTGCTGAAAGAGTTCGAACCCGTTCGTACCGGGCATGACAAGATCGGAGACGACGATGCTCGGATTGAGTTTGTGGATCTCCCTGAGAGCCTCGTCCGCCCCGTCAACAGTATGGACGGTGAAGCCGCGGTTTTTCAGCCCCGTGCTCGTCGCACGAAGTATCGAGGGCTCGTCGTCCACAAGCAGCACGATCTTATCTTTCAGCATGCGTGCAATATGGCGATTGCACCGGAGAAAAGCAAAACGCCCGACGCTTCACGCGGCACCGCCGGCGATCCCGCCGGTGAGCCCTGCTGCGAGATCCGCACAATGCTGGCCGCTCATGACTGCGCCTTCGATCGTGGCGGGATACCCGGTGCCGGTCCAATCGCCGGCGATGAAGAGATTGGGGAGCGGAGTGATGGACCCCGGGCGAAGAGGCTCGACGTCCGGCGCGCAGGAGATTGTCGCTCTTTTCTCACGGATCACGACTGCATGCGTTGCGTCACCGATCACTGCGCCGAAGACCGAGCGAAGGTCTTCAAGCGCTATGCGCGCGAGCTCGTCATTCTCCATTCCGACGAACGCACGGGCGGCGCTGATGACGACGGAAAGATGCCCCCCCTCCCCTTTCTCGCGGCTGATTTTTCTCCGGTTGAACACCCATTGTATACGCCGGCCGACGACACCCAGAACATCCTGCGGCATCACGTCGCCCCTAAACCAGAGATGAACCGACACGATGGGCGAGAGGGGAATGGATGAGGCGCACGCAAGGAACCCGGACTCGCGGAGCGCATCCGGAAGAAGGCCCGCGGCCCGGTACGAGGGAACGGCAAGGATCACGGCGGAGCAACCGATCGTCTCCCCCTCCTTCAGGCGGATGCCGGAGATCTTCCCCCCCTCCGCCACGCTCCCCGTGACGTCGGCACTGCAGCGGACAACGCCCCCGCAACGTTCGATATACGCCCGCGCGGGATCGACATACAGTTCGTTCAGCCCGACTGTCGGGATGGCAAGTGCGGACCCGCGCGCTCCGGAGAGGAACGCGGTACGGAGCGCCCGGATGAAGACGACGGCGGAGGCGGTTTCGAGATGCTCGTTCATAACGGCGACGGCGAGCGGCTCCCAGAATGAGCGTTTCGTCTCAGGCGATTGCCCAAGGGAATCGAGCCATGATTCGACAGTCTCCCCGGTTCCCTCCACCGGGCGCGACGACCTGAGCGCGAACCCCGCCCGCAGCATGCGCAGCTTGTCCGCCGGCGAGAACAGGCCGGTCGTGACGACGCCCGCCAGAAAGTGCAGCGGCGAAGGGAGGAGCGGAAGGCGAAACGAACAGAACCCCCGGACCGGATGGTGGAAGAGAAGCTCCGGGACGGGCTGGACAGCGACAAGACCGCGCGCACCGATGGTCCCGAGGAACTCCATCGTTCGGGAGTATCCGGCAATGAGGACGTGCTGCCCGTTGTCGATGACTGTCCCTGTCGACTCGTCGACAAACGAATAGGCGCGTCCCCCGGGGGATTTGCGCTGCTCTAGGAGAAGGACGGGGATCCGGCGGGAGGAGAGACTGACGGCGGCGGCAAGCCCGCTGAGGCCCCCGCCGACGACGACAACCGGGTTCACTCGGTCTGGGGGCTGGGATTGCCGGGGTGCCACGAACGGCCGAGCCAGGAGTATTTCAGCGTGTTGCTGAGCCAGTACCTGAACGCGATGAGGACCTTCAGAAGACCGGGGACGGAGATGCGCCGTTCGAAGACGTTATAATTGGAGCGCATGATCCGCCGGAGCGTGTGGGCATATATCGACCACATGATGCGCGCCGCAAAGAAGAATCTTTTGTCCTCGTTCCCAAGCGCGGCGCGGGCAATGTCGAAGTACTTGCTGGCCCTGTCGCACTCGAAGCGCATAAGATTCACGAACTCGGGGGTGTACCGGAATGCGAGAAGATCTTCCTCCGTGTAGCCGAACCTCCGGAGGTCTTCGGCGGGAATGTATATCCGTCCCCTTTTCGCGTCTTCTTTGATATCGCGGAGGATGTTCGTGAGCTGCAGAGCGACGCCGAGGTTGACGGCATAGTCGCGCGTCGAGTCGTTCCGGTACCCGAAAATCTGCCTGCACATCAGTCCCACGGAGGACGCCACGAGGTAGCAGTAGCGGTAGAGCTCCTCGAACGTCTCGTAGCGGGTCTTGCTCAGGTCCATTTCCATTCCCCGGATCAGGTCATAGAAATGATCGACGGGGATGTTGAATTTGCGGGCGGTGGCGCTGAGCTGGTTGAGTATCACGTACGGAGAAGTGCCCCGGAGCGCGCGGCCCAGCTCCATGCGCCAGCGCCGCAACCGGACGACTTTGCTATGCTCGTCGGTCCCTTCGTCCACGATGTCATCGGTATACCGGCAAAACGCGTACACGGCATGGATCGCCTCGCGCTTCTGTCTCGGCAGGAGCGAGAAGGAGTAGTAGAAGCTCGTGTTGCTGCTTTTTGTTATTGCGGAAGCTATGGATTCCATGCGTTCCTGCGTGCGATAGCCATGACAACGATGCGGCCCTTCTCCAGGATGGGAATGACGGGCCTCCGGTGAAGGACATCGAACCCGGTCTGTTCGACCCTCTTCAGTATGGCCAGTCCTCCACGCACGGTCAGCGCGAGTTCAAACCGGATGGCCCGCGGCGCCTCTCCCACAAGGGGTGACCCTTGGATAAGGAGTGCGCGTGCACGTTCGACCTGAATCTTCATGACGTCCATGAAGCGCCGATCGACCGTTCCCTTCTTCAAATCATATTCAGTATAACCAAAACGCTCCAGATCGTCAAGCGGGACGTACAGTCGCCCCCGGGACCAGTCCACGGAGAGATCCTGGGCGAAATTCGCAAGCTGCAGGCCGGTACAGATCATGTCGGAATGCCCGCATGCGCGTGGATTTGCCCCGTCGAATATATGCAGGACGATCCTCCCGACCGGATTTGCCGAATATGCGCAGTATTGAAGCAGTTCCGCCGTCGAGCGATAACGATTTCTGGTCACGTCCATCCGGAAAGCGGTAAGGAGATCGGCAAAAAGGGATTTCGGGACGCCGGTCCGTTCCGCAGTCTCCCGGACGGCGATGAACACGGGGTGGTCCGCTTTTCCCTCGTAGGCGCCGTCGAGGTTCGCCTGCCAGCTGTCGAGGTTCCGGAGCCTGACCGACGGGGGGTCGTCCCCTTCGTCCGCATAATCGTCGGCAATACGCGCGAATGCGTAGACGGCCGAGACGTAGGGACGCTTGTCCCTGGGGATAAAGAGCGACGCGACGGGGAAATTCTCGTAATGGCTGCGCGTGAGCCGCTCGCACCACGCGAATGCCTCCGCAATGTCAGTTGAACCGGAAATTCTCCCCCTCCTGTTCCGCCAGAACCACGGTCGGGGAACCGTGATGGTGGATGAGTTTCCAGTCTCTTCCGTCGTGCTCGAATATGTTCGTCGCCATGACGGCCCCGGTGTTCGAGAGCTTTCCCGTCGTGTAAAGGACTTCCTCCTGAAGGACGACAATCCCTATGGTCCCGTAGACGTCCGCCCGGACGTTCCGGAGAGTGACCTTCATGTGCACTTCACCCTCGAATATCCTCTGCCAGCTCTCGAGCACCGCGTGCCGCCCCTCGACGATGCTCCATCCCGGGTGGATGCACCGTACGGCGGAGGTCCCGGACCAGATCTCCTCCATCATTTCGATGCTGGAGCGCTCGAAGGCTTCGTAGAACCTCGCGTTCTGGTACAGCAGTGAGTCTTTACGGTTCATCTTCCGCAATTCCGTCGTGATTGCGAGAAATATATCCATTTTCTTTCCGAACCACAACGAAACGCCGCCGGGCGGGAGCCCGCACTTCTGTTGCTCTTTAGGCGCCAAATGCGTATCTTAGCTGAACTTGGCGGGATAGCTCAGCTGGTTAGAGCAACGGAATCATAATCCGTGTGTCGGGGGTTCGAATCCCTCTCCCGCTACCACGGTCGGACGGTGCCGCCATGCTCTCCCCGAATACACTTTCTTCCCGATTCAGGGAATTCAGCCGCGCGAACGGGCTGTTCGGAGAGAAGGACACCATTGTGGTGGCGGTGAGCGGCGGCGTTGATTCGATGGTTCTCCTCGATCTGTTCGCAAGGGAGCGGGGTCTGACGCTGATCGCGGGTCACTTTAACCACGGCCTCCGCGGCCAGGAATCGGACGACGACGAGACATTCGCAGGCGAACGCGCGCGCGCATACGGCATCACGTTCCGCACGGGACGGGGAGATACGGCGGGAGAGTCGAAGCGGCGCGGCGTCGGCATACAGGAGGCAGCGCGCGATCTCCGGTATGATTTCCTCAGCGGTCTCCGGAAGGACGCGGGTGCACGGCGGATTGCCACCGCGCACCATGCGGACGACAACGCGGAGACCATACTCCTCCACCTGTTCCGCGGGACGGGAGTTCAGGGGATGTCCGGAATCCCCGTCATACGGGACGGCATTATCCGCCCCCTCCTGTTCGCGGATCGGGAGGAAATCGAGGAGTACGCGCGGAACGAGCACATCCCATTCCGCACAGATTCATCCAACGCGAAGGACGGCTACACCCGCAACGCCGTCCGCCACCATGTCCTCCCGCTGTTGAAGGAACTTGTCTCCCCTTCGGTGGTCGCGAATATCAACCGTTCGGGAGACAATTTTCGCACTCTTGCTGCGTATCTACAGGAAGAGACGAGGAAGGTCCTGGAAGCGTGCACCGTCGGCAGGAGCGCCGGCGGGCTCCGGCTTTCAATACCGGGACTCATGGAAAGGGCTCTTTTCCTGAGGCAGCACGCGATCCTCTCCGCTGTGGAAGAGATCTCGGGCGAACGCCCGGGGAGCGAAAGGGTTGCAGCCGTGCTGGCTCTCCTGGAGAACGAACCGGGAACCGTCGTGACGGTACACGGACGGACGGAGGCGGTCAGGGACCGCTCGGAGATACTGATCAGGCATCACACTGAGCCGGAGAGTTTTTCCATCTCCGTTGAGGCCGGGCGGGAATACGCGATCGCGGGATTCCGGTTCAGCTCCGCACTCGTCGCAGCGCGCGGACCCTCGGCAGGCCGGGATACGGAATTTGCCGATGCTGAGCGGACGGGACTGGAGGGGCTCACGCTCAGGAGCTGGCGCGAGGGTGATTCCTTCACGCCTCTCGGCATGTCCGGGCGGAAGAAATTGAGCGATTTTTTCGTCGACGAGCGGATCCCGCTCGAAATGAAACACCGCATCCCCGTGCTTCTCACCGCCGGCGGCGAGGTGGTCTGGGTGTGCGGGATGAGGCTGGACGACAGGTTCAAGATCACCCCGGCAACCCGCCGGGTTCTCAAGATGGAATATCGATCACCCCCCGACAGGTGACATGGCGGCCCAGATCACGGTAAACGGCGACCGGTTCGTCGAGATGATAAGCGAACGGCGAATCAAGGCCGCCGTCAGGCGGCTGGCAAAGGAGATCAACAGGCACCACCGGGGGAAGACCCCGGTGTTCATCGGCATACTGAACGGGTCGTTCATATTCTTCGCCGACCTGATCCGGGAAATCACGATCGACTGCGAGGTCGACTTCCTGAAACTCTCGAGTTACGGCGACGCGAAGATAAGTTCCGGGGAAGTCCGGCTCCTGAAGGACCTGAATTGCCAGGTGGAGGGGCGGGACATCATCATCGTGGAAGATATCGTGGATACGGGGCTTTCCGTGGAGTATATCCGGCATCTGATCGAGCCGCAGAACCCCCGCTCACTGAAGGTTGTTACACTCTTATTCAAGTCGGACTCCGTGAAACCGGGGACACACGTCGACTATATCGGCTTCAGGATACCGTCCGATTTCGTCATCGGGTACGGGCTCGATTACGCGCAGCGCGAGCGCAACTTGAAGGCGATCTACCGATTGCATGCAAAACCGCCCCGTGCGAAGGCGGGAACGTAAGAGAGGAGCAGTTCAGGACGATGGACGAAAAAGGAAGCCAGGACGGCAACCGCAGGAACAACGAACCCGACAAACGCCGCCCGTTCCGGCCGCAGCAGAAGGGGAAGCGCCCCGGGCAGCAGTTCCGGCAGGATGACGATTTCAACTGGAACAAGGTTCTGAAGGTCGTCATAAGCTGGTCGGCGATCATCCTTCTTGTTTTCGTTGTGATGACGCTGTTCAAGGGGACGGAAGGGACGGAGACGGAAGTCTCTTACAACGAGTACGAATCCTTCCTCGACAAGGGCCTGATCGCAGAGGCGACGGTCAAGAAATCGGAGCTCACGAATTTCGATTTCCACGGCACGCTCAGGGAGCCGACAAGGGTCAGCCGTGGAGGGAAGGACGTCAGCGTCACGCGGTTCTCGCTGACGCTCCCCATCCTTGACAGCGAAGTGATCAAGCAGTGGAACGAAAAGCAGGTGAAATTCACCATCGTGAAGGAGGACAACGCGTGGATCAACGCGCTCGTGAGCGCGCTCCCCTGGGTCCTCCTCCTCGTCGTGTGGCTGATCATCATGCGGCGCATGCAGGGAGGCGCCGGGGGGCCCAGGGGGATATTCTCCTTCGGGAAGAGCCGCGCGAAGATGCTGACCGAAGGGTCGTCGAAGGTGACGTTCCTTGACGTGGCCGGAGCCGACGAGGCGAAGATCGAGCTGGGGGAGATCATCGAGTTCCTCAAGGAGCCGACGAAGTTTCAGAAACTCGGGGGGAAGATCCCGCGCGGCGTGCTTCTCCTCGGCCCTCCGGGAACCGGCAAGACGCTCCTCGCGCGCGCGGTGGCGGGCGAGGCGGGTGTTCCCTTCTTTTCGATCTCCGGAGCGGACTTCGTGGAGATGTTCGTCGNNCCAGCTCCTCGTCGAGATGGACGGATTCGAACAGAACAGCGGCGTCATCATCATCGCGGCGACGAACAGGCCGGACGTTCTCGATCCCGCCCTCATGAGGCCGGGACGGTTCGACAGGCAGGTTGTTGTCGACAGGCCGGACGTGAAAGGGCGCGAGGGAATTCTGCGCGTCCACACCAAGAACATCCCGCTGGCCGACGACGTGGTTCTTGAAACGCTCGCCAAGGGGACGCCGGGGCTCGCCGGTGCGGAGCTGGCAAACCTGGTGAATGAAGCGGCGCTTCTTGCCGCGCGGCAGAACGACAAGGCCGTCACCATGCATCATTTTGAGGAAGCGAAGGACAAGGTGATGATGGGGATGGAGCGGAAGAGCCTCATCATCTCCGAGAAGGAGAAAAAGGTCACCTCCTATCACGAAATCGGGCACGTCCTTGTCGCCCGGATGCTCCCCGAAGCCGACCCGGTCCACAAGGTGACGATCATCCCCCGCGGACGCGCGCTCGGTCTGACGACGTATCTTCCCATCGACGAGAAGCACACGTACTCGAAAGGATATCTCGAGGCGATGATCACGTATGCGCTCGGCGGGAGGGCCGCAGAGCGGCTCATATTCAAGGAGCTGACGACCGGGGCGGGGAACGACATCGAACGCGCCACAGAGCTCGCCCGCAAGATGGTCTGCGAGTGGGGCATGAGCGACAAACTGGGACCGCTCACATACGGCGCGCGCGACGAGGAGATCTTCCTGGGCCGCCAGATCACGCGCAACCGGAACTACAGCGAAGACACCGCGATCTCGATTGACGAAGAGATCAAGAAGATCGTGACAAACGGCATGAAGCGGGCGGAGAAGATCCTGAACGAGAATCTGGATACGCTGCACCGCCTTGCCGCCGCGCTTCTCGAACGGGAGATTCTCGAAGGACTGGAAATCGACGCCATCATACGGGGCGAGCAGCTGCCGCCGGTGGAAAAGAGGGGGAACGGGGAGGCAGCCCCGGGGAAACAGCCCGCTCCCGCGGCCGACGGCCGCGCCCCCAAGAAATGAGTCTTCCGCCGAGCGTCGAAGAGAGCTACGGCACGGAGATCATCCGGAAGGGGATCCACCTCTTTTCGCTCCTTATTCCGGTCGTTTACTACTTCATACCGAAATCGACGGCGCTTGCGATTCTCGTTCCGCTGACGCTCCTGTTCGGCCTCTCCGACATATGCCGTCTCAACATCCCGGCATTTGGCCGCGTCTACAACACGTATTTCGGGTTCTTGCTCCGCTCCCACGAACAGAACGAACGCGGCCGCCGGCTCAACGGCGCCACGTACGTGCTTCTGGCCGCCACGCTCCTCGTCGTCCTATTTCCCAAGGTCATCGCCATTACCGCGATCGCCGTTCTCATCATCTCCGACACGAGCGCGGCGCTCATCGGCCGGCGGTACGGCCGGCACAGGTTCATGAGCAAGAGTCTCGAGGGAGCGAGCGCCTTTTTTCTCAGCGGGCTCCTCGTCGTCGCCATCGCCCCGAAGGTGGAATACTCCGCCGCGGAGTACGCGATCGGAGCCGCGGCGACGCTCCTCGGGGCCGTCGTGGAGGCATCCGCGATCGGGCTTGACGACAACCTCTCCATTCCCCTGACGGTGGGCGCCGCCATGTGGTTGCTCTACCTCATATTCCTTCCGGCACTCAATCTTTTTAAACTCGACGGGATGGTCTGACATGTCCAAGCGCGTCTACCTCTCCGGCGGAATGGAGTACGCGGCCGATGAAGGGCGGGACTGGCGGAGGGACATGCAGGGCTGGCTCGAACGCGAGCTGGGCTGCACCGTCTTCAACCCCAACATGGAGAGCGAGGGAGTTCTCGGCAGGGAGACAGGCGGCGTCGATTTCCGCAGCCTGAAGACCACGGACATCGCCCGGTACACGTCGATCGTTGAGCGGCTTGTGACGATCGACTGCGACGAGATTTCGGGCCGGACGGATTTCGTGATCGTGTACTGGGACGAATCCGCACAGCGCGGAGCGGGGACGAAGGGGGAGCTGACGATTGCCCACCATTTCAAAAAGCCTGTCTACATGGTCACGGCCATGCCTCCCGACGCGATCCCGGGGTGGGTGCTGGGGTGCGTCACAATACGATTCAGTGATTTTGAAAGCCTGAAGAAGTTCCTCTCCGCGTAAACGCCACTGATGGGAGTCCCGCCATGCGATCCGTTCTGAATGCTGTCGTCCTGATGTCCTTCGCGATTGCCGGATGCCGTCCGGACCATTCCCCCCCCCCGCAGGGTGGCGATTGCGCAATGCACACTGGTCCATGCCTGACCGTCAAAAGTAGACGGTAGGAACCGGAGGGTCGTCCTTTCAGGATATCGAGAAAATGAAAATCTTCTTCGTCATACTTCTTCTCGGGCACGGGCTCATACATCTGATGGGGTTTGCGAAGGGATACGAGCTCGCGTCCCTCACTCAATTGAAAATCCCGATTTCAAGACGGGCGGGATTGCTCTGGCTCGGCGCCGCGGTCCTCTACACTGCAGCCGGTTTGATGTTTGCGCTCTCCGTCGAGTCGTGGTGGGCCCCATGCATCCCGGCCCTCATTCTTTCCCAAGCGCTCATAATCCGCTCATGGAGTGACGCGAAATTCGGGACCGTGGCAAACATCATTGTTCTCGTCCCCCTCGTTATCGCCGTGATGAACGCCCTCCCCTCAGGCTATCGCAACACCTACCGGAGGGAAGTTCAGCAGTCGCTCGCTCGCATCGCGTCGCGACCGGTCGTGCGCGAGGAAGATCTCGGCCGGCTCCCCGGTATCGTACGAAGGTATCTTCGGATTGTCGGAGTGATCGGAAAACCCGCCCCGCGGAATGTTCGCTCGAGGTGGGAAGGTCAGATGAGGCGCGACATCGACGGGAAGTGGATGGATATCCGGGCCGAGCAGTACGACTTTTTTGACGCGCCTGAGCGGATGTTCTACATCGAGTCAAGCATATTCGGCATCCCGTTCGACGGGCTGCATATCTACCGAAGCGGGTCTGCCACTATGAAGATAAAAGTGGCATCCCTCATACAGGTCGCCGATGCGAAAGGGCCGGAAATGAACCATGGGGAGACGGTAACGCTCTTCAACGACATGTGCCTGCTGGCCCCGGCAACGCTCATCAGCGACAGCATCAGGTGGGATTCGCTCGCTCCTTCCGCAGTCCGCGCCACATTCACAACCTCGGGAATCACGATACGCGCGGAGCTGTATTTCAACGAGCTGGGAGAGTTGAACGGGTTCCACTCGGAGGACAGATACCAGTCAACGGACGGTGTCGTCTACAATAAGTACGGTTGGAGTACCCCTGTCGGCCGCTACAGGGATTTCGGCGGCGTGCGTGCCGCCTCCTACGGGGAAGCGATCTGGCATACGCCCCGCGGGGACTTCGCGTACGCAAAATTCAACCTGAGAGAGATCGAGACCGACTGCGTCGAATACAAGTAATCTGATCGCCTCCGGCGGGGAGAGCCCGGTTCTCGCAAGAACACCTCCCGCCATCACCGGAAAAATCTGATATTATCAAGACCTCACGCAAACCGGGAGCATGTGTATTCCTCCCATGTGTCTTCTTCTTCTTCGCGAAGTTGCGCAGTATCATTGACTCTGTACGCCCGGGTCAATATCTTTATTCCTGACGGTCCGCGGCAGTCCCGGACTGTCTCTGGTTCGATATGCAATTTCCTCTCGTCACCCCTCCCCCCGGGCCAGCGACGCGATATATGAGGCTTCCCCTGTTTTGTTCCCAAAGGAGGTTACTGATGAAACGAGTCTATGCCATTTTATCTTTAGCGCTCGCCGCCATGTCCGCGGCAACGGCACAGCCGTCCGTGCAATTCACGCCCGACTCTCTTACGCGCGGCCTCTGGCATTTTAATGAAACGTCGGGATCCGTCGTGCACGATACCGCATCGGGCTATGACGGCACTGCTGTCGGGACGACGATCGTGCCGGGAAAATTCGGCAACGCAAGGGCGTTCAACGGGGCCGGGGACTACGTCCTCGTGCCGTCGTCAACGGCGTTCGATTTCGACACGAGCGGATTCAGAGTCGACGTCTGGTTCAGGGCGTTGACCGGGAACACACAAATCATCAGGAGGGGTCTCGCGCCGGACCCGGGATTCATGATATTCCTCCAGTCGACGGGGCAGGTCCTGGGAACGATCGGAAACAGGGGGGACAGCTCATATCCGGACACGACCCTGAACGTAATCAGCACGTCGACTTATCTGGACGGGGCGTGGCATCTGGCCACGCTTATAAGGGACAGGACGGCGCGAAAACTCGAACTCTTCGTGGACGGCATAAGCGCGGCAACGCCGATTGACGATAATTTCTCCATACCGCTTAACAGCACAGATCCGCTGACGATAGGCCGATGGGAGAGCAATGTGTATCCCTATTACTTCTCCGGGCAGATCGACGAAGTGCGGATCTCGGGGAGCAAGCCCCTCCCGCCCGCACCCGTCATCTCCGTTCAGCCGACGACGCTGAATTACGGGTGGGTCAAGGCACTTTCGTCCGACACGCTTTCATTGCAGATCAACAATTTCGGACACCGGGATTCACTCCGCGTAACTTCAATAATTACCGGCAACCCGTTGTTTGGAGTGTCCGCTTCCGCGTTCGTGATTCCTCCCTTTGGCTCGCGCACGATCTCGGTCTGGTACTCCCCCACCCAGGGAAAGGCCTTCGGGGATACGAGCGTTCTCCAGATCGCAAGCAACGATCCGGTCCATCCGACATCAGGCGTCCTTCTTGAGGGGTTCGGCTACGCCCCCAACCCTCCCACAGCGCCGTTTACCGCCGACTCGGCGACGCGCGGTCTCTGGCACATTGACGAAGCGACGGGTCCGACCGTCTACGACTCCGCCGCCGGCAATAACGGCACTGCGTTCGGAACGACGATCGTGCCGGGGAGGTTTGGCAATGCAAGGTCGTTCAATGGGAACGGCGATTACGTCACTATCCCTTCAAGCACGATGTTTGACTTCGACACGTCGAGTTTCAGCGTCGATCTCTGGTTCCGATCGACACAAACGGGAGGCGTCATACTCAGACGGGGCCTCGCCCCAGACCCGGGATTCATGATCTCCCTCTTCCAGAACGGGCGCGTCGTCGGGATGATCGGAAACCGGAGCGATTCGTATTATCCGGACGAGCTTCTGAGCGACACGAGCGTCGTATCATACAATGACAGCGCTTGGCATGAAGTCAGGATGGTGAGAGACCGGACCGCGAAGCGGCTGTTCCTCTACGTCGACGGAGTGCTCGCGGGTAATCCGGCAGTCGACAATTTTACGATCCCCCTCAACAGCACAGATCCGCTGACGATAGGCCGCTGGGAATCCACCGTCTACCCGGCATGGTTCACGGGATCCGTCGATGAGATTAAGATCTCCAGTCCCAAAATCGTGCGGTTTCCCGTGGCGATTTCGGTGTCGCAGTCCAAGCTCGATTTCGGCCTGAACAGGGTTTCGTCTAAGGACACGCTCCTGCTGCAGGTGACAAACGGAGGGTACAGAGATTCCCTGCGCGTAACTTCGATCACGAGCAATAATCCGAGGTTCACAGTGAGCGGAGCGCCGATGACACTCCCGCGGGGGACATCTCATTTGTTCGCCGTACAGTACGCCCCAACGGCGTCACAGGTCGACACAGGGACGGTTACGATCGCCAGCAGCGACCCCCGGTCGCCGGTGACACGCGTTTCAGTGTCGGGGGAGGGCTATGCAATCCAGGCCAGGCCCTTCATTACGGGGATCGCTCTTGTCCCTTACACGTACTACCAGGCGCGGATAATTTGGATCCGGAGCGTGTACGACACGCTGGCTTCCGCGGACTCCGTTACCGGGTACAGCGTTTGGCACCAGATACTGACGGGAGGAGGAGCTTCTCCGGCAGGAAACTCCGGTTCATCCCACTCCGGCCCGTCGTATACACCCGGAGCAGCATGGGAGTATGTGCTGACAGTCCCGCCGATAGGTGTCGATCAGTATGCGGTGACTGTCCAGCTCCCCTCGACGTTTTACAACACCTCCTCCTGGCAGGTCTACATGGTTGTCGCGCAGACGAAAAATCTGAATGCGTATTTGTCATTACCCGACAGCATTAAGGGACTCCTTCCGACAGGCATTGCCGCACAGCCAGGAGGGCAGATTCCCGACAAGCTCACGCTGCAGCAGAATTATCCCAATCCCTTCAATCCGTCGACGATCATCAGGTACGGACTGCCGGCGAAGACCGCGCTCACGCTCGTCGTCTATAATATGCTCGGGCAGGAGGTGGCCACGCTCGTTAACGGAGAACAGGAAGCCGGATTCCACGAGGTGCGGTTCGACGGTTCGGGGCTTGCCTCCGGTGTCTATTTCTACCGGTTGCGGGCAGGAATGTCGGTGCGTACGGAGAAGTTTCTCCTTTTGAAATAAGTCCAGGCCGGCGGGGCTCTCCTGCACAGAATCTGCCCCGCCGGAGTTGCGGGAGTGAGAGAAATGTGGTAAGGTTGCCGCGATCGGCGCGATCATCGTCCTGGGGTTCGCGGACGGCGGCTACCTGAAGAACTCCGTGACCGGAACCACCGTGATGTTTGCCGGATCGAGCTTTACCGGAAAGACCGCGATCTCCCTGTCTTCGCTCAGGACGGATTCCGGTTTTTTGGTTCTGTACGTAATCGGGCTCGGCATGTCGTTTGCCAGCCCGTCGCGAAACGCCTTTGCGTCCTTTGTGACCACGGCGATCTGCATGTCGCCGTAGTGCAGGTGTTTCTTTATGGCCCTGTTGACGTCCGCGAGTGTCAGCTTCTTCATCATCGCGCGGAACCGGGCGAGATGGCTTCCGGTGATCCCGTAGAACCTGTCGTCCATCGCATAGCCGAGACGGGCCATCGTCGTGGGGGCGTAATTCAGAACGTAATTTCTCAGGAAATTCCTTGTGAGCGAGAACTGCTCCTTCGTCAGGCCGTGCTCCACAAAGTGACTGTACTCCCGGAGCGCCGCGCGGAGGGCGAAGTGGCCGGCTTCGGGTGGCACCGGCCTGATCCAGATTTCGAATATCTGCTTTCGCCTGCAGACGTTCTGCGGGGGCACCGAGCGCCTCCCCCCCTCAGGAAAGTTCTCGATGTACGAGTAGTCGCCGTAGTTGAGGCCCCGCTCCTCCCGGATGACCTGGTAGAGGTGGCTGCTGGAGTTTCTGTGCTCTCCGAGCCATGAGTTCGCGAGCGCCAGGGCGTACCAGTCCCTGCTCCCCCTAAGGATGTCGATCGGGATGCCCATGCTTATCGCCGTGGCAGGCGCGTCCTTTTCGACGATCGTCGCCCTGAAACCCTTCAGGGGCGCAGCCGCAGGGGGGGGGACGGGATGCGGAACCCCCGCCGGGAGCTTCGCAAGGTCGCTCTTCAGGCGGGCCAGCAGCGACGCGTCGTAGCCTCCCCCGAGACCGATGACGAGATTGTCTTTCGTGTAATAGATCCTGTAGAAGCTGCGCACGTCATCGAGAGTGATATTCCGGACGCTCGACACAAGCCCGGACGTGATGTGGCCGTACGGCGTCCCTGCGAATGCGGCGTTGTACAGGACCGCTTTTCCCAGCTCTTCGTCGCTCGAGTAGCGGAGCGTGTTCTCCAGGTAGTTCAGCGTCTGGCTCTTGATCCGGTCGAGGTCCGGCTGGGAGAATGCCGGAGCGGTCATTGCGTCGAGAAACAGCGGATAATAGTCCGCCAGATTGTCCCGGTGGACGCGGCCGTAGATGACCGTCATTTCCGCGGACACCGTCGCCTCGTAGGCCGCGGCAAGGGGGTACAACTTATCGAGCACCTGTTCGTAGCTGTTTTTGAGCGTCGAGGCATCCGTGAGCATCGACGCGGTGATCGCCGCCAGCCCCTCCTTCCCCTCGGGATCGTTCTGCGAGCCGACCTTGAACCAGATCCGGAAGTTGACCGTCGGGTCGTTTTTCACAGGAACGAGTACGGAGTTGTCGTTCATCACGCTCGTTGCTCCGAATGTCATGGAAGAGACTGTCATGCACACAAGCGCCGCCGCAAGAGGAAGGGTTTTCATTGCGCGGCTCCTTTCAGGACCATGATGGTCCGGCGTTCGGGGATAAAGTATTTCTTTGCAGCATTCACGATGTCCTCCGGCGTCACATTTGCCAGCGTCGCATACCACGCATCCACCGCTTCGATCCCGCCGGTCATCGCCACGATATAGGCAAGGTGGGCCGCCACCCGGTCCGGCGTGTCGAGGTTCATCAGGAATTCATACCGGCGCCTCTTCTTGACTCCGGCAAGTCTGCCGGCGTCCACCGGCGTCGACTGGAACGAGGCGATCGTCTTCTCGATCTCTTCCCGGACCGCGGGGAGATCCTCCTCTTTCTTGATCCGCGCCGAGATTTCGAAGAGCGGCATGTCCCGGTTCAGGGGGATGCTCGCCCCTATCTCGTCCACACGCTGCTCCTGTATGTAGAGCTTCTTGTAGATGTCGCTCGTTTCGCCGAACGCGAGATCGCCGAACACCGTGGCCGCGGCGAAATCAGTGCTTGCGGGATCGAACGCATCTCCTTTGTACGCCATGTCGAGTATCGGAAGCGTTTTCCCGGGATAGGAGACCGTCCCGGAGCGTTCCGCCTTCTGCGGGGGCTCCTGCCTGACGTCCGACGGCGTGTACCCCTTTTCCCAGCTGCTATAGTATTTCTTGACGAGCTTCAGAACCGCGTCCGGCCTGATGTCCCCGACGATAACAAGAACGACATTTTCGGGACGGTAGAACCTTTTGAAGAATCCGATGCTGTATTCGTAGCCCTCGGGCATGGCTTTGATGTCGCGTTCGAATCCGATCGTCGTGTGCTTGTACGTGTGAACGTCGAATGCCAGGTCGCGCACTTTCTCGTCCAGAACTTCGTACGGGTTCGTCACGCCCTTTCTGTACTCACCGTAGATCGCGCCTGACTCGGTCTGGAAGCCGGGGAGGTCGTAGGAGAGGTTCTGGAACCTGTCGCTCTCCACCTCGATCACCTTCTCCAGGTTCTCCGCAGCGAAATTCAGGTGATAGGCGGTGATGTCTTCCGACGTGAACGCATTGGCGCTCGCCCCGATCGACGTCACGATGCTGTCGTAGACGGGACCCGGATACTTCTTCGTTCCGCGGAACATCATGTGCTCGAAGAAATGCGCGTACCCCGACCTTCCGGGCTCCACCTCGTCCCTGCTCCCCGTGCGGACGACGGAGTAATAGGCGACAAGTCCCGGCGATTCCATCGGGATCATGATCACCTTCAGCCCGTTCGCCAGCACGGCGGTGTGGACTTTGTAGGGGAAAATCGTCTCAGACATTGCCGGGCTCCCGGCAAGAACTGCGCAAAGCAGGCAGAGGCCTGCGGCGATAGGTTTCATAGATTGTCTCCGGTTGTGCTCCGTGGCGGGTGCAGCGATGTGCTTCGGCGATCACAGGCCTTCGCTGAAGCGGTCCAGGAATGAAATTTCCTGCTGGCTCAGGCTTTCGACGCCGTGCGTCGACATTTTCAGGCGGATCCTGTCAAGTTCGTCCCTGTTCACTTCGTGAAGCTTTGCCCTGTCGATCTTCGCCCAGCGGTCGGCAGCGCCCCTCGACATGACGACGGGGGAGGGGACGGCCGTCAGCTGCGCGCGGTGTATACGCCTGTCGATGAGTTTCAGATAGACGTACGCGCCGACAAATCCACCGAGATGCGCAAAGTGCGCGATTCCCCCGCCGCTCCCGAATCCACCGAACAGGGAAAGGGCGGTCATCCCGACGACGAGCCACCGCGCCTCGATAGGCATGATTCCCCAGATGAATATCCTGTCCCGGGGCCAGAAATACGCGTAGCCGAGGAAGACGCCGTAAATCGCCCCGGAGGCGCCGACGATCGCCACATACGGGGTGAAGAAGAACGAGAGGACCCCGCCCGTCAGCCCGCTTATGAAATACAGCCAGAGGAAGCGCGCGCCGCCGAGTTCAAGCTCGACGCGGGGCCCGAAGAAATAGAGGCCCAGCATGTTGAAGAGGATATGGCTCGGGCTGGCGTGCAGGAACATGTAGGTCACGAGCGTCCAGGGGCGCATGAGCGCGTACGCGGGGACGAGGAGCATTGCGTCCATGAGCCCCGGGGCCGCCATCGTCAGAAGGTAGATCGCCACGTTTGCAATAATGAGACGCATCGTCCAGCTATTCATCATGGATACCGTCCGACACTGTGAACAGTTTCATACATTGCAGCGACATTTTCGACGGGCGAATTGTCCTGGAGCATGTGGGTGGGGGAAAACGCGTATCCGCCCCCGGGCATCATAATTTCCAGCGTCCGGCGGACCTCCCCGGCCACATCCCCGGGGGTCCCCGTCACAACGCTCCCCGCGGTCGAAATGCAGCCGTGGAACGCAAGCCGGTCCCCGTAACGGGATTTCAAATAGGCCGGAGCCATGTCTTTCGCCTCGGGCTGAAGGGTGTCAACGGCCGCAATCCCCATGTCGATGAAGTCCTCGAACGCCCAGCTGCTCGACCCGCACGAATGGATCATGACGGGGATACCGAAGCTCCGTGCCAGGTCGACGAATTTCTGATGCCGCGGACGGATATGTTTCCGGAAGAGCGCCAGGCTGATCATCGGACCGCGCTGCGTCCCCAGATCCTCCCCCAGCCACATGACGTCGATCTTCCCTGCCGCTTTCTCAAGCATCCTTCCGTAGACTTCGAGCTGAAGGCTGTTCTTCCGGTCCATGAACAGGAGCGCCGCCGGCTCGTCCGACATCAGGTCGAGAAGCGTCTTCTCCATCGTCCGGATCATCCCTGCGGTATTTATCATATCCCCCGCCCCGGGATTCCCGATGAGGAGGCAGTAGTTCTTCCTTCTCCCGCACTCGGCGAGCGCCCCGCCGTAATCGAAGTCGTCCGCCGAAGGCATCGGCCACCGCGCGACGGTCTCCTCATCCGCGTCCTTCAGGGGAAAATCGACATAGTCCCAGTATCCCCCCGAGTCATGTTCCACCCATCGCGTCCGGATCCCCCAGATATCGATTTTCCGTCCCGGGAGTTCCGGGTGCAGAGGCGGTCCGGTGTACTGCGGGATGATTTCGAAGAAATCGACGCCGAGCGCCTGCCGGAGCCCCTCATCGTCACCGGCCCGGAGTCCGAAGTGGCTCTTCAGCCGGCAATCGATGCCCGGGTTCGCA
Organism: Ignavibacteriota bacterium; assembly: GCA_003157485.1. Classification (GTDB taxonomy): domain Bacteria; phylum Bacteroidota; class Ignavibacteria; order UBA10030; family UBA6906; genus Fen-1273. Next base: position 30,764 of record PMJQ01000062.1, read on the forward strand.
AGATAGTCGATCGGAACGCGATCAGGAATTCCGTGCGCGAATGCAGTGAGGACGCGTTCTCTGGACGTCATGTGGCGATAGAATTTCCGTATGAAGATACTGGATTTCGGGGAACTTTCAAAGAAGCGCGACCGGCAACACGCGTTCCTCCTGCCATCCCCGTTTGCACGATGTCATTGCGCACCATGTTGCGCCGAATAGTTGCGCCAACTATTTGCGAATGTGGCGCCGACGTGTATATTCAACACAGCTTTTCACTCTCCCGTTCATCACGCTTCCATTCGGCATCCTATGAAACGCCTCCTTTTTATGCTCTGTGTATTTCTGGCAACACTCAGTACCGCAACCGGAGAAGACGGCGAGTTCTTCGTCTCCCAATCAGGAAACGACACATGGTCGGGGAGGCTCGCCGAACCGAACCTGAACAACACTGACGGACCATTCGCCACGATCCAGGGAGCGCGCGAAGCGTTGAGGCGGATGAGGGGAAGAGGTCTCCTTTCAGGCGGCGTGACCGTCAATATCCGCGCAGGAACTTATGTTCTGGATGATGCATTTCAGCTTTCGGCGATTGATTCCGGAACCGCCTCCAGCCCTATGACATGGAGAGCTTCTCACGGAGAGAAAGTCATATTGAGCGGCGGACGACGGATCGCACATTTCATGCCCGTAACCGATCCCGCTGTACGTGCGCGCTTCAGTCCGGCGGCTGGAGCGCATGTTCTCGTTGCGGACCTCGGACCGCAGAGGATCTCGTCGTACGGGACGATCACGCAGCGCGGCGGACCCCCGATGGAACTCTTCGTCAACGGGACAAGAATGACCCTCGCGCGTTACCCGAACGACGGGTGGCTCCAGATCGCGGACGTGCCCCAGACGGGGGACACAATGTACCACAAAGGGCTCGATCGGGAAAAGCGGTACGATGGGGTCCCCGTTGGGAAACATTTTGGGAGGATCACGTACGGCGGGAACGAGCCCTCCCGGTGGGCCCCGTCGGAAGACATATATCTGCACGGATACTGGACGTTTGACTGGAGCGACTCGTACCAGCAGGTTCAGAAGATCGACACTGCCCGGAAGGAGATCACGCTCCGTGCGCCCCACCACTGGTACGGGTACACCAAGAACCAGAGGTTCTATTTCTTGAACGTCCTGGAGGAGCTTGACTCACCCGGGGAATGGTACATGGACAGGAAAAACTGGCTCCTCTATCTATGGCCGAAGGGGCCCCGGCCGGACGGCGAGATTAAAGATGCAGTCGTCTCGATGCTTGAAGAACCGATCATTCACATTGACAGCTCCGCATGGACTCGTATCGAGGGGATCACGTTCGCATACGGCAGGCGTGGAGGGGTGCGGATGAGGGGAGGGCATGACATCATCGTTGCGGAATGTGAATTCACGAATCTCGGGGGGGATGCTGCGGCAATCGAGGGGGGCATTCACAACGGGATCATTTCGTGCAACATACACGGCGTCGGGCTCGGCGGGATTCTCATCAAGGGGGGAGATCGGAAGACGCTCACGCCGGGAGAACACTACGCGGAAGATAATATAATACACGATTACAGCACGTGGATGCGCACAGGGCAGTATGCCTTGACGATGGAAGGAGTGGGACTGCGTGCCTCGCACAACCTGATATACGATTCCCCGTTCGAGGGAATCGCGATCCGGGGAAACGACAATATCATCGAGTTCAACGAGCTTCACCACCTGATGAAGGAGACAGGGGACGCCGGCGCGATACACACGGGGCGGGACTGGACATGGCAGGGGAACGTCATCCGGTACAATTACTTCCACGATCTGAAAGGGCCAGGGCTTCACGGCGTGGTGGCCGTGTATCTCGACGACTGGGCGAGCGGATTCACTGTGACGGGGAACCTCTTTTACAGGGCGGGGAGAGCGACGATGATCGGGGGAGGGAGGGACAACATCGTCACGAACAACATTTACGTGGAGTGCAGTCCCTCGGTGCACGTCGACGCACGCGGGCTCGGGTGGGCGTCGTACTATTTTGAAGGAAACCCGAAACTGCTGTACACGGAGATGGACGACATGAAATACAACCAGCCCCCGTACAGCACACGCTATCCGAACCTTCTCCACATGGAGGACAGCACCCCCGGTGTCCCGAAGTACAACAGGATCGAGCGGAACATATCGTACGGGGGGCGGTGGATGGACGTGTACGATTACCTCGCCTTTGACCTCTCCGTCGTCACGATCAAGGAGAACGTGATCGGCGATCCCGTGCTCATTCGCCGGAGAAGGGACGGAGAGAAGGGGTGGGACCCGTACTACCTTGATATTGACATGAAGGAGGGATACGTCGCGCTTCCGAACGGGGATCCCGGGGCGGAACATGCGTTCCGGGGGAACGTGATACTGAAAGGGAATCCCGGCGTCCGGGATCCGGAGAAAGGCGATTTCGGCCTGATTGCGAACTCTGCGGCGGCAAAACTCGGATTTACTCCGGTTCCGCTTTCCGAGATCGGTCCGAGGAAGAACCGGTAGGGACCGCTTCTTTCAAAGAGACAACCCGGGAATTTGAACATCGATTGAAACCGCCGAGAGCGACTGCAGGGGAACCCCCGCAACCTGGAGCGACAGGTCGAATCCAAGATTTCGCGGAGGTAAACGGATGGCAAATCCATATCGGTGCGGCGGGGTGTCCCCTCCGTACTCGGATGACCACTCGCCCATACACGAAGGCGGTCACCACGGGCTCCCCGAGTACTGAATATCGATTGAGAAGACCGGGAATGTTCCCGTGCGGTCCGGCGGGCCAAGGTAGTAGCCGTGGTCGACCGCCGGCACCACGGTGTACTGAATCGAGGCGGTCAGGGGAATGTCGACGCCGATTCTTTGCACCGGGATATGAATCCCCGCGCCATACCGGAACGACGGCCTGTCACGATCTCCTTCCATGCTCTCGAACGGCCGGAATGCCGCGCCACCACGGAGGGAGAGGAATTCAAAAACCGTGCATTCCAAACCGAACCCCCAGTATGACGTTTCGGGGGACACCGGCGAGGGCCAGTAGATCTCATACCCGGTCTGGACAGGGTTCTGGAGACTCCTGAACTCGGCTGTGAGAAGAGCGGCAAACGGGGAGAGACCTCCCTTTTCCGGTGGTTGAATCCTCATCGCGTATGACACGCCGATGCGGAAGTACTCCGGGAGCTGGACCTCCTCAGTATTCTGGTCGTATTCCATAAGCGCCCCCTGATATGCGGACTGGGGATAGGCGATCTTCCATCTGCTGCCGACGTTTTGATACGACAACCCCACCGTGATTGAGTCTTCAACTGCCTCCTGAGAGTGGAGCCGTGGTAGTGTGTACGTGATCCCGAAGTCGAAGAGATATGCCGGCGTGGACGTCCACGGGGGCATACCGCCGTTCAACGGACCGGAAATCGACTCCACGAAGTCATAGTACTTCGCCGCTGCGCCGAGTGCAAGACCCACAGCGAGTCTGTACGCATATCCGACTGCAACATCATGAGAGTACAGAGTCATCTCGCTCCCGTTCCCATCGGGGTACAGCTCAGTCGTTACCGGGATCGTCCCCATCAGATACCTGTTGTACTGTGCCGCAAACACACCGAAGGAGGTCGATACCGCGGCGTTCATCGAATAGAAGCTCAGGCCCTCTGAAACCCAGTCCAGATTCTTCCGGGAGTATGAAACACTCAGGCCGCTCAGTCCCGCGAGACCGGCCGGATTATACATGAGCGCCGAAGGATTCGCCGGGACTGCGACAAACGATTCCCCCATCGAGACGCTCCGCGGATCCGTCGGGGTGTCAAAGGGATAGCCGTCGCCGCCTGATTGGGACAGAGCGCTTGCCGCCAACCCTGCAAGCAAAGACAGGAGAGAAAACAGTTTGTAATTCAAGGCACCTCCGGTTTATGAAGGGCGACCCGCCGTCCGGAAATCTGCCATACAGTGCAGGCCCGGAAAGAACTCCGCCCCTTCACGAACGACGATGCCTCCCCCATCCTGAACGGACGAAGGAGGCATGTGCGAAAGATCTGTTCCAATATAATGAATACTGCCGCAAACCGGTATTCGACGGATCACCCCGGCCGCCGGCCGCCGGGGCCGCCACGGCGGGGCCCGCGGTTCCGCGGGCGTCCTCCGGTCCCCCCGGGGCGTCCGCTCCGCCCGGCAGGCCTTCGGTGCTCACGCACAGGCATCGCAGACGGGGTCGGGGGCGCCGCAAGAAGCGCGGGCTCGGGTGTGATCGCGCGAAGCGACCTTCCGATGAACGCCTCGATCGCGGGGATCTCGTACGCCTCGGTCTCGGTCGCGAAACTGACCGACGTCCCTGTCGCGCCCGCACGGCCGGTGCGGCCGATACGGTGGACGTAGTCCTGCGGGTCCATCGGCAGCATGTAATTGACGACGTGGCTGACCCCTTCGATGTGCAGCCCCCGCGCGGCGACATCGGTCGCGACCAGGACTTTGAGCTTCCCCCCCCGGAATGCCTCCAGCGTCCTGAGGCGCTGCTCCTGCGAGACGTCCCCGGAAAGGAGCCCGCAGCTGATTCCATGAGCCGCCAGCCGGTCTTTGAGCGTCTGCGTCTCGTCGCGCCTGTTGGCGAAGACCATGACGCGCTCGAGGTTGAACTGCGTGATCACGTTGTAGAGAAGCGTGAACTTCTCGGCGTTCGTCGTGATATACACGACCTGGTCGATCGCCGCAAGCGTCATCTCCTGCGGCGGCGTGACGTCGATGTGGACCGCGTCTTTCGTCCATGAAGCCGCGAGACGGTTCACCTCGGGGGTGAGCGTCGCGCTGAAAAACATCGTCTGCCTCTTCCCTTTCGGCATCGTGCTCTCGATAATCCTGCGGACGTCCGGAATAAACCCCATGTCGAGCATCCGGTCCGCCTCGTCAATCACCAGTATCTCCACCTGGCTCAGGTCGATGTCACCCTTCCGCTTGTAGTCGAGGAGACGTCCCGGGGTCGCGGCCACGATGTCAATGGACCCTTCGGTGAGCATCCTCTTCTGCTTGACGTAGTCCATCCCGCCGAACACCGCCATCGTCTTCGTGCGCGTGTATTTTCCGAGCCCTTTCGCGTCCTTTTCAATCTGCAGGACAAGTTCGCGCGTCGGCGCAAGTATGAGCGCCCGCGGCGTCCCCTTCTTCCTCGGCTCCGGGGCGGGCTTCCTGCTGAAGTGCGTCAGTATCGTGATAAGGAACGCGGCAGTTTTTCCAGTCCCCGTTTGCGCGCGACCGGTCGCATCGAGTCCCGAGAGCGTTTTGGAGAGGATCCCCGCCTGTATAGGCGTGCAGTAGTGAAAACCAAGGTCATAAACCGCGTGCATCACCTCGGGAGAAAGGTCGAGATCGTGAAACCGGAGTTTCCCCTCTTCCAGCGGGACAGTAAATTCCGAAGGGTCCCACCGGTGCTGGGGCGGCGCTTCGGGAACGGCTGCGGGGACTGCGCCGGGCGCGGGACGCGGAGCCCGCGGGGCGCGCGGCGGTCTCGGCGGTCTCGGGGGCCTGACCTGTTGTTCGCGCCCGGGCACCGCGCCGCGGCGCCTGTGGTCGCGCTCCCGGGGCTGAGAACCCTGCCGCGCGGGCGAGGATTGTCCGGGCCGTGCCGGCGGGGGGTCCCCCAGCCGGGAGTTGAGTGATGTACCCGTCTTGGTCGGCAGCATCGGCGGGACCTTCGGAGGCGCGACGACGGATTTCACCCATGCCGAGATCTTTTTGAAGATTGGTAGTGCCAACAGATAACTCGCTTTCTTGATTAATCGATGATTCAGGTTCAGAGCGCTTCGAGAACAAGCTCTGCAATGTCTTTGACTGCCGTCGCGCCGGAGGGGTCTTGTTCTTTCACCCCGTCGGTGAGCATTGTCATGCAGAACGGACATCCCGTGCCGATGACGCCCGCCCCCGTGGCAAGAGCTTCTTCCGTCCGTTCGACGTTGACGCGCTTCCCTTCCTTCTCCTCCATCCACATCCGACCGCCCCCCGCCCCGCAGCAGAAGCTTCTGTCCCTGTTGCGCTTGATTTCGACCCGGGTCCCCAGGCTGTCGAGAATATTCCGGGGCGGATCGTACACATCGTTGTAGCGGCCCAGATAGCACGGATCGTGAAACGTGAGCATGGCTCCGGCGCGCGCGGGGACTCCAAGCTTCCCCGACTCCAGAAGCTCCTGTATGAATGTCGTGTGATGGACGACGTCATACACCCCCCCGAACTGGCGGTATTCCTTTCCGAGCGACTGCATGCAATGGGGGCACGTGACGACAATCTTCTTCACGCCGTATTTGTTGAGCGTGGCCACGTTCTCCGTGATGAGGGACTGCGCGAGGTACTCGTTCCCCATCCGGCGGGCGGCATCGCCGTTGCACTTCTCCTCGGCGCCGAGGATTGCAAAGTTCACCTCCGCCTTCTGCAACAGGCGGGCGAACGCCTGTGTGACTTTCCTGTACCGGGCGTCGTACGAGCCCGCGCAGCCGACCCAGAAGAGGATGTCCGCACTACCGACGTCCGCCATCCGGGGGATGTTCATCCCTTCAGCCCAGTCCGCGCGGCCTGAATGGCCGAATCCCCATGGAGTATAGTTCCTCTCGAGGTTCGCAAACGTCGTCTTCAGCTCGTCGGGGAACCGTGATTCATTGAGAACGAGCCCCCGTCTGAGGTCAACGATCGTGTCGACGTGCTCGATCATGACGGGACACTCCTGCACGCACGCCATGCAGGTGGTACAGGCCCAGAGCTCCTGTTCCGTGATGAAGTTGTCGAGGAGCTGGCGTCCTTCCGGGTCCGCCCCGCCTGCCGCGGCGGCGGCTTTCTCCATCGTCCGCGCCCGGAGATCAACCATGATCTTCCTGGGGTCAAGAAGCTTTCCCGTCGTGTTCGCCGGACACACGGAAGTGCACCGGCCGCATTCCGTGCAGGTGTATCCGTTCAGGAGCTGTTTCCACGAGAGATCCCCGATATCCGTCGCACCGTATTTTGTGAGCGTCTCGTCGGCGAGATTGATCGGCGCAAGAGCCCCTTTCGGCGCAAGGGAAGAGAAATACACGTTGGGTATCGACGTGAGAACGTGGAGGTGTTTGGAGTAGGGGAGGTAATTGAGGAAGCCGAGCACGGCGGCCATGTGGCCCCAGAAGAACACAAAGAACCATACGCGGGCGCTCTCGTGCGGGATCATGTCCGCAAGCCGGACGGCGATGAACCGCGCGTCTCCGGGAACGCCCGAGGCGATCCGCGCCGCGTTCTGCCCGAACATGGTGAGCATGACCACAAGGATGAGCGTGAGGATGAATACTGCGTCCCACTTCGCGTGTCCGGTGACGCGAAGCCGCGCCGGGGGGTCGACGAGCCGGCGAACGATGGAAACGACGACGGAGACGACGACAAGCGCGCCGAAGAGGTCGACGAGAACGAGAAGGGGGCCGTACAGCGGACCGAGGAACGAGAACGAAAACCCGGGGAAGAGGCCTTCTCCCATCGACTCCAGGACGGCGGAGAGAAGAACGACGAACCCCCAGAAAATCAGGAAATGGAGAAGTCCCGCAAACGGCTCGCGCAGGAGCTTCGACTGACCAAAGGCGATCGTGAGGACGCGACGGATTCTCTGCGGGACTCCGGAGAATCTGTTTTCCTTTTTCCCCAGGCGGAGGCTCGCGACAAGGCGGAGGACATTCCTGAGAAAGAATGCAAAGGCCGCGACAACAACGAGCGCAAAGACGAGCGCATTGAGCGTCATACAGAGTTCCTTCAGGGGAGCGCGTTACACGGGGTGCGTCGAAGGGGACAATCGGAGGCGGACTTCAATCGATCAGCAATTCCCCTTCCACGACAGTGACCGCCCGGCCGCCGATCTGGACCGCCGAGACCTGTGTCCCCTGGACAGTGAGACGGATTGTCACCCGCCCCTTCCGCCCGATGACGTCTCCCTGTTCGCCGATGATCGTTGCGTAATTGCCGACCGGAGTCACCTCTCCTCGTTCGAAGAGGTACGCACCAAGCGGACCGTTGGCGGATCCCGTCACCGGGTCTTCATTGATCCCGACCGTCGGCGCAAAGAACCGGGAGTGGACATGGGAACCCTTATCCACCGTCTCCGTCGTGAACACACACAGGCCGCTCAGGTTCCGGTTGCTGAGGAATTGCGACATCGCAAAGAAGTTGGGCTTCATCGAAAAGATCGTGTGCAGGCGCCGGATGGGGACATACAGGTAATTCGCCACAACGATGGGCATCCGGTTCTCGAATTCCTCGAGCGTGATGTTGAGAATCCGCATGATGTCGAGCTTGTACTGCCCCGCACGCGTGAACTCGGGAAGCGTCAGGCCGAACAGAACGTCGGTCTCATCAGGGTTCTTCGTCACCTCCACGGGGAGTATCCCCGACTTCGTCTCGAGCCGGAACGTATAGGATCCGGGGAGCTCCATGCCGTACATGTTGTCTTCCGCAAGGGCGTGGAAGCTCGCAACGGTGGCATGGCCGCAGAGCGGAACTTCCACTGTCGGAGTGAACCAGCGAATGCGCAGGTCGGCGCCCGGTATCGACGGAGGAAGGATGAATGCGGTTTCGGGAACGGACATCTCCCGGGCGATCATCTGCATCTGCCTGTCGGAAAGTCCGTCCGCCTTCAGGACGACCCCCGCCGGGTTGCCGGTGAGCGGAATTTCTGTGAAGGCGTCCACCTGTTTCACACTGATCTTCATGTACTCTCTCTTTGGATTGGCATCGCCCGCAGCGGAACTGCAGTCAGCGTCTTCCGTTCACGGACGAAATACAGGACACCGTTGTGCACCAAGAACGAACCGTACGCGGGGGACGATACCGCCCCATCGAGCGTGAAGTGCATCATCCGTGTCTCCGACGCACGATCAACGACGTCCAGCTCCCGTATGTACGGCGGCGTCTCATCACGTCCGGAGATTTTTCCCCGGTGGTACACGACGACGAGAAATGGTCCGCGTTCTCCATATTCAACCGGCCACCCGACCGCCGCCTGAGCGGAAAGTTTCCGGACGAGGGCGGAAAGAGGAGAGACATCTTCATCCAAAAGGACCTGCGGATACTCTGTATCATCAACATCGTCCCCCGTGCGGGAAACCTGCAGCACGGCATCGCTCCCGCGTCCCACTTCTCTGACCTGAGATCCGGTCCGGATATCGACTTCGAAAACGACGGGGCCGTCGATCTCATCCCGTGACGCGTACACGGCGTTTCCAGCGGCCGCGATAAACGTCAGATCATTATTGATCCAAAGAAGTTCACCCGTGGAGCAGTCGACGGCGGTGATGCCTCTCCGCCCCGGAAGATCGGGCGTTGCGAACCCATACAGGAAGAGGACGCCGCGGTGAACGGTCTCAATCCCGGTCCACCACTGCTCGCCGAAATTCTTCCTCTTCCACAGTGTGCCCGATTGATCGACGCAGAAGAAAGTGGCGGTTCTGGACTCGATATTCCGTTCCTCCCCGAGGATCAATCCCCCGCCGGCGGGATGAAGGCGCCAGATTATGCCTTCCGCTTTGTATTCCCAGGAAAGCTCCAGCTTCCTTCGTCGAAATATCGGAGTCACAAGAGAACGTGTGGGGAATCGCTAAAATCTTTGAACAAGAAGATAACGATCATGAAACGGAACTTCAACCCCCCGTCACCTATTTGAAGAATTCCCTCAAAATAGGGAGCATTTTCCCCACTGCCCGCCCCCGGTGGCTGATGCTGTTCTTGACAGCCAGGTCCATCTCCGCCAGAGTCATGTCGAACCCTTCCGGGAGAAATACCGGGTCGTAGCCAAACCCGCCCGTTCCGCGCGGTTTTTCAAGTATGGTCCCCCGGCAAACTCCTTCCACGGTCCGGGGCCCGGTCCCCGGCGCAACGAACGACAGGACACACCTGAAGCGGGCTCCCCGGCGTCTAGGAGGGAAATGCTTCATCGCTGCAATCAGTTTTGCGACGTTTTCGGCATACGTCGCATGTTCTCCCGAGTAGCGTGAGGAAAAGACGCCGGGTTCTCCGTACAGCGAATGGACTTCCAGTCCGGTATCGTCGCCGAGCGAAGGAAGACCGGTGGCATGGTGCACGGCGGCGGCCTTGAGGAGAGCGTTCCCTTCGAGTGTGTCAGAGTCTTCGACGATGGTTCCGATCTGCGGAAATGCATCGAGCGTGAGCACCTCAACGCCGATATCAAAGAGGAGCGCGGTAATTTCACGCGCCTTGTCCCGGTTGTGTGTTGCAATCACGAGCTGCTTCATGGGAGAGATGCTTTTCGGTGTGTTCGGGGAGTGTTAATGAACGCGGTCGAGAAGAAGCCGGAGCTCTTTTTTCGCGCTGCCTGCGATCGCACCGGGCCGGAGAGTCGTGTGTGACCCGTCCCTGTAGACCCACGCGCCGTCAATCATGACGTAGCGGACATTTTCCGGCGTGCCGGAGTATACGATCGCAGAGTACGGGTTCGTTTCCTCGGCCGGATTCCAGAGGCGGCCAAGATCGAGAAGCACAATGTCGGCTTTTCTGCCCGGCTCAAGGCTCCCCGTTTCCGCGGCAAGCCCAAGCGCGTGCGCCCCTCCGCGCGTTGCAAGCTCGAAGACGACGGCCGCCGCCATTGCCGACGCGCCGTGAACGGGCTTCTGGATGAGGGCCGCGTGGCGCATTTCCTGAAACATATCGAGCGTGTTGTTACACGGCGCTCCGTCGGCGCCGAGAGAAACGGAGACGCCCCGCGAAAGGAGTTCGGGTACAGGCGCAATTCCGGAGCCGAGCTTCAGGTTCGATGTGGGGCAGTGCAGAACTCTCGCGTCCCTCTCACGGAGAAGGGCGATCTCGTTTTCGCTGATCCAGATGCAATGCGCAAGACACGTGTTGGCCCTGAGGATGCCGAGCTTCTCGAAGAATTCGATGTTGTCCGCCCCGCAGCGTTTGCGGACCGCCTCCATCTCCCGCCGGTTCTCCGCAGCGTGCGTGTGGAAGAGCATCCCGGGAAAGGATGCGGTCATCGCGTGGGCCTCCGTGAGGAGGCGGTCGGAGCAGGAGAGGACGAACCGCGGTGCGACCGCGTATTTCATCCTCCCCCCCGCTTTCCCGTGCCAGCGCTCGGCCTGCGCGAGCGTCGAGCGGAGGGAGTCCTCCGTCGATTCACGGAGCGAAGGATAGACGTCGTTCGCGTCCATCATCGCTTTTCCGATAAACGCACGGATGCCCGTTTCCTCGACCGCGGAGGCGATCTCTTCTTCGTGTGCGACGCTCCCCATGTCCATTATCGTCGTCGTCCCCGACCGGATCAGTTCCGCGATTCCCGTCAGTGCCGACGCGTGCATCGACGCCGCGCTGTGCGCCGCCTCGAACGGGTATATTTTCAGACGCAGCCAGTCGAGAAGCTCGAGGTCGTCCGCCAGACCGCGGAAGAGCGTCTGGCAGAGGTGAATGTGCGTCTGTATGAAACCGGGGATGGCGGTAAGGGAAGGCGCGCTGAGAACGGTCCCCTCGAACCGAGGCATCGCGGCGAGCTCTGGCGCCGACAGGACGGATTCTATGGACGAGCCGCCGATAATGAGCGCCCCGCCGGGAAGCACGCGGCGCGAGGCATCCATTGTGACAACGGAGCCGGTCTTGATGAGTGTGCGGGAAGGGGGCATGCTCTTTCAGGATCCGACGAGAGCTGAGATAGCCTGTTCGACAGTCTCAATTTCAATAAGCTCGACGCCGTCACGGCGCGAGAGCTTGCGGGCATTGCTCCGGGGGAGGACGCACCGCGTGAATCCAAGTTTTCCCGCCTCGCCGACCCGTTTTTCGGCCTGGCTCACGCTCCGGATTTCGCCGCCAAGTCCCACCTCGCCGATCGCTACCGCGGTCGAATCGACGGGTATGTCACGCAGACTCGACACGATCGCCAGGGCCATTCCCAGATCGACCGCCGGTTCGTCGATTCTGACTCCCCCCGCGACGTTCACGAACACGTCATACTGCCCGAGACGGAGCCCCACCCGCTTTTCAAGAACGGCGAGGAGCATCTGCAGGCGCCGCGCATCGAACCCCGTGGAGCTCCGCTGCGGGACGCCGTAGCTCGTCGGCGCGACGAGCGCCTGGACCTCGACAAGGAGGGGGCGCGTCCCCTCGACGCTCGCCACGACCGCCGAGCCCGACGCGCCGGATTTCCTCTCCGCAAGAAACACTTCCGATGGATTTGACACCTCGCGCAGACCTCCGTCGTTCATCTCGAAGACGCCGATCTCGTTCGTCGAGCCGAACCGATTCTTCATCGCCCGGAGGATCCTGAAGGCATGATGCCGCTCCCCCTCGAACTGGAGCACTGTATCCACCATATGCTCGACGACTTTCGGGCCGGCGATCACGCCTTCCTTCGTCACGTGTCCGACGAGGAAGACCGGCGTGCCGCCGGTCTTCGCCATCCGCATGAACATGGCGGTGGCTTCACGCACCTGGCTGACGGTCCCGGGCGCGCTTTCGAGATCGGGGCGGAACATCGTCTGAATGGAATCCACGATGAGGAGGTCAGGCGGCTGCCGGGCGATGACCGCCTGGATGACGTCGAGGTTTGTTTCGGCAAGAAGCAGGAGGGATTCCGGGGGCTTGACGGCGAGCCGCTCCGCACGGAGCTTGATCTGGCCCACGGACTCTTCCCCGGTGATGTAGAGCGTGACGCATTTGAGGGAGGACGCCATCTGCATCATCAGCGTCGATTTGCCGATGCCGGGATCGCCCCCGATGAGGACGACAGAGCCCGGAACTATTCCACCGCCGAGGACCCTGTCGAATTCCGGAATCCCGACGGGCGTGCGGGGCTCGGGGGCGATGTCCACCGCGCCGATCGGGACAGGACCCGCGGATTTCGCCGCTTCCCCGCTCCGCGTCTGATGGCGTTTGCCGGGGAGGATTTCCTCCACAAACGAGTTCCACTCCCCGCAATTCGGACATTTCCCGACCCACCGGGCCGATTCGTACGCACAGGACTGGCAGACATACCGGGTTTGTATTTTATCCCTGCTCATGATTCAATATACCGACGCACCGAGAGAGATACAACGGGACGTTGATTCTGCCACACACGGTGAGTATATTCAGCGAAGAGATTCACCACACCGGACGTCTCATTGCCCATCCGAATTCCCCTTTTCCTCTTTCTTATACTTCTCATCGCGCCTGAATCCGGCACACAGACGCCCGCGATTCCGAAGCGGGAAGTGCGCGCCGTGTGGCTGACCACCGCGTCGGGTCTCGACTGGCCCAAAACCACCGACAGGGCCGAGCAGCAGGCATCGCTCAGCGAGATCGTCCGCCGCCTGAAATCATACAACTTCAACACGATCTTTTTCCAGGTCCGCTCGCGGGGGGACGCATATTACCGGTCCGTCTATGAGCCATGGGCCGAGAACCTCACCGGGACTCTCGGCAAGGACCCCGGATGGGATCCGCTTGCATTCCTCATCAACGAGGCTCACCGGGCCGGAATCGAGGTCCATGCCTGGGTGAATGTGTACAAGGTCAGGGCGAACGGTCAGGTTCCGATCACGACTCCCCCGCATATTTCCCGCGCCCATCCCGGCTGGATGTTCAACTACCGCGGAGAGGGTTGGCTCGACCCCGGCATCCCCGAGGTGGGGACTTACCTTTTGAACGTCGTCATGGACATCGCCCGGAAATATGAGATCGACGGGGTCAATTTCGACTATCTCCGCTACCCCGGACGGGATTTCCCCGACGGCGATTCCTACAGAAAGCACGGACTCGGCATCCCGAGGGAGAGGTGGAGAAAATCAAACCTCGACAGGTTCGTCACCGAGTGCTACGACAGACTGACGGCGCTCCGGCCGCTGCTAAAGATCGGGTCCTCCCCTCTCGGCATATACGGGTCCGACACAGGTTTTGTCTCCACCGCGGCGGGAGAGTATTACCAGGACACGCGCAGCTGGCTCAAAACGGGCAAGCTTGACTACGTCGCCCCTCAGGTCTACTGGGCCATAGGGGGCGCAAAGGGGGAACCGGACTATGCCGTTCTCGTTCCGGACTGGCAGCGACTGGCCGGAGCACGGCATGTGTACGCGGGGATCGGCGCGTACAGAACCGACGTCGCGAAGGAAATTCCCCGGCAGATCGACTTATCACGGAGTGTGGGAAATGCGGGTCAGTGCTACTTCCGCTACGAGAACGTTCACGGCGGGGAGTTTTTCGGCGGCAGGTACGCAACGCCCGCGCTGATACCTCCGATGCCGTGGAAGGACTCGTCGTCTCCCCCGCCCCCCCTCCACCTCGCGCTCAACGAGATCGCGACGAACGTGTTCAATCTCCAGTGGGTCCTTCCCCAGACAGTGGCGGACAGGTCGAGGGCGGCCCGGTTCATCCTGTATCGCGGGACGTCGCCGCAGATCCCATTCGACGATCCCCGCTCCATCGCACAGGTGGTTCCGGGATCGGCGGCTTCATGCATCGACACGGTTAAAGTCCCTACGGGAGCGACCTATTTTTATGCCGTAAGCGCCGTCAACGCCGCCAACAGCGAAGGGCTCCCTTCCCCGGTGTCGAGCGGCACGATGCGGGAGTTTCTCTCCCTCAGAGGGAAACTGACGGAGACGACCGGCCTCTCGGCCTCACTCTCTCCGGGGGGCGGCACTCCGCGGATGGTGGCGTACTCGCTCGCCCGACGCACGCCTGTCATACTCGATCTCCTTGCATACCCTAGGGGCTCGAACGACACGATTACAACGACGCTTGTGAGCGACACAGAGGAGACGGGCATCTACGTCGTGGGGCTGGGCGGCGTGCAGTTTGTCCCCGGGAAGTACACAGTCAGGCTCAGGGCCGGCGAGTCGGTCGTGGAACAACCGTTCGAGTTGCCGTGAGAGGAATGTCCGGGCAGGCTTGAATATGGGGAAAAGTATCGTAACTTAACTACGCAATTGGAATATTCAGAGAAAGGAAACCCGTGAAACGCTCTCTCCTCGTATTGATGTGCGCGGTTCTTCTCGCGCCACTCCTCAACGCCCAGCAGTACCTCGTAAAATTCGCGACACTTGCGCCCGAAGGGAGCACGCCGACGAGGATCATGCGCGAGTTCGACAAAGCGATACGCGAACAGAGCGGCGGCCGGCTGGGATTCAAGATCTATGCGGGAGGTGTGGCCGGGGACGAGAAGGACGTGGTCCGCAAGATCAAGCTCGGCCAGTACAACGCCGGAGGGTTCACCGGCGTCGGGATCAACGAGATCGCGAAGAAGGTCCGCGTGCTTGACGCCCCCTTCCTCTTCAAGAACCACGACGAAGTGGATTTCATCGTCAACAAGTTCGACAGGGAGTTCCGGCAGGCCATCGAAGAGGGGGGGTTCGTGCTCCTTGGATGGGCCGAGGTGGGGCTTGTCTANNGGCGTCTCCCCGATACCGCTCTCCATCACGGACGTGAGCACGTCGCTCCAGACGGGGATGGTGAACACGGTTTATGTCCCCCCCTACGAGCTTGTCGCGCTCTCATGGTTCACACGCGTGAAATATATGATGGGGGTGCCTCTCGCCAACAGCGAGGGGGCGGTCCTGATCTCCAAGAAGACGTTCGATGCGATGCCGAAAGACCTGCAGGACATACTCCTGACGAACGGACAGAAGTACTTCCGCCAGCTCACGCTTGCAGGTCGCGAGGAGAACGAAAAGTCGATTGTGACGCTCAAGGAGAAGGGGATTACCGTTATCACCCCTTCCAAAGAGGTGGCAGCCCAGTTTGAAGCGACGGGGAAGAAGGCCCGGCAGCTCCTTGTCGGCAGGCTCTTCTCACAGGAATTCCTCGACCAGGTGGAGTCTTCCCTCCACACGTACCGCCAGGAGCACGGCAAATGAGCGTTCTCAGGGCGCTCGACAGATTCCTCACAAAGGCCGTCACCTGGCTGCTGTTGCTCTTCTTCGTAATGATGCTCGGCATCGCCGCTCTGCAGGTCCTCCTCAGGATATTCCTCCACACGGGAATCATCTGGGGGGACATCGCCGCCCGCCACATGGTTCTCTGGGTCGGGTTCTTCGGCGCGTATATGGCAACGCGGGAGGACAAGCATTTCCATATCGACGTCCTCACCCGATTTCTTCATCCCAGATTGAAAGCGTGGTTCGCGGCATTCTCCGACCTGTTTGCGATTGTGATCTGTTACTTCATGCTCCAGGCAAGCCTGACGTTTGTGGAGGTGGGGATGGACGCGGACTCCATGCTCTTCCTCCAGGTGCCGCAGCGCGCCGCCGCGATTATTGTCCCTCTCGGGTTCGGTCTTATCCTGCTGCAGTTTCTCTTCCGGATGATTGAGAACATCGCCTCCGCGCTCCGCGGCCCCGCACCGGAAGGACCCACACCATGAGCGTCTGGGTCATTATCGTCCTGCTCGGCATACTCGCGCTTGCGGGGGCACCTCTTTTCACGATCATAGGCGCCATCGGTCTGATCGCGTTCATTTCGTCGGGCACCGACACCTCGGCGATGATCGCCGAGCTCTACCGGCTTGTTGACCTCCCGGCGCTGATTGCCATACCGCTCTTCACGTTCGCCGGCTTTCTCCTTGCGGAGAGCAAGGCGCCGAAACGGCTGATCCGGCTCGCAGAATCGCTTTTCGGGTGGATGCCGGGTGGACTTGCGGTGGTGGCGCTCTTTTCAACGGCCATATTTACGGCGTTCAGCGGCGCTTCGGGGGTAACGATCATCGCGCTCGGCGGGCTCATCTACCCGGCCCTCATACAGCAGCGCTATCCGGAAAAGTTTTCTCTGGGACTTGTGACGACGTCAGGAAGCCTCGGGCTCCTGTTCCCCCCCTCACTGCCGATCATTCTCTACAGTATCATCGCAGGGGTCAACATCGACAAGCTGTTCATGGCGGGGCTTCTTCCGGGGATACTCCTTCTCCTCATCCTCTCGCTGTATGCGATGCGGACGGGGATCAAGGCGAAGGTCCAGCGGACGGCTTTTTCATGGCGCGAGGTCTGGAGCGCACTGAAGGAGGCGGCATGGGAGGCCCCACTACCGGTCGTGGTTGTCGGCGGGATATACGGAGGGATATTCACGGCTACCGAAGCGGCGGCGGTGACCGCGGCATACGTGCTTCTCGTCGAGGTGTTCATCCACCGCGAAATCAAGATCTTCTCGGATCTCCCCCGCGTCGTGAGGGAGAGCATGATACTCGTCGGCGCCATACTCGTCATGCTCGGCTCCGCAATGGGCGTCACGAGCTATCTCATCGACGAGCAGATCCCGATGAAGCTCTTCGCGTTCATCAGCGCCTACGTCAGCAGCAAGATCGTGTTTCTCATCATACTGAACTTCTTCATACTTGTGATGAACATGGTGGAAATCTTCTCCGCCATTATCATCGTCGTCCCCCTGATACTCCCCGTGGCGCTCCAGTACGGGGTCGATCCGATACATCTGGGGATCATATTCCTGCTGAACCTCGAAATCGGCTACATGACGCCGCCTCTCGGGCTCAACCTGTTCCTCTCCAGCATCCGGTTCAACAAGCCGCTGCCCAAGGTGTACAAGTCGGTTGTGCCGTTCTTTCTGCTGCTTGTGCTGACGCTTTTGCTCGTGACGTATCTTCCCCATTTGAGCCTGGTGCTTGTGGGAGGGGGGGCGGGACAGTAGAGGGATCGGGAATCAGGATTGACGAACACGCCCCGGAAGGGGCGTGTTCATTATCCGCGACAGGGATGGCGGGATCTTCAATCACGCCAATTGATGGCGTTGCTTTCAGTCACGCCGGAAGAGGGCGTGATTTCTAAAAGAGGTCGGACTTCTTTGCCAGGAGAGCTTCCGCTTTCTTCTTCGCGATCATGTTCGCCAGACGGAATTCAGGCAATATGTCGGGCGAAGCATCGCGCACCTTCGTCAGCAGCTCCGTAAACAATTCTTCGTTCTGCGTCTGCACGGCGTACGAGCTTGCGTAGTAAACGTACGTCATCAGGAATTTGCCTCCGGAGATCCTGATGGCGGTCTCAAAATGCGCTTTCGACTTTTCCGGGTTCCCTCCGAGCATCTGCGGCCGCATGCCGGCGAGCGTCCCCAGGAACAGGTGAGATCCGCCGTAGTAATATGACGAGTCCACGCGCGCGACAAACTCCATCATGATCTCGGCCTTGGGCAGGTCCGCCAGGGCTGAGGGATCCTGAAGTGAGAGCTGTATGTAGCTCCCGAGCCCGAACGCCGACCAGAACACTCCCGGGACGTCGTCTTTCCCACGCTTCGCGAGCTCCGCTTTCAGATCATCCGGGGTCCCATCCAGCGCCTTTGAGAGTGACGCATCCTGGCGCATGATGCGGTACCCGAAGTCACGCGACCGCATGTAGAAATCCTTCGCACGAGTATCGTCATTCCCTTCAAGGAATGCCAGCGAGTAGCTCGCGTACCCCTGGCTCAGGAGGCGCAGGAGACGCACGTTGTCCGGGTCGCTTTTCAGCATGACCTCGAGAAGCTTCAGGTTCCCCGGGAGGGCCTGACCGGCAAACTCGAGATCGCGTTCGGAGGTGAACGCTTCGAACCCGTCGTCAGCAATGCCTCCGACGGTGGAGACCGCAAGCGTCCGTATGCAGCCGGAAAACGCAAGGAGTGATACAGAGCAGAAGAGGAGTGTGAATTTCATGGGCGGGTCCAGTTTTGAGAACGCGATAAAGATAGGGAAAAATCCTCCAAGTGTCCATCGGAATGGCAGATATATCTCCTTCGGCGACAATCTCTCTTGCGTCTCTTTGCGCGATTCAATAGGTTCGAATCAGGAATCGAAGACCCCACATCTAATCCACACCCGGATGAATGACTCCCGCAGCGAGATTCAACAAACGATCGCCTCGATCAATGAGGCCTGGCGATCAGGTCACGTGGATGCGATGGCGCCCTATCTCCACCCTGACATCGTTATGAAGTTCCCGAAGTTTGCCGGCGAAGTAGCCGGGAAGGAACATCTGATTGCCGGATTCAAAGAGTTCAGCGCCAACGCCCAAGTTATCGAGTACACGGAAAGCGATCAACAGATCGACATCGCGGGGAATTGCGCCGTCGTGAGCTTCCGGTTCGACATGCTCTATGAAAGAGCGAAGTATCGCGAACGGTCGACGGGGAGGGATTTATGGGTCTTTCAAAGGGAGTCCAATCGCTGGGTCGCGGTGTGGAGGACGATGGTTGATCTGAGCGAGGCCAGAGTACAGAAGTAACACCTCGCCCGGATGTGCGATGTCAGAGGGGCAACGGGAGGCTCTTGACTACAATCAGGCCGGCTCAATGAGAAAAACGCCTTTCCTCAGGTCAATCGTGATCGTGTGTGCGGTTCTTTCGCCGTTCATTCTCGCCACAGAGCCCGTTCCCCCGCCCTATCATCAATTTGTACTCGACGGCACAGTCGTTCGCGCTTCGAACGGACCGAGGACGAATTTCATCGTCACGCTTGCCGGGAGGTTCAACGGGTTCTCGTCGGACTCAACCGGCGACCTGGCGAGGTATTATTCGTACACCCAGGAGAATAGAACGCAGAGCATCACCGATTCGAACGGCACATTCTCTCTCCAGGTCAATCTGACCCAGAAACCCGATTCGCTCGCCATCAGGGTCGAAGCACCGGACAAGCCGGTCTACCTGGGCAGCTATTTCAAAACTCCGGATGCGGACGCAACTATCACGGAAGCGTTCGATGAATCGGAACCCGGATGCTCAGGGTGCTCCAGGAATCCGGTGTCTACGACGCAGATTGTCGGGTACCGGCATACAATCCAACCTCAGATGATATCGCTGCCGTACTGAACAGCCGATTGAAAATGCAACCTGACCGACCCAGGCCACCTGTGATGACAACCTCTGCGGAAATAATCAAAAAGCTGAAAGCCCGGGGAAGCTTGAAGAATATCAAAGGTATGGCCAGATTCGGAATATCGGGTGAAGGAAGGCTCGGAGTCTCGATGCCGGACATACGGCGTATAGCAAAGGAAGCAGGGCGCAATCATGACACGGCATTGCGGCTCTGGAAATCAGGGATTCCCGAGGCCCGTATCGTGGCGTCGATCGTGGCCGATCCCGAGAAGCTGACGGAGGCGGAGATGGAGCGGTGGGTGTCAGGTTTCGATTCATGGGACGTGTGCGACCAGGTGTGCATGAACCTGTTCCAGGAAGTTCCTTTCGCACGGAGGAAAATCAGGGAATGGGCACGCCGCGAAGAGGAGTTTGTACGGCGCGCTGCATTCGCTCTGATTGCGTGTCTTGCGTGGCATGACGACGAGGCCCCGGACACGGTGTTCACCGGGTTCTTTCCGCTTATCAAGCGGTACGCGGGGGACGAGAGGAATTTCGTAAAGAAGGCGGTGAACTGGGCGCTTCGCAATATCGGGAAGCGGAACACCCGGCTTAACAAAGCGGCGATAAGAACTGCGAAGGATCTATCGCACGCGGAGTCACGATCAGCCCGGTGGATAGGGGCAGATGCCTTGCGGGAGCTCACAGGCCCAGCAGTTCAGAAACGATCGAGGAGGGAGTGATGGCAAAAACGTACAGGAGCGGAGGGGTCGGCGCGATGATGGACGAGTACGAGCGTGCAGCGGCAGACCTTGAGCGGATCATCAGCGGGATCTCCGACGAGGAATTCGAACGTGAGCGAGATTCCCTGACGACAGATCCGAACTGCAAATCGATCAAGACGATTATGAACCACGTGATCGGGTCCGGATACGGTTACGCAGACTATATCCGGCAGGCGTACGCCGTCCCCTCGGAGCGTCCGCCGGCGGCTGTCCTTGCGAGGGTCCCGTCGCTTGAGGGACTGAAGAACATGCTCGGATATACCGCCGCGACGCTGGAGGGACGCTGGAATTACACGGACGATCAGGTCAGCGCAGTGCACATCCAGTCCAGATGGGGGGTGCACTATGACATGGAACAGATGCTGGAGCACGCCATCGTGCACATACTCCGCCACAGGCGCCAGGTGGAGAGGTTTCTCGGCAGGTAAAGCCCGCCATCGTTCATGTCACCCTCCCGCAGGCCGGAGATTTTGCTAATCGCGCCGGAATCCGTTATTTTTCCTGTGCGATGAGTTCATCAGGCTCCATACAGGCAATGCGAATTCTTGTTGTCGAGGACAACCCGAAGGTTGCCTCGATGCTGCAGGACGGGCTGAGGGGGGAAAAATACGACGTTGACACGGTACCGGACGGTGCAGAGGGACTCCGCCAGGCCCGGGAAGGAAATTACGACCTCCTCATCGTCGACGTGATGCTCCCCGGGATGAACGGCTTCGAGCTCACGAAGTCGTACCGGAACGCCGGCGGGACCACCCCGATACTGATGCTCACGGCAAAGACCGCCACCGAGGACAAAGTTGCGGGTCTCGACAGCGGCGCGGATGACTACCTCACGAAGCCGTTTGCATTCGCGGAACTCCTCGCGCGGATGCGTTCGCTGTTTCGCAGGGGGGTGCTCGACAAGACGACAATTCTCACGTTTGCCGACCTCGAACTCGATACGGTATCACACAAGGCGAAGCGGGCCGGGAAACCCATCGATCTCACCGCAAAGGAGTATGCGCTTCTCGAGTTCTTTCTGCGGAACAAGGGGAGCGTCCTGAGCCGATCGATAATCTCGGAACACATCTGGGACTACAGCTTCGACACCGGGACAAACCTCATCGACGTGTACATCAACCACCTGCGCGCGAAGATCGAGAACGGATTTTCCGGCAAGCTGATCCATACCGTGCGGGGCGTCGGGTACGTCCTGCGGAAGGAATGACCCCGTGAAATTCCGCATCCAGTCCATACGGGCTCGGCTGACCCTCTGGTACACGCTCCTCGTCCTCTCCACGATGCTCCTGTTCGGGACCCTCTCCTACTATTACACAAGCAACACGCTGTCGGAGAACCTCGATATCTCGCTCAAGAACGAAGTCCGCTGGGTGCGCGAGTTCATCCAGCCGCAGGAGTCGAAAGTGAAGCCGGGAAGGCGCTCAATCGACACGATGATACGGAAGCGGGCGGGCCAGCTCCCGCCGGGCCAGGAGGGGGCGGGGAAGGACACGACCGGGGAGTCGGACGAGATCTGGAACCAGATATTCAAGCACACGCTCCAGAGTCCCAAGAAGATCTACATTCAGTTCGCCGACAACTGGGGGACGATCATCTACCGTTCGTACAACCTGGGGACGGACAGCCTCGTGTTTACAGACACCGTGGCGGTGGATGCAACTGTGCTCACCACGGGATGGCTGAACGGAGAACCGGTGCGGATCGCCCTTGCACGGGACAACAGCTATACGTATCTCGTCGGCTACCCGCTCTCAGAAGTACGGGATCTCCTGCAAAGCCTGTACGTGATCTTTCTCGTCCTGTTCCCGATTGCGCTTGCCGTTTCGGTCTTCGGGGGGTTCGCGCTCGCGAAGAAGTCGCTCGCACCCGTGGACGACATTACGACGCGCACCCGGAGGATCACCGCGGAGAGCCTCGACCAATCCCTCCCCGTCACGGCGAGCGACGATGAGATCGGCCGCCTGACGCTCACA
>PMJQ01000125.1:0-8442 GCA_003157485.1 Ignavibacteriota bacterium
CGCCTTCAGGGGGAAATGCTCCAGATCTTCGGCGCGGCGCCGACAGTCGCCAAACTGGAAGAGCTCATCCCGGCTGCCCTTGCGAAAGCCGGCGAAGCGATCGCTCTCCTCCGCTCCGGAACGGCGGACCCGCTCGAGCTTGTCATCCGCCGCCACCTGAGCCGGGATCCCGAAGAGTACACGACAAACACCGCAAGCGCCGGCGCGGCAAAAGCCCTCGATGAGGCGGGTGTGCACCTTGCCCCGGGAGAAATGGTCGAATACATCATCGTCGACGCCTCCGGAAAGAAGAAGCCGGTAAAAGCGCTCCCCGTCCCCCTCTACGAATCCTCCGAAGGGTACGACATCGAAACGTACACCGACATGGCGCTCAAAGCTGTTGAGACGCTCCTCCTGCCGTTCGGGTACGACGTGGAAAAGCTGCGCGAAGTGTTCGGCTGCTCGCTGAAGAAGAAGAAGCCGCCCGCCGCGCCCCGTATNNCCCCCCAGCGGGGAGAGCGTGAGTGATGCCGATGTGGTGCGGGAGGGGGATGTGGAAATCAACCTCAGTGCTGAACTCTCCCTGAGGAAAACCCCGGGGGCCTGGTCCGCCCGTATCTGTTTCCCGTGCTCGTCGAGCCAAGAGATCTCAATCGCGGCATTGGCATACTCGGAGTCAGCCGATCCGGTGCACGCGCAGAGATACATTCGCCCTTCCTTCGCGGGAAATCGCACATCCCCGTGGATCGTATCGTCTGATCCCACGGTCTGAGTCTCGGCGGCAAGCTCCGGGCCGTACGAGGGGGCGATCGGAACCGATGAGACCCGGAAGAGCACCACTCCCGGTGAACGGTACCAAGGTACAACGAACCGCCGTGTGAGCCACTCCTCGCTGCACCCGCACCCCGCGCTGTCATCCCTGACGAGGAGATAATCCGCCCCGAGCGCATGCAGTGCCGCACGGAGCGAATCCTCCGGCCCGTTCAGCGCCCCTTCGATACGTGAATACCTCCACGGTCCGAAAAAATCTCCCCTGAACCCCCCGTTCGTGAAATACGCCATCTGGGGATCATGATACGAGTAGAGCGTAAATCCTCTTCCGCCCCGGTCGTTCAGAAGCTTCACCGCCCCGTACGAGGGGAGGTGTTTCTCGAGGTACTTGTCTCGACCTGCGGCGTTCGACGGGGGGAATCCGGCTCGTCCCTCAGTGCGGAGAGTGTAATAGAGTGAGGGGATGAACATCGCCATTGCACCGACCGCGAAAACGAGCGGAAGAACCAGTGGAGATACTTTCCGTCGTATTAATTGACCCGCCCCTGTGGCGGCTGCGGCACAATACAAAGGGATGACAGGGATCAGGTAACGGAGCAACTGTGCCGTAAAGAACCAGAAGAGCGTGTACGCCGCCGCGGCGAGGACCAGCCGGCGTGCCGCCCGGTCCCTCACCGCCGCGTACAGGGCGAACGGGATTCCCGCGAGGAGTATGTACGAGAGCGATCCTTCGCTATGGAACAACTCGCTGTGGAAGAAGAGATTCCATGGGAGCATGAGGAGAGAGATGAAGCTCTTTCCCGATCCGTACTGAGAGACGAGGTCCGACGTCTGCGCCGCGATATCCGTCGCGTTCCAGTACCTGAGGCCGAATATGCCCGAGAAAAAAGGCCACACGGGGTTTCCCGTCCAGGCGAAGTTGTACGCGTACCAGGGGATCCCGCTGACAAGAAGAGGCACAAGAAACATCAACGACGAGCGGACAAATTTCCGGCGGTCCGCTCCCAGGAGTATCATCAGGAGAAGAACCGGTGGGAAGAAAAGTGCCGAGTATTTTGTCCCGATGGCCAGCCCGGTCATGAATCCGGACACCACAAGCCATGGCTCTCCGTCACCCGCACGCCAGCGCTCGAACGAGAGGAAACTGACGGTCACAAACGCCGTCAGGAGCATATCACCGAATGCGACCCCTCCGAGGAGGAGTATCGCAGTATTGCTCAGGAGAATCCCCGCTCCCCAGAGCCCCTCACCTTCCCCGCTGGCCCTCCGGACGAACGCCGCCACCGCGGCCGCGGTTACCGCGAGCGCGAGAAAACTCATCCACTGCGCCGTAATCTCGTTTCCGAGGAGAAGCGAGCCCGCGAACAGCATCTCCGCAAGTTCAGGAAAAACAGCATACCGGAATTCGGGTGTGGGGCTCACAACGCCGGAAGCCGCAAACTTCCGCGCCACCGCAAGGTGATAGGTGATCGCATCGGATCCCGTTGGAGGATAGAGAGGGAGGAGCAGGAGAGGAACGGCGAGAATCAACAAAATGAAGAACGCGGTCCTGTACAGCGGGTCACCGGCCGCACGCGCGGGGGGAGACACCGGCGCACCCCCCTGGGGGATGAGCGAAAGCGCCACATACAGCGCGAGAATACCGCCAAACGGGATGGGTTTGAGCCACCCGCCGATGCCGAGACCGAACGCCAGAAGCGCAGTGATACCGAGCCCTGCGGCCGTGGAAAAGGAGAACTCCTCCCAGAGGGAATCGAACCTGATGTCGAGCAGGAGGAGCGCGCGCCGTCCGATGAGAAAGGCAATCCCGCCGGCGAGAGCCCCGCCCGCCAAAGCGCGCGCCAGGAACGCCAGCGAATCAGGAACCATGGTAATCAGCCGGATGAAAAACTGAGTGTGAGAGCACCATATGTGAAATGACGCGTGTTGAAATTTGACCTACGATTCTCTACGTTGGACGGGCCACATGGATTCCCCCTCCCCCCATATCGCAGTCGTGGTGCCGGCGTACAACGAGGAAGAGTCGATCAGGGGCGTGGTCAGTGATATCCGCTCCTCGATCGAGCACTCCGGCCTCAGGTCCGACGTCATCGTTGTCAATGACGGTTCCACCGATGGGACGACCTCGGCGGTCCGGAACCTCCCCTGTGTCCTTCTCAGTCTCCCCTTCAACGTCGGGAAGGGTGCGGCGACGCAGCTCGGTTTCCGTTACGCGTACGCCCGTAACTGTGAATACGTCGTTCAGGTCGACGGAGACGGCCAGCACAAGCCGGAGGAAATCGGCATACTCCTGAAACCGCTCGTCGACGGGGCGGCCGACGTCGTCATCGGCTCAAGGTTCATGGGCAACGGCGGATCCCGTTCCTCGTTTGCCAGACGAATCGGGATAAGCTATTTTAACGCCCTCCAGGGTCTTCTCCTGCGCCGCCGGTTCACCGACAGCACCTCGGGATTCCGCGCGATGAACCGGAAGGCACTTGCCCTCTGCATTGAAGAGTATCCCGACCAGTATCCCGAGCCCGAGTCCATCGTCATGTTCACGCGGCGGAAACTCCGCGTCAGGGAAGTCTCCGTCCACATGAATGAAAGAATGGGGGGGCATTCCTCCATTGGAATGCTTGTCGGGCTCCTCTACCTGTTCCGGGCCACGCTCGCCATGCTTATGACGGTACTGCGCACTCACAAATAGCGGAAGGAAGACGTTATGGATACGGTTGTCCCTCTTCGGATTCAGATCCTGAGCATCATCGGCAGCGTCTTCTTTCTTCTGTTTATCGGGAGGCTGATACTGAGAGGAAAACTGAGAGAGGAATACGCGATAATCTGGGTCGTATGCACGGTCGCCCTTCTCGTTCTGTCGTTCTGGCGGGCGGGACTCGACCGGATTGCCGCGCTCCTCGGGGTGTTTTACGCCCCGTCTCTCATATTCCTTGCCGCCCTCTTCGCCGTCACAGTATTCCTCGTCCATCTCTCGGTTGTGGCAACAAGGCTCGAACACCAGAACCGGCTCCTCGCCCAGGAACTGGCTCTCCTGCGAAATGANNTCGGGCTTCTTCGCGGCGCCCCCCGCCGACTCGATATACCGTTTCACCATATCCTGTCCGAGGTTGTAGTTTATCACGTAGCTTCTGTACTTGTCGAAGAACTTCGTCCGCTGCAGCGCCCTGTCCGCCGGCATCAGCGCATAATCCGTCAGGTATGCTACAGCCTCCTCTCTCGTGCACTTTCCGTCGAGATACCTCCGCGCGGCCTCGTTTCCCGCGTACGCGAGTTTCAGAAAAAGAGCGTGTATCCTGTAATACTCTCCTGCTTCATCCGGGGGAAGTCCGGCGAGCGGGAAAAGCACTTCCCTTTCGAACTCGGCCCGTTCCTCGCCCGGAAACGCTATATCGATCCCGAAATTTGCTGTCCCCTCGGCGATAAGCGACTGGGGGCTGAAGAGCGGGTAGACGGTGAACTCCATCCACTTCCTTTCCCGGACGAGATGCGTCTCCAGGAGGGCGTTGTACACGTGGTGGCCGGGGTACCCCTCGTGGCTTGCGAGATCCACCGCCCTGTCCACCGTAATGGGGAGATCGGTATTTACCTGTATCAGACTGTGGCAGTTTCCCTTGAACCAGTTGTATCCACTCCACGGTTTATCCGAAACGTACTCGACCGTAAAGCTCTCTCCCTCCGGGAGCGTGATCCGTTTCGCCGTGCGCTTCCTGCTCTCGTCGATTGCGGCTTTGAATACACTGTCGAGTTTCTCCTTCGGGATGACGAACTTCGACCTGTACGCGTCGAACCGTGCAGGCACTTCCCCTTTCCCCGGCAGTGCCGCGCCCAGCTCATCGCGCAGAGTCGTGAAATGCTCTTCGGTATAAGCGGGGGCCACCGCGTCGTAGAGTGCCTGTGACTCCTCGTCAAACGTCATCACCTTCCCGCCGAGTATGTCCACCTTTGCAAGAAGAGCCTGCAGCTGGCGCAGTATGTACCGGTGACGAAGACGGACCATGTCGTCCATCCGGGTCGGCGACAGCATTTTCAGCTCGGCGATCGCGGAGGCCGCCCTCTTCCGTATCGTCTCAAGGGGAACGGTTTCCCCTCCCCGGAACGAGTCGGGACCGTAAAAAGCATCGACGTAATCTGCATCGTGCGCCCCAACGGCGAGAACGAGCCGTATGTACGTTTCGGAGAGCCTTGTCAGTGCTGTGCCTGTCGTATTCTGTCTCATGTGAACCGGGTACTTTCGGGGTTTGAGGAGCGCGTCAATCCGGAATGCGGGTTGACGCTATGATAGCGAATTCCGGACAATTCTTCACGCGCGGGACCCGCAATAATGGACATCGAAGCGTACCTGAACCCGCCGGTGTTCCACGGAGGGTTCAGTGTCCGCTCTTTCGCTCGTTCTCCTTTATTAGTCTCAGCGTGTGTTCCAGCCCATGGTTGTCAGCCCGTCCGAGGCTCTGAGCGTAAATTACATGAGTCCCGCCGGGTCGACGTCGACGATAAGCTGAACCTCCGCTTTCCGGCGGGGTGCCGTTTTATCCATCGCCCTGTGTATCACCTCCCTGACGGCGTTGCCGGAGGGGTCTTCCTCTTTCAGGCACTTCAATATCAGATGCCAGCGGTATTTCTTGTCGATCTTGCTTATCACTGCAGGCGCCGGACCGAGGAGCGTCGCACGTATCCCTTCCTCCCTGAGCGCCCGGGCGAACCGTTCCGCCTCATCCCGGACATGCTCTTCGTTCGGCCCCCGTGCCTCCACGAGCACGAGACGCGAAAAGGGGGGATAGGCAAGTTCACGCCGGGCGCGGAGCTCCTCCTCGTAGAACGCCATGAAGTCATGGTCCAGGACGTGGACGAGCGTATAGTGCCCGGGCTGATGCGTCTGTATGAGCACCTCGCCCAGAATCGAACTCCGCCCCGCTCTTCCGGCGACCTGCGTCAGCAGCTGAAACGTCCGTTCGGACGCGCGGAAATCGGGGAGGAGCATCTGCGTGTCCGCCGAGATCACCCCCACGAGGGACACGCGCGGGAAGTCCAGCCCCTTGGCGACCATCTGCGTCCCCAGGAGTATATCCGTCTCGCCGCGGGCAAACGACCGGAGTATCCTGTCATGCGCCCCCTTCCGTGTCGTCGAGTCCATGTCCATCCGCTGTATGCGTGCTCCGGGGAACATTGTTCCGAGTTCTTCTTCCACCTTCTGCGTCCCGATTCCGCGGAGCCTGATATCCGTCCCGCCGCACGTGGGGCAGAGTATGTGGGGAGTGCGGATGAGTCCGCAGTAATGGCAGCGGAGGTGTTTCTTTGCAAGGTGGTACGTCAGCGTCACATTGCAGTTGTCGCACATCTCAGCATAGCCGCACTCCGCACACTCCACGAATGGAGCGAACCCTCGCCGATTTTGGAGTAGTATTGTCCCTTCCTTCCGTTCAATCCGTTCCTGTATCTTTGAGCGGAGAATCCCCGAGACCGACGGCTGGACGAAATTCTTCAGCGGCGATCTCTGGTCGGGCGGGAGAGCCTCTTTCGCCGCCGCGTAAAGGCGCTTTCGTTCCGCGGTCATATCCACGAGCGCAATGGAAGGCATCGGAACGTCGTCGATCCGTTTCGGCATCCTGAGGAGCGTGTACTTCCCTCCTTCAGCGTTGCTGTACGATTCCACGCTCGGCGTGGCGGAGCCGAGTACGACGACCGCACCCGCATGCCCTCCCCGGACCACGGCGACGTCGCGTGCGTTGTAGCGGGGAGAGGAATCGAACTGCTTGTACGATGCCTCATGCTCTTCGTCGACGACGATCAGCCCCAGATGCGTGAGCGGCGCGAACACCGCGGAGCGCGGCCCGATCACGATCCTGGCTTCCCCCCGGTACGCCCTCCGCCACGCGTCATGCCTTTCGCCGGGAGACATGCGGCTGTGGACGACCGCGACGTCGGCGCCGAAATGCGATTTGAACCGGCGGACCATCTGGGGAGTCAGTGAAATCTCCGGAACGAGAACGATCGCCGATTTCCCAAGCGAAAGGCAGAACCGCATCGCTTCGATATACACCTGCGTCTTCCCGCTTCCTGTCACGCCGTGCACGAGATACGTTCCCCCCCCGCCGCGCTCCATCGCCCCCCTGATGGCGGCAAGAACGGCCGATTGGGAATCGTTGAGACGTATGCCGAGTGTCTGCAGCTCCGTTCCAAAATCCTGCTCCCGCGACACCTCGACGCGTTCCGTAACGATGACGCCCGAGCCCACAAGTCCCCGGAACTGTGTCAGCGTCGCCCCGGTGTGGCGCAGCAGGTCGGCGACAGCCGTTGAGGCTCCCGGCGCGGTGTCCGCCGCGAGGAGGTGTTCGATGAGTCCGCGGACTTTCTTTTTTCGCGGGGAGAGAGCATCGAGTGCTCTCCTGAGGAGATCAGGGTTCAGAAGATCCCTTCGCACCATCTCCACGACCTTCGGCTTCACGGAGGGGCGTGGAATCTGTTCCTCGGATGCGATTAATCCCGCGTGGACCAGATCGTTCAGGAGCGCATGGATCTGGCGCGCGCCGGTCTTCCGCGCGACATCGGCTGCCGACGCTTCCCGCTTCGACAGTATATATGCCGCGGCCTCCGCCTGCTTCGGAGCGCGCTTCTTCAGCTCCTCCAGGGCGTCCGGCGTCAGGGCGTCGAGCGCCCGGACGACACGGCGGCTGGAGGGGGAAAAGCCCTGCGGCATCGCGGCCTTCAGGACACTTCCCAGCGGGGAGAGATAGTATCCGGCGATCCACCGGCAGAGCCGGAGAAGTTCGTCGGAGACGATCGGGGAGGGATCGATGATGTCGTGGATCGGCTTCAGCCCCGTGACGTTCGTCGCAGCGGGAAGTCCTGTGATAAGTCCGGTGGCGTATTTCCGGCCAAACGGGACGACGGCGCGCGTGCCGACGAGAGCGGCACTCTCGAGTCCGGGGGGTATGAGGTAGGTGAATTCCCTGTCGAGGTTGACGGGGAGAGAGACGTCGGCGTAACGCTTCATTGCAAAATATCGAGAAAACACCCCTGAAGAACAAGCACCGGCCGCACGGTCAGGCCAAGAGACGTGCGTTCTCTCAGAGTACTCCCATTTCTTTCAGTATCGCGATGGCGTTGCTCTTCCGTTCCCGGGAAACCGCCTCGCCGCCGATATGAATATCGCCGATGCGCATGCGCGCCTGTTCACGCTGCGCATCATGATTCCCGCCGGACGGTATCGGGTGAGAATGCGGGGAGGCACACGGCGATATATTCCGCCCCCTCCGGGGCGGGGGAGGAATACCGGACCCACTCTCCCCTGTGCGCGATGATCGCCTGCCCCGCCTGTACATCGATATCGCCTGAGGCGTGCGTCACGCGGAGCGTCCCTTTCAGGACCACTGTGTACTCATCGAATTCCGGAGTCTGCGGAGGCTCGAGCCATCCCGATGGGCTCTTCATCCGGGCGATGCTCACAGCGTGGGTTCCGGAATTCACCCTGCCGATGAATTCCTCGATCACCTTCGGTTTGTTCCCCGGGGACTCAATCCGCGAGGGAGCGGGAACGATTGTTGGCATAGACTCCTCTCATTCGGGTGGTATCTGTACGCCCGCCTTGTTCAGATCTTCGAGCAATCGCTCGTGCGTCGTGTAGTGAATGGCCGTCAGCCCGGCCCGCCGCCCCCCATCCACGTACTCCTGTATGTCGTCGATATACACGCAGGC
>PMJQ01000125.1:8474-9139 GCA_003157485.1 Ignavibacteriota bacterium
TGTAATGTCCTTTGAGCCGCTTCACGAGCCCGATCGTCGCGGGTTTGGGCGTGAATATCTCCGTGTAGGCGCTGATAAACTCCTGCTCCGTCATCGTGAGCGATGCGATCGCGCAGACGCTCCTGTAGAATTCCTGCGAGGAGATGAGCCCGGTCTCATAGCGCACGGCGACCGCCTCCGACTCAGCCATCGTTTCCTTCAGCGCCTGCGGTGAAAGGGACGAATGCGCCGCGGCCCGGGCAACGAACTTCCCGAGATCGAAATCGCAGATCACGCGCCCGAAGTCAAATATCACGCCCCGTATGCTCATCGTTTCCCCGGAGCATGGCTGACGACGACCGCTTCCCTCCGGAGCTGCACGCCGAATTTCATCTCGACCCCCTTCTCGATCTCTGAAGCGAGCGCCAGCACATCAGACGTCGTCCCCCCGCGGTTCACGATCGCAAGGGCATGATTGTCGGATATTCCCGCCCCCTTTCTCGTCAATCCCCTGGGAAAACCGGCGTGCTCGACAAGCCACGCCGCGGAAATCTTGATCCCTCCGGGCGCGGGATACGTCGGGACCGGAATTCCTTTCATTCTCAATTCAAAGAATTCCTGTGTGACGACGGGATTCGTGAAGAACGATCCCACCGACCGGGAGTTCCCGTCGGCCGGATCGACAA
>PMJQ01000125.1:9191-9418 GCA_003157485.1 Ignavibacteriota bacterium
GTGCGCCGGTCAAGCGCACGGACCGATGTGAGTGTCTCGGCCACCTCCTGTCCGTATGCCCCGGCATTCTGCACGGGGGTTCCCCCCGTCGAGCCGGGGATTCCGGAAAGGCACTCTATCCCACCCCATCCTTTTTCCACGGCATGGCCGACGATTCCGTCCCACAGCTCCCCGGCTCCGGCGGAAAGTTTTACGCCGTCGGCCGAGTCTTCCTCGCGTATGCCCCG
>PMJQ01000001.1 GCA_003157485.1 Ignavibacteriota bacterium
CTCTCCTCCCCGGAATTCGATTTCACGGGAGTCGTGCCGGAGAAACTATCCTGGTTCATGCGGAGGTCCTCAACGTTCTCCGCTTCCGTCGTCGCCGAGTGTTCCACGGACGGCGGGGATGCATGGGGAATCAGACTGGGGGATACGCTCCGTCCTGACGGGTCGGCCGCCTATGTCGGGTCCGTGAGGGATCTTCCCCGTTCTCTTGCGGGGATGCGCCACGTGAGGATCCGCTGGCGCGTCATCCCTTCTTCAACCGGGAGTGCGGGGACGCTCAGATTTGACGATATCAGCGTTACCGTCCATCCCGCGTTTGACCTGGCACTCGTCCGGCTGAGCGTCACTCCTTCTCTTCCACGGTCTTCGGACCCGGTGACGGTGACGGGGACTGTGAAGAACGTGGGGCTGATGCCTATGGCGGGCTTCTCACTCGCTCTCTACCGTAACTGCGGTGACACTCTCCACCCGGTGCCGTGTGATCCGTTTGCGCTTTCGGCCCCGTCGCCTCCGCTGGACCCCGGAGACTCTGTTGCGATCACGCTCCTGGCAGGAAGTCTTGCGGGAGGGATGAACCAGCTCCTCGGGGTGTTGCGTGACAGCGCCGACATGAACCAGTCAAATGACTGGCTCAGTGTGGAGATCGATGTCGCCTCTCTTCCGTGGGGAGTGGTCATCAATGAGATCATGTTCGCCCCCTTCGCGGGAGAAGGGGAGTATGTCGAATTCCTGAACAACAGCGATCAGGCTGTGAATCTGACAGGGTGGCGGCTCACCGCACGGAGCGGGACTGCTGTGAATCCGAAAACGCTGGTCCTCCCCCGGGTCCGCTCTCCCCTTCTTCCGGGGAAATGCGCGGTCGTCGCGGAGGACTCCGGGGTGTTTCATTTCTTCCCCTCTCTCTCCGGAGCCGACACAGAAAGGGTCGTCATCCCCCCCGTGTGGGAGACCCGGCTCAACAATGCGGGGGGAGATCTTGTGCTGAAGGACCCGGGAGGGGGTGTCGCCGACTCTGTTTTCTATTCCCCTTCCTGGCACAACCCCGCGGTCATTGACCGGACAGGCCGGTCTCTGGAGCGGATACTCGGGTTGGGGCATTCCAACGATCCCGGCAACTGGTCCACATGTACGCTCCCGGAGGGGGGGACCCCGGCCAGGGGAAACAGCGTGGCGCTCGCGCGTGCGTCGCCGGAGGGGGTCGTCTCTTGTTTTCCGAATCCCTTCTCGCCAGACGGGGACGGTGTCGAGGATGCAACGTTGATCCGCTTCCAGATACCCCGCGGGGTATGGTCGGTGTCGGTCAGGATTTTCGACGTCCGTGGGCGGGCTATCCGGACTCTGGCGACGTGCGCGCCTTCAACAGGTTCCGGAGAGTATATCTGGGACGGTCGCGACCAGGAGAGGATGACCGCAAGAATCGGGATTTATGTCGTGTACCTCGAGGCGACTGACGCGGCGCGGCTCGCGAGCTTCACAGCCCGGGGGGTAGTTGTGCTCGCGCGCCGCCTCAATTAACAATCACGCCGTTGTTCGGCGTGACTACAAGACGCTCTCAGGGGGGGAAAATCAATTCCACGCCCCTTCGATCCGTCCGAACATCAGCTCGTCGACAAGCTTCAACAGGTCCATGACTGGCGTCGTCTTGTCAAGCAGAAAGTCGAGTTTCGGATCGAGGTTGATTGCCTGGGAGTAGACATCTCCGAAACCGGAGATGAATATGAACCTGGTTCTTTTGTATCGGTCGATCTCACGGGCAAATGCATGCATCTTCACGCCGTCAAGACGCGGCATCCGGATGTCTGAAATGATCAGGTCGATGTCGGAATTCGTGAGAACTTCACAACCTTCCAGGCCGTCTTTCGCGGTATGGACCGTGTAGCCGTTTTGATCAAGGACCTGCCTCACCAGAAAGAGATAATCCTCGTTGTCGTCGACAAGTAATATATCCATGAGTCAGTTCCGTCCTCCGTGAATCGCTGCTATTTGATACAGGAATATGCGAATGCTGCTGGGAAATTTTTGTGTGTAAAATCACGAAGCGACGGCAATAAGAGTGATTGCTATCCTGAAACTGGTCAAACAGGGCTCCATTTAGCTCCTACTTCTGATCCAGTATTCTCTCCATATCCTCCTTCACCAGCCTGTAGAGATGCCATTCCTTCATATGCCTGGCCCCCGATCTTCTATAGAAATTGATGGCCAACTCGTTCCAATCGAGCACTGTCCACTCCATCCGGCCGCACCCGCGGGCCCGGGCTTCACCGACCATGGCGGTGAAGAGCGCATATCCCGCCTTCTTCCCGCGGCACTCCGGCAGGACGAAGAGATCTTCCAGGTAAAGCGTCGGGAGGGCAAGGAAGCTCGAATATGTCTCAAGCACGAACGCGTACCCTGCAGGCTCTCCGTCCGCCTCGGCGAGATAACAGTCGATGCGGGGCCGGAGGGAGAACAGGTCGGTGAGGAGCCTCTTCCTCGCTTCCTGATCGGGAGGTGCGAGCTTCTCATAGGCGGCAAGCGCCTGGACGAGTGAGAGTATCAGAGTGCCGTCGGAAGGGAGCGCCTTGCGGACTGTTATGCTCATTGTGAACCTTTCGGGTAGACCTTTCGGTCGTTGAAGGAGAATATCGAAGCGGAAGCAGTGCCTGAAGATATCAAGTTTCTTGATTCTTTCAAGCGGAAGGCTCATATTCCGTGAGCAACTCCTCCAGAACACTCCCGGGAACCTTCCAGATGAAATCACTCCTCTCGCTCCTGCTCATCATTGCCTGCGCCCTTCCGCTCCGGGCCCAGACAGGGCTCACCGCGGTCCGGTGCGGGACGCTCATCGATGGCCTCTCCGATGTCCCACGCAGGAATGTCGTCCTGCTCGTAGAAGGGAACGCGGTCAGGGACATTGTGAGTGAAGTCCCTCAGGGGGCGCGCGTTATTGATCTTTCGGGAGCGACGGTCCTCCCGGGACTCATCGATGCGCACACGCACATCCTTCTGCAGGGAGACGTTACGGAAGAGGACTATGACGAGCAGCTCCTGAAAGAGTCGATCCCGTACCGCACGCTCCGGGCGAGCGTCTCCTGCAGGACGGCGCTCATGCACGGCTTCACGACGCTCAGGGACATGGAGACGGAAGGAGCGATGTATGCGGACGTTGACCTGAAGAAGGCGATCGTACGCGGGGTCATTGACGGACCGAGGCTCTTTGTCTCGACGAGGTCCATCAATACGACCGGGCATTATCCCCTTCCCAATAGCCTGTACGCGTGGGAGATCCACATGCCGAAGGGTGTCCAGGAAATCACCGGGCAGGCTGAAGCGAGGAGGGCCGTGAGGGAACAGCTCTCCTACGGGGCGGACTGGATTAAGATCTACGCCGACAGGGGGTACTACCGGGCACCCGACGGGGCGTTTCACAGTCTTCCCAATTTCACGGAAGATGAGCTCAGGGCGATCGGCGACGAGACGCGCGCCTCGCGCAGGAGGTTTGCGGCGCATGCAGTCACGCGCGACGGTATACTCCCGGCCATCAACGCGGGGGCCTCTTCGATCGAGCACGGGTACGCCATGGACGACGAATGTATCGCGCTCATGGTAAAAAAAGGGGTCTACTGGTGCCCCACCATTTACGTCAACGTCTATGTCGCTGAAGGACGCGCGGCTGCGGGGAACCCCGCCAACAAGGCACTTCTCGAAATCCAGCCCGTGGTTTTCGGAAAAGCCCTCAGGGCGGGAGTCAAAATTGCGTTCGGTACGGATGTCGGCGGTTTTCCCTGGACCGAAAATGAGGCGAAGGAGTTTCCGTACATGGTGAAATGGGGGATGACGACGATGCAGGCAATAAAGTCGGCGACAAGCGTCGCTGCCGAGCTCCTGGACATGAAGGGAAAGATCGGCGAGATTTCTCCCGGGGCATTCGCGGACATCGTCGCTGTCGAAGGAGACCCGCTCGAACATATCGAGCTTCTGGGGGAGGTGAAATTCGTCATGAAGGATGGGAAAGTGTACAGGAACGAGGTGGGGACCGGTGTCCGCTGATGGCTGGACGAGAATGAGGCCCGTGCGTTTCTGTGCTCTGTTCCTCCAGGTGATCCCGATCATGATTGCCGCGCAACCGCGAATACAGTACACGCTTTCCATGCCGCGCCCCTCCAGCCACCTTTTCGAAGTGACCCTTCACTTCGCGGGGCTCCCGGCGGGACGGGAGGTCCTCGACGTCCAGCTCCCTGTCTGGCGTCCCGGCAGGTACCTGGTTCTGGATTTTGCGGGAGGGGTGGTCCGCTTCGATGCACGCACCCCAGAGGGGGCTCCTCTCACCTGGACCAAAACAGACAAGTCAACGTGGCGGATACGCACGGCGGGGTCCACGGACCTCCGCGTGCGCTATGAGCTCTATGCGGACGAGTTCGACCTCCGGACCCGGGGTCTTGATGACGAGCATGCATTCGTGAACGGCACCGCGGTCTTCATGTACTCTCCGGAGTACCGCTCCCATCCGGTCGAGCTGACCGTCTTTCCCCCCGCAGGGTGGCATGTGACGACGGGGCTGGACTCGACGGCGGTCAATCACTTTCATGCGCCGGACTACGACGAGTTCGCGGATTGTCCGCTGGAGATAGGATCGCAGCAGGATTTCGGGTTCGACGTG
This sequence comes from Ignavibacteriota bacterium, assembly GCA_003157485.1. Lineage (GTDB taxonomy): Bacteria > Bacteroidota > Ignavibacteria > UBA10030 > UBA6906 > Fen-1273. The sequence goes on from PMJQ01000001.1 coordinate 4,637, forward strand.
GACGGTGTCCCGCACGTCCTGAGTATTTTCGGGGGGGGGAACTGGGAGCCCGATACGCTGATCCGGGACATCGGGAAAATCATCCGCGCGAACCGTGAATTCTGGGGGGCTCTTCCGTACCGGCGTTATGTCTTTCTCCTCCACTGCGTGGCCGGAGGGGGCGGGGGGACGGAGCACGTGAACTCCACGATCATGGGGACCGGACCATTCATCTTCAGGAACCCGGACACCTACCGGGGCTTCCTCGGGCTCATCTCACACGAGTACTTTCATACATGGAACGTGAAGCAGATCCGGCCGGCCGCGCTCGTCCATCCCGACTTTCAGAAAGAGAACTATACGGAAGAACTCTGGATGGCGGAAGGGACGACGTCCTACTTCGACGGAGTTCTGCTTGTCCGGGCGGGACTCTCGAGCCGCGAGAGGTTCCTTGAGGGGGTGGCCCGCGGAGTGTACGACGACCGCCTCCGCCCCGGGAATGGCGTCCAGTCGCTTGCCCAGTCCGGTTTCGATGCATGGATCAAGTACTGGCGCGGGAACAGGGAATCATTCAACGAAGAATCGGACTATTATGAAAAAGGGGCGGCCGCAAGCCTGGTGCTGGACCTGGAGATCCGCCATGCCACGGGGAACGCGCGCTCGTTCGCCGATGTGATGCGGGAACTCTACAGGCGTTTCCCGAGACAGGGACCCGGATACACGAACGCCGATGTCCGTAGCGTCGCGGGGGAGACAGGGGGGGAGGGGATGAAGGGAGTCTTCGACTCGCTCGTCAACGGGACGGGCTCAATTGACTGGGAGCGGGTTCTCGCCTATGCCGGCCTCGAGCTCGTCGCTTCTGACGCCACCCCGGGGGTCTGGACGGGCATGGACTTCTCCGAGTACGGTGGGCGGACACGGATCACGCGTGTCATCAGCGGTTCCCCTGCTTCTGCGGCGGGACTCGATATCGGAGACGAGGTGGTGGCGATGGACGGGGGGAGGACCACGGCATCCGGACTCGAGCAGCGGCTGAAGGATTTCAGTCCCGGCGGGACGATACGCCTGACAGTTTTCCGCAACGACAGGTTGCGTGATTTCACTGTGAAGCTCGAGAAGCCCCGCGTGACGCCGTACCGGATCCGCCAGATGGAAAACATGACGCCGGAAGAGAAGGCGATGCTCGAGAGCTGGCTCCCCGGCGGCGGATCCTGAATGGCGAGCTTCCCGTCGCGTCCCTTCGCAGGCAGTCACACCGAATGAAGCGTGCTTCTCTTCACACCGGGCTCCCCGGCCCGGGGAGTGGATATCTCAATGCGGTCTACGGTACCGTCAACAGCTCGCTCTTTGCCGTCGGTGACGGGAGCGGCGCTTTCCCATATCAACCCGGCCGGCTGGTACAGGTACACTCAGTTCGCCGACCCGGCAATCAACTACTACGGGGTATGGACCGACGGGCGGGAGGTATTCGTCGTCGGTAACGACGGGAGGAAGACATACATCCTCCACGGGAAGTAGGGGAGATACTCTCTGAGACGGTTCATTGACAGCGTGGGCTGTCATTGCGATTGTTCCGCCCTAGATTGCTTCGCCCTGCTGATTGCTTCGCTTCGCTCGCAAGGCTCGCAATGACAGCAATTGCGGGCGTTAACAGATCCTCGGGAGCTGCTCCCCC
>PMJQ01000048.1 GCA_003157485.1 Ignavibacteriota bacterium
GTGAGCGCGGGTGGGCTCGAACCACCGACCCTCTGCTTAAAAGGCAGATGCTCTACCCCTGAGCTACGCGCCCCTGAATCAGGTATGGAGGTGAATCACCGCTGAATCGAAAGGCTGAAAAGGAGCAAAAAGATACAAAAAACCGCGGCGCGAGTCAAGCTTGAGGTTACGGCGCCTGCGGCGCCGCTATTTGGCGGGGCAAGCGTTGAATCGAACGCAGTTGACTCTGGCCCGGGAGTTTGCTTTGTTTCCCGGGGACCGTGCAACGCCTCCTCCCTGAAATCGCTTCAATCGCGACAGTCGCACCTCCAGGTCACTCAAAAGAAGCCCCTCATGAATTCCGACATTGTCCACAGCCCGCGCAACTCGCACTCTTTGATTATGCGTCATCACCTGAAAGCGGCGATCATTCTGCTCACGCTTGCCCGGGTCCCCTCGGCATTCGGCGGGGAGAGTCTTGACAGTCTGGTCCAGAATGCAATCAACGTGTCCCTCGCGCATTTAGAAAGGAGCGTCATCGAGGTCCGGGACACCACCATGTATCCCACATACGGCACGAAGGATCTCAAATGGCAGCTGCGTAACGCCGGCGACTGGACAAGCGGTTTCTATCCCGGATGCCTCTGGTATGCGTTCGAGATGAGCCGCGATAGGCGATTCGAACGATGGGCGAGGGAGTGGACAGCTTCTCTGGAATCCGAAAAAGCCGATACCGGGACTCACGACCTCGGCTTCAAGTTCATGTGCAGTTACGGGAACGGCCTGAGGTTCGGGAAGGGGCCGGCATACGCCGGATATACCCCGGTCCTGCTCGCCGCGGCGAGGACACTTTCCGACAGGTATAATCCCGTCGTCGGAGCTCTCGGTTCGAACTGGGACTCAAAGCCCTCGGGGAGGTCCTTCCCGGTGATAATCGACATCATGATGAATCTCGACCTCCTTTTCTGGGCCTCCGAACACGGAGGCGGGCCTTTGATGGAGGAGCGCGCCATTCATCATGCCGAGACGACGTGCCGCGACTTCGTTCGGACCGACGGCGGGACGTATCACATTGTGCGGTACGATCCTGCGACAGGGCGGGTCATCAACAGGGGAACGATTCAGGGAGCCGGAGACGAAACGGCATGGTCGCGGGGACAGGCCTGGGGGATTTACGGGATGGTCGTGGCGTACCGGCACACGCACAGGGAGAAGTTCCTCGAGACCGCGATGCGGCTCGCCGACTATTTTGTGGCCCACCTCCCCCCTGACCGCGTCTCCCCCTGGGACTTCCAGTCGGATATCACGCTGAAGGACGTCTCCGCCACGTGCATAACCGCGTCAGCCCTCTTCGAACTGACCCATTATGTCACAAGCGATTCCCTGCGCGCTCATTACCGGAGCGAAGCGGAGGAAATGCTGAGATCGCTTTGCCGAGCTCCCTTCTTCACGGGCGGCAGGAATACGGCCTGCCTCCTCGATCACTCCGTACAGCACCTTCCGGCCAAGAGCAACGTGGATGTTCCTTCGATATTCGCCGATTACTATTTTCTCGAGGCCATTCTTCGCTATCGCGATCAGGCGGGCGGAGAGAAAGTTCGCGGGTTATCCGGCGGGCATACGCACTGAGGATACAGATCACCTATTGACCCCGGCGGCGGATCCTCCTTAGTTCCCGTTCGACGAGCGAAGGGTCGTCGTCCAGGAAATGCCTTGACAGGCGTCTTGCACGGCGCGACTCGTTTTCATCAATGTCCGCGATGATGAGATCCTCTTCGAAGAGCTTCGCGGAGGCGATGCAGCTCCCGTCGGGACCGACGATCTCCGAGCCTCCCCAGAAATTCACGCCGTCTTCGAATCCNNGCCACAAGCGTAAGTATGATCCCCGCCCCGTCCTGCGCGAGTATGTACGGGAGAGGCAGATGCCAGAGATCCTCGCAGATCAGCACTCCGAACCTCCCATACACCGAATCAACCGCGCGAACGTCGGTCCCGCTGCTGAAATACCGGTTCTCCTCGAACATCCCGTAGGTGGGGGGATACGTTTTGCGGTGGACTGACCGCACCTCCCCCCCTTCAAAGAAGAACGCGGCATTGTACAGGCCGAACGACGATCCCTCCTCCACGCCCCCGGTCAGTATGGAGATGGTCTTCCCCTTCTCGATAAGGGGGGCGATCGGCCGCATGTCTCTGCGGAGGTTGACCGCGAGCTCCCAGTTCATGTCCTTGATGGAGTACCCGGTAAGCGCAAGCTCCGGAAACACGACGACCTGGGCGCCTGCCGCCGCCGCACGGTCCGCCAGGGCAACGTGCTTTGCCACGTTCGCCTGGAAGTTACCGAGGACGGGGTCGATCTGCGCCAGCGCGAGTCTGAATTTCATGCGGTAATCCGGAGGGATGAAGGAGGGAAATCATGAGCCTGAAAGATCGAGCATTCTGATGTCCTTGATGTAGGGGACGGTCTTGTCCGTCTTCATCTCCTTAAGCTGGGAGATTTTTTTCTCGATGCGGGCAAGATTGTCCCTGATGATCGTCAGGTATGTCGTCATGTGGTCTCCGGCGTGTGCGCGGGAGAGGCCTTCGATCGTCACACGAATCTCGTCAAGCGGCTTCCGGATTTCCTGGGCGATATTCGGCACCATCCCCTGGATCGTCTCGAGCCTCTGCTGGGATATCTCGAGCGACGTGAGCTGGTCCCGCAGCTTTTTCCGTTCGATCACGTTCAGAATGGTCCGGGGGAGCACCGGCGTCGAAATCTCGTCCTTGACCAGATAATCCTCCACGCCCAGTTTGAGCACCTGCACGGCGAGGTCAAAATCCTTGTTGACGGTAAGAAATACAACGGGGATGGTGACCCCGCGCGACTGGAGGGTCCTGGTGGTCTCCAGACCGTTCTGCCCCGGGAGGAAGTAATCCATCAGGATGATGTCGAACTGGGCTCCGGAGGCCAGGTCTTCGAGCGCCGCGATTCCGCTGTCGCGCCAGAACACCTCGAAGTGTCCCTTGTCGTACTTCCTCAGGAAGACCTCCACGAGGTTCGCGAAATCGCGGTTGTCCTCAACAAGCAGTATGCGGATCGTACCGGATTCAGTCATCTGTTCAATGAGGAATTGTAAAAAAGAACTTCGTGCCTTCACCAACGACAGAATCGACCCAGATGCGCCCCCCGTGGTTCTCCACAATCTTCTTGACAATCGTCAGCCCCGCGCCGGTCCCACGGAAATCCTCCGACCGCTGGAGCCGCTGAAAAATCACAAAGATCTTGTCGTAGTGCTGCCGCTCTATCCCCACGCCGTTGTCCTGCACGGACACCGTATATCCCGCATCACTGCGTGTCACTTCGATATCCACCCGGGGTTCCGGGCTCCTGTTGAATTTTATGGCATTGGCGATCAGGTTCCGGAAGACCATCCCGAGCTGGATCCTGTTGTAGCGCACTGTCGGCAGGTCCGGCGGGACATTTACCGTCGCCTTGCTTTCGTGCAGCGTGAATTCGAAATCACGCAACACCTCCTGAACCACATCACCGATCGGGAGGGATTCCTCGGTCTCCGTCACCCTTCCCAGCCGCGAGAGGGTCAGGAGATCATCGATGAGCCCTTTCATCCGCTTCCCGGACTGGACGATGGAGGTCAGGTATCCTTTCCCCTCCTCGTCGATCACGTCCCGGTAGTCGTTGAGGACGATCTTGCTGTATCCTTCGACGGTAATGAGAGGTTCCTTCAGGTCGTGCGACACAACGTACGTGAAGTCGTCCAGTTCCTTGTTTCTCTCTTCGATCTCCCTGGACTTGGCGACGGTGTCCTCGTACAGCCCCGCCCTGTCAATTGCAATTTCCATCAAATTAGCGATACTGGCCACCAGACGCAAGTGAGCGTCGGCAAACAGCGCGCCGGCTTCGCGTGCCAGAGCGATGATGCCGACTATTGCTCCCTTCGACCGGACCGGCACGGCGAGAAGCGCGCCGCCGTCCGGAGAATATCCGCAAAACGGATCACCCGACATCGCCTTGAGGACTCCCGGCATGTCAGGAGAGAGAGGAACTCTGCCGGAATTCAGCCGTTCCCGGTGAAACTGGATCTCCAGCTTTCCCGTGGTGTGAGACGGGGCGAAGTACTCGAACGAATCGAACTGGAGAGCATTCTCCAGTCCGCTGTGAATCACCGTGAGAACTGACCGCGTATCGAGCGCCCCCGTGAGCCCCCTGCCGATCTCATAGAGGAGGGTTATGCGCCTGACCTGTGACTGGACCTCGCTGTAGAGCTGTGCGTTCTCGAGCGCGGAAGCGAGCTGGTTCCCGACGAGGGTGACAAAGCGCTGTTCCTGATCGGTGATCGTGTGCTCCTCCTGGAACGCCACGACGAGCGCCCCCAGGACCCGGTCCTTCGACTCAAGAGGTATGCTCAGAAGGCTCTGCGTCCCGAGTTCACGGAAGACCGCCCTCCCCGGTTCGCTCAGCCGCGCATCCCCGGCCAGATTCGATCCGATGATGATCGGATTCCGGCTCTGGATGACGCTCCCCGTCGCGCTCGCCGACACCGGGAGTGAGGAGATCATCCGGGCGTGCGTCTCCCCGATGCCCCTGTGCGCGGCAAGCATGAGCCGCTCGAGGGATTCATCCGGGAGATAACAGAGCACGATATCGGCCTGCACGAGAGAGCGGATCTTCTCCGCGGCCACACCCAGAACCTCGTCAGGATTCAACGACCTGTTGATCGACGTCGCAATCGCGTTGAGGGCGAGGAGCTCTTCGTTCCGGCGCTTGATTTCGGCTTCCGTCTTCTTGCTGTCCGTGATGTCCGTGTACGTGAAGACGAGCCCGTTCACCCTTCCGTTCATTTCCAGCGGCGTGACGGCGATCTGGAATATCCGTTCGCGGTCTCCGGTGCCGATCGAGAACTCGTGCAGGTATTCATGGAGGGATCCTTCAAAGAGACGCGCGGTGGCGGACAGCAGGTCCTCCCTCAGCCCCGGGAAGGGGATGATTTCAGGGAGATGTTTCCCGATGACGTTCGCCCCGTCGCGCATTTCGGGAGTCCCCTGCAGATCGGCGAATTCACCCCACGCCTTGTTCACCTCTCTCACGACGGAGCCACGGTCGACGGTAAACACAACGCTTTCGATGGAATCCAGCAGATCGTGAATGTACGCGCTGTCGAGACTCACCCGCTGGAAGAGCATGGTCCTGTC
>PMJQ01000044.1:0-911 GCA_003157485.1 Ignavibacteriota bacterium
AACTCTCAAAGATATAGATATTCATATACTTGAAGCGGCAATTCGATCAGGGGTTAAGCAAGGCAGTCCTTCATAGCTGACGGCAGGGCAGCCGCCAACATTGCATTGGCTGTACCCGGAGCGGCGAGAGGGAATTCGCAGTCGTCGAATCATGCGCTCCCTCCCGCCAACCGGGGATCATCTGATGCGTGTCAGTGATGAGCCATGCGTTCCGCCATGTCATCCCATCCCCAGTGTTCGACAGCCTTTCCGTCAACGAGCCGTATGATGTCCACGACGGTCCAGGACATTTTCTTGTTCGATGCGGGTTTCCCCATGAACTTCCCTTTGTTCGTCCCTTCCCACGTGGCGGCGACCGTAACAACGTCACCTTCCGCAAGAACAAGGAACGGTGTCCCGTGGAGGTCAGGAAACGCTTCATGGATCATCTTGAATAAGCCTTTCACTCCTTCAGCTCCTGTCGGGGTCCCGGGAGGAAGGAGCTGGTGTTCCACCATGTCCGCGGCAACGTACTTGTCGACCGCATCCGAATTCCCCCCGTTCACGACTTCGGCGTAGAACTGAATGAACCGCATCTTGCCGGCCGATTCCCTGGCAAGCGTGCTCTGGAAGTAGCGGATCTTGTCTCCCGAGAATACCGCCATCGTGTTCGATATAATCGGGTTCACACCCATCGCGGCAAACACATCTGAATGAACGCTCGAGATCCAGGTGAGCGTGTCACCCGAGGTCTGCCATCCCCAGGAATCAACGTGGAACCCCGGTGCGAGAGCACCAATCCAAGCCTTTACAGAGTCTTTCCCGGTATAGATGTGTCCATCCGGCCCCTTTGCCACGGCATCATCGGCGAGGTTCGACGCAAACCCGTTCAAATCGTGCGCGTTCACATACGCATCCAACTGTTTTCCCAG
>PMJQ01000044.1:920-3297 GCA_003157485.1 Ignavibacteriota bacterium
GGCGCCCCGACGACGCCCGCGTTCTCCATCGCTTCCTTCAGCTTGGGGCTCGACATGAATGCATCGACGGCGCTCGCACTGGGAAACGTACCGATGATCGAGATCATGTTCGGATCCTTGGCATCAGCGTACACGCCGGAGACCTTGAATCCCATCTTCTTCCGGTTGGGCTCATCTGCGTCGTACACCTTTCGCCAGGAAGCGTACTCCTTCACTGCGTGGGTCACAATGACCGTGACGGGCGATCCGTGAGACATCCCTTTCATCATGTCATGTGAGGCGGATTCCTTGCCCATATCCTGAGCAAATGAACCGGAACAGAAAAAAAGAATGAGGGTCAATATGGAAAACAGCGAAAACAGGCGCTTCTGCATGGTGGATCTCCTGAGATGTGTGTGTATTGTTGGAAGGAAATGGAGCCGCCGGTCAGAAAACAAGATTGACGCGGTCGAGCTTCTAACAGAATATCAGGCTTGAAACGTTCCATGAACCCGGGAGATTGGCGCTCTATCCGGTCCCATCAACCTGCGGATTCCGGGGCACAATGACCCCCTGTCTGCAGGATTGCTATTGGCGGTGGAAATCACCTCCTTTACCTGTCGCAATTATGCACTCCCATCTCTGAGCTCTCCCCACTGGGCCCTTCTGGTAGTTTCAGGGCCGACTGATTCTTCCTTTTCCCGCCCGCTCATCTGTCCTTACAGGTCTCCATTGGAGCCGCAATCCTGGCGTCCGTTCCCTCCGGTTGAAGGCGTGGTCGTCACGCACCGTTTTATCAGAATCGACGGGTTGAAGGTGCATGTGGCCGAAGCCGGCGCAGGGGAGCCGCTCGTCATGCTCCACGGCTGGCCCCAGAACTGGTGGATGTGGCGAAATCAGATCCCCCACTTTGCGAGGCATTTCCGTGTCATCGTCCCCGATTTGAGGGGGTTTGGCTGGACGGACGCACCCGGTTCCGGGTACATGAAGGAGAATCTTGCGCGGGATCTCGTGTCATTTGCGGGAACACTGGGACTTACGCACTTCCGCCTTCTCAGTCATGACTGGGGGGGATGGATCGGGTATATCGTCTGCGTGAAACACCCCGGGCTCATCACGCAGCACTACGCTGCAAACATCCCTCCTCTCTGGCCGAAGTTCAGCTTGCAGTCGATCCCCGCAATGATGCGGCTCGGATTCATGGCACGCGTGGCGCTCCCCTATTTCGGTCCGCGACTTCTCATGAAAAACGCAGAATTCGTTCACGGACTGCTCACAAGAGGGGATACGCGGAAGGGCGGTTGGACCGATTTCGAGTTGAACGTGTTCAGCGATCAGTTTCGCGAGAGAGAACGCGCAAGAGCGTCTGCAAGGCTTTTCAGATCATTCCTGTTTGTGGAATCCGTTTCGGTGGGGTTGCTGCGGAAGTACGGTGGGACATGGATCAAGACGCCCACGAGACTGGTCTTCGGCGCAAGCGATCAGGCGCTCTCCCCCGCATGGCTGCGGGGGTATGAATCCCATTTCAACGACATTCTCATCGAGGTCGTGCCGAGGGCCGGTCACTTTATCGTCGATGAGCGTCCCGAGCTTATAAACGAACGGGCGATGAAGTTCTTCAGAGATCCGCGATTCAGGTACGGCGAGGAATCATCCGAACCCGAGCGTCAATCCGGCCGGCGCAATGTGTTCTGAACGGATGCTTCCCCGGGCATCGCTTGCTTTCCGCTCCTTGCGACGTCGATATGGAGAGGCGTGAACCTCAATTTCACATTCTTGTTCTTCAGCGAAATCCTGATCTCCTGATAACTGGTAATCCCTCCCTCCGTCAGCGCCTGCACATCGCCGCTAATATACTCCTCCCCCGTGTCCCAGTTCCATGTCTCGATGCGGGAGAACGTCGTAACCCGGGATCCGGAATCCGTCGACGAGAACTTCTGGAATGCGCGTCCGGCGAGCGTATCCCCGGCGTATTCGAACACGCCCCGCACCGTGTCCCTTCTCGGGGCCTGGAAAAGCGAAATCGCCTCCTCGACAAATCTGAGCGCTCCCGGGCTGATCACGGCCCGGTCTTCACGAGGAAGCGTGACAAACGAGGGGTAGGCGGAGTCGCTCGAGAGCTCGAGCCACCTGTTATCGCCTTCACTGAGATGATACAGGAACGATCCTGTGGGAAATGCTGCGGAATCCTTTTCCTCGAGCGTGAGGCGCTCAAAGTGCGCGCCCGTAAGGTGAGCGAGGACCGAAATCACAAAATTCGGATACTCGATTTCCACATTAAATTCAGTCGTGATACAGATCTTTTCCCCGGACCCGGATGAGTCCTGAAGCCCTTTTGCCCCGGAATAGAGGGTGATTGGTGCAAGAAAGATGGGAAGGAACGCCAGGCGCTTCATGG
>PMJQ01000033.1 GCA_003157485.1 Ignavibacteriota bacterium
TCCACGACGCAGATCTACACGCACATCGACAGGGAGTACCTCAAGGAAGTGCACAGGACGTACCATCCCCGCGGGTAAGGGGGGAGCAGGAATGAACAGCAGGGAAGAGAACGCCATGCACACACATGCAGAGGGTGCGGCACGGATCGGAATCGGGGATCTCCGCGGGGAGATCGTGGGGATAGATACGCGCGTGCCGCTGCTTGACGGCACGGAGAAGCCGTACGTCTACCTCGACAACGCCGCCAGCACCCCCGTGCTGCGGGGCGTCCTCAGGGCGGTGGAGGAATTTCTCCCCTGGTACTCCGGGGTCCACCGGGGGACGGGGTTCAAATCCGTCCTGGCGACGGGGATCTTCGACGCCGCGCACGACGCGGTCGGTCGGTTCGTCGGGGCCGACCTCGCGCGGAACACTGTCGTCTTCACGAAGAACACGACCGAATGCGTCAACAAGCTCTCCAACAGGTTCTGCTTCGGCCCGGGGGACGTGGTCATCACCACGATGATGGAGCATCACTCCAACGACCTTCCCTGGCGCAAGAACGCCCGCGTCGTCCACATCGGCATTACGCCCGACGGCCATCCTGACCTCGAGGCCATGAAGAGGGCCATCGCAAGGGAAAAAGGGAAGCTCCGTCTCGTTGCGCTGAGCGGGGCCTCGAACATCACCGGTCTCTGCGCGCCGGTCCATGAGATCGCTTCATGGGCGCACGCGGCCGGGGCGAGGATATTCATGGACGCCGCGCAGCTCGCCCCGCACAGGGCAATCGACATGCTCGGTGATGACGACCCGCGCCACATCGACTTCCTGGCGCTCTCCGCGCACAAGATGTACGCGCCGTTCGGCACCGGGGCGTTGGTGGGACCGAAGGAATTCTTCGAGGAGGGGGACCCCGACCAGGTCGGCGGGGGCGTGGTGGACATCGTGACGCTCGACCGCGCCGTCTGGAATAGGCCTCCTCACAAGGAGGAGGCGGGAAGTCCGAACGTCATCGGCGGGGTCGCGCTTGCCGCCGCGGCCGGAATCCTCTCGTCGGTCGGCATGGAGGCAATCGCGGCCCACGAACAGGAGATTCTCTCCTACGGGTACGCGAAGCTGAAAAAAATCAAGGGCCTGGCGCTCTACGGCCCGACGGACAACCTGGAAGAAAAAGTCGGCGTGATGGCATTCAACGTGACGGGGATGCACCATTCGCTCGTGGCCGCCATACTCGGCGTGGAAGGAGGGATCGGCGTGCGGGACGGGTGTTTCTGCGCCCACCCCTACGTCAAGGAGCTCCTGCACGTGAGCCCGGAAGACGAGCGGGTGTTTACCGCCGAAGTCATCTCGGGAAACAAGTCGCACATGCCGGGCATGGTGCGCGCAAGTCTCGGCTGCTACAATACGCGCGGTGATATCGACGCTCTGGCAGAGATGCTCGAGCGCGTCGTGAAGGGGGACTACGCCGGCACGTACGTGCAGGACCCGGCCTCCGGCGCGTTTCACGCGCGCGGGTACGAGGTCGATTTTTCGCGGTACTGCTCCCTTGCCACCCGGCCCGTACAGGGGCGCGAGCATTCGGAGGCCTCGTGATCGAGCAGATGGCGGTTCTCCCGATACTCCTGTTCTCGGTCATCATCCATGAGGTCGCTCACGGGTACATGGCCTTGAGGCTCGGCGACCCGACGGCCAGGGATCGGGGACGCCTGACGCTCAACCCTATCCCCCATATCGACCTGGTCGGGTCGGTGATCGTCCCCCTCATGTCGCTGGCGGCGGCGGGATACGTGTTCATCGCCTGGGCGAAGCCGGTCCCCGTCAACCCGTTGAATTTCCGCAATCCGAGGCGTGACAGCGTGCTGGTCTCGGCGGTAGGACCGCTTTCCAATTTCGTTCTCGCGCTCTGCTGCGGGCTCGCTCTCATCGCCGTCGGTTTCGCGAGCGCCGCGCTCGTGGACTCCGCCTCCGGGTTTCCCGCGCAGGCGGTCCATTTTCTCGTCACGATGTTTTACGGCGGGATGTACATCAACGTGGTTCTCGGCGTGTTCAACCTGATGCCGCTTCCGCCCCTGGACGGCTCGCACATACTTGCGGCGGTGCTTCCTCCCCGGGCGGCGATGGCGTATATGCGTATCGGTTTTTTCGGGATTATCGTGATGCTCATCGCCCTGAGAGTGCCGGCGGTCAGCCGCGCCTTCAGCCTGGTGATCGGGGAGGCGTTCCTTCCCTTCCGGGCGCTCGTCGGGCAGTTCAGTAACTAGACCCAGGACGGTCATGCAGGAATTCGCATACGGGGGCACGTCGCTTATGGCGGAATCGGTCCCTCTCCGGGCCGTGGCCGAGGAGTTCGGCACGCCATTGTATGTTTACAGCAAGCGCTCGGTGCTCGACCACTGCCGTTACATCGAGAGGGCGTTCGAAGGGCATCCCCACCTCTCCTTCTACGCCGTCAAGGCGAACGCCAACAGGACACTCCTGCGGCTGATCGGGGAGGAGGGATTCGGCGCGGACGTCGGCTCCGTCGGCGAGCTCCACGTCGCTCTCACCGCCGGGATCCATGCCTCGAAGATCACATTCAGCGGCGTCGGAAAGCGGGAAGACGAGCTCAGCGCCGCGCTCAGGGCGGGCATCCACGCGTTCAACGTCGAATCGACCGAGGAGATCGAGGTCCTCGACGCCATCGCGGGGACCGAAAAGAAGAAGGCGCGCATTCTGCTGCGCGTCAATCTCGATATCGACGCCGGGGGGCACGCGTACATTTCCACGAGCCTCAAGCAGAACAAGTTCGGCATCCCCGCGAAGAAAGCCGCCGGGGTGCTCCGCTGGGCGATGGGGCTTCCCAACATCGAGGTCAGGGGGATCCACAGCCATATCGGCTCGCAGATCACGAAGGCCGAGACGTTCCTCCGCGCCGCCGACGCACTCATGGGTCTCGTGCGCGGGCTGAACGATTCAGGCATACCGGTCGAGGACCTCGATTTCGGAGGGGGGTTCGGCGTGCAGTACCGCGGGTACATCACGCATCCCGGGATTCCGGCGGAGGAGCCCGAAGAAATCAATCTCTCCGCCTCCACGCTCATCGGCACTGTCGCGCCGCTCCTGCGCGAGACGAACTGCCGGCTGTCGATCCAGCCCGGCCGGTCCGTCATCGCGCACGCGGGAGTTCTCCTTGTAAAGGTGCTCTACAGGAAACAGACGGACGACAAGCTCTTCGTCGTCGTGGACGGGGGGATGAACGATCTGATCAGGCCGAGCCTGTACGGCGCCTATCACCAGATTGTCCCTCTCGAGCTCTCCGGCCGGGAGCTCGAAAAGGCGGATGTCGTCGGGCCGCTCTGCGAATCGGGTGACTTCTTCGCGGTCGACCGGCCGATCCCCCGGGTTGAAAGGGGAGAATACCTGGGGCTGATGTGCGCCGGGGCGTACGGGTACGTTCTCTCCTCGAACTACAANNCACATCAACGAGGCATGAAAAGGTGAAAAGCTACACTGTCGCCGTGGTCGGGGCAACCGGCCTTGTCGGACGAAAAATGTCGCAGGTCCTCGAGGAACACCGCTTTCCCGTCGGGGAGCTGCGGCTCCTGGCATCCGCGCGCTCCGTCGGGAAGACCGTCCCCTTTGCACACAAACAGGTGCCGGTTCTTGAGCTCACCGCCGGATCGTTCGCCGGCGTGGAAATCGCCCTGTTCTCCGCGGGGGCCGCGGTAAGCAGGGAATTCGCGCCGCACGCGGTCAGGGCCGGGACGCTCGTTGTCGACAACAGCAGCGCATTCCGCCTTGATGCCGGAGTCCCGCTCGTCGTCCCGGAAGTAAACAGGGCGGACATATTCAGGCACAGGGGGATCGTCGCCAATCCCAACTGCTCCACGATTCAAATGGTGGTGGCCCTCAAGCCTCTGCATGACCTCTGGAAAATCCGGCGGATCGTCGTCTCAACGTACCAGTCCGTGACGGGTGCCGGGAAAAAGGGTCTCACGCAGCTCGAGGACGAGATCGCGCAGAAGCCTTCAGGAGAAAAGAAGTTTCCGCACCGGATCGCGTTCAACATCCTTCCGCAGGTCGACGTGTTCCTTGACGATGGCTCCTCGAAAGAGGAGTACAAAATGGTCGAAGAAACGAAGAAGATCATGGGGGATGACACGATACG
>PMJQ01000121.1:0-77308 GCA_003157485.1 Ignavibacteriota bacterium
TCCTACAGTCTATCGGGAACTACGTAAATTGGGTGCAACACATGAGATGGCATCTCTGATGGCAGGAGGAGGTAGACACTGGTGGCGCCATAGCAAATTCAACTTAAACATGGTGCTTACAGTGGCTTACTTTAACAGCTTTGGTATCCCTTGGCTTGCATAACCTCAACTTTTCGAACCCCCCGGTGCGGACCCGCATGCCGGGTGGTGTGGCAGGGGTCGTCAGGGAATGCCTGACGCCCCTATGCCGATCCTGGCCGGCCCGCTTCGTTGAAACTCTTCGCGGAAAAGTGTAGTTTACACACCCTCAGAGGGGTGCGATGACGATCTCTCGAACAGATACGATTGCGGCGGTGGCGACACCGCCGGGTGAAGGCGCAATCGCCGTCATCCGGATCAGCGGACCGGACGCGATCGCGATAGGAGGAAGTATCTTCCGCGCGCGAAGTCCATTGGCCTCTTCTCCCGGCTTTACGCTTCACCATGGACTGATCGTCGGGACCGATGGAAGGGAAGTAGACGAGGGTCTGGCGGCCGTCTTCAGGGCCCCGCGCTCCTATAGCGGGGAAGATACTGTGGAGATCAGCTGCCACGGCGGCCTGTTTGTCACGGGTGCTGTTCTCAATGTGGTGCTCGCGGCGGGAGCAAGACGGGCGGACCCGGGCGAGTTCACGCGAAGGGCGTACCTGAACGGCAAGATGGATCTCTCCCGCGCGGAGGCGGTTGCCTCGCTGATCTCCTCGGGGAGCGAGCGTGCGCACCGCGCGTCTCTCGCGCAGCTTCAAGGCCGACTCGCGGGGGCGGTGGAAGAGCTGAGGTCGGAGTTAAGTCGTCTATGTGCGTTATTGGAGATCGACCTTGATTTCAGCGAAGAAGGGATCAGCGTCGTCGGCAGAGCCGAAATCGAGAGGAGCATCAGACAGGTAAAAGAGCGGGTCGAGCGCCTTGCACATTCGTTCAGGGCCGGGAAGATATACAGGGATGGGGTTTCCGTCGTGATCGTCGGTCCCCCAAATGCCGGAAAGTCAAGCCTCTTCAACGCTCTGCTGAAAGAGAGCAGGGCGATAGTCACCCCGATTGCAGGCACGACAAGGGATTATCTGGAAGAAAGCCTTATGCTGGAAGGAATACTCTTTCGGATCACCGACACCGCCGGGCTGAGGAAGTCCGGGGACCCTATCGAATCGGAAGGCATAGCCAGGACGATGAAGTCCATAGAGGGTGCGGACGTTGTCATCGTCGTTGCCGATGCAAGGGGGGGGGAGGCGAAGGTTGTCCTGGAATCACTTCCACTTACAGCGGCGCAACAGGTAGTTCTCGTCAGGAACAAGATCGATCTTATACCGGGTGAGCCTGAGAATGTCCACGTGGCAAACGAGGCGGGGCGGAATTGCATTGTTGTTCCTCTCTCGGCACTTACTGGGAAGGGGATACACGGGCTGGCGGGGGCGCTTATCAATACTGTCGGAGAATCAGAGCTCTCCGTGCACGAAACGGTGTGCGTCATCAGCGAGAGGCACGCCGAATCACTCCGGAAGGGAGCCAGAAGCCTCTCAACCGCACTTGAATCTCTTGGGACGGGGATGACGAACGAGTTTGTCGCGTTCGACTTGCGAGAAGCGGTTTCAGCACTCGGTGAAATCACGGGGGGGATAACAAGTGATGACGTCCTGAACTCGATCTTTGCTCAGTTCTGTGTTGGGAAATAGCTATGTTTCACGTGAAACAACATGATTAGCATGGCGGACGACGAACGGGAGGTGATCGTTGTTGGAGGCGGTCACGCCGGAATTGAGGCATCTCTGGCTGCCGCCCGTATGGGATGCTCTGTTGTTCTCCTGACCATGGACAGTAGGGCGATCGGACGGATGTCATGCAATCCGGCCATTGGGGGGACGGCAAAAGGCCACCTCGTGCGAGAAATTGACGCGCTCGGGGGAGAAATGGGAAAGATCGCCGATGCCACGGGGATCCATTTCCGGGTGCTTAATAAGTCGAAGGGACCGGCAGTCTGGTCCCCTCGTTCGCAAAATGATCGCGAATGGTACAGCAAAGAAGCGCGACGAAGGATCCTGGGACAGAATAACCTCCGGGTTCTCGAGGGGTCACTCCAGGATATACTCATCGAGGGAAATACAGTAAGAGGGGGAATATTCTCCGACGGAAGCGTCATTCGCTGCTCGTCGCTTATCCTCTGCAGTGGGACATTTCTCAATGCAGTCATGCATACGGGGACGGTTTCTGCGGAGGGGGGAAGATTTGGTGAGCCATCTTCAACAGGAGTTAGCGAACGACTCGTTGAATCAGGGTTCAAAACGGGCCGACTGAAAACGGGGACTCCCCCCAGGTTGAGCAGGAAGACGATCGATTTTGGAATGACTGAAGAACAGGCAGGCGACGCAGACCCCGTTCCGTTCTCATTTCAGAATGAGAGGATCGAGAACGTTCAGATTCCAATGTACATCACGCACACAAACGAAGAAACACACGAAATACTCCGGGGGGGATTCGACAGATCTCCGATGTTCACGGGGAGGATCAAAGGCGTCGGTCCGAGATATTGCCCGTCCATCGAAGACAAGATCAACAGATTTGCAGAGAGGGACAGGCATCAAATATTCCTTGAGCGGGAAGGATATGACACCGATGTCGTGTATATGAACGGCTTCTCCACAAGCCTTCCGAAGGATGTCCAGGAACGTGCGCTCAGGACGATCCCAGGGCTTCAAGACTGCGCAATGATCAGACCAGGATATGCCGTGGAGTATGATTTTTTCCCCCCCCACCAGGTCGAGCATACACTGGAAACGAAGCTCGTCAGAGGTCTCTACTTTGCGGGACAGATAAATGGGACGAGCGGCTACGAGGAAGCGGCTGCACAGGGGCTCATTGCCGGGATCAACGCAGCATCAAGGACGCTCGGGAAGCCGCCATTCGTGCTCAAGCGGAACGAGGCGTACATCGGTGTGATGATTGACGACCTGATAAACAAAGGGACAGACGAACCATACCGCATATTCACGTCCCGTGCCGAGTACAGGCTGCTCCTCCGACAGGACAATGCTGATACAAGGCTCATGAGAAAAGGCCACCTCCTCGGACTTATCGGACATGAAGAGATCCGCCGGCTGCAGGAAAAAGAGGACCGGATCGAGAGAGGAAAGAGGAGCCTCATTTCGACAAGAGTGTCGCCGGGAGAAGTGAACGATTACCTTCATGCGTGCGGCAGCGAGCCGATCACTGAATCTGAGACACTCGCCCAGCTCCTGAAGAGAACAGAAGTAGAAATTCAGCCTCTTCTGCGGTTGGCCGGCATCTCATCCGCACCCGGTC
This sequence comes from Ignavibacteriota bacterium, assembly GCA_003157485.1. GTDB lineage: Bacteria > Bacteroidota > Ignavibacteria > UBA10030 > UBA6906 > Fen-1273. Next base: position 3,334 of record PMJQ01000121.1, read on the forward strand.
TCGCCGCGCTGGCGACAGATAGCCGAGCGCGCGAGAGAGTGCAGATTGAAACAAAGTATGAGGGTTATCTGAAGAGGCAGCAGGAACAAGTCAGACAATTTGAGCAGAGTGAGAGCATGGAGATTCCCGTCGGATTTGAATTTCACAAACTCAAATCCCTCAGCAACGAAGGGAAAGAAAAACTCCAGAGAGTTAAGCCCCGTTCCATTGGACAGGCTGCCCGGATAAGCGGAGTTACTCCCGCCGACGTCTCAGTTCTCATGATATCACTCCTGAGGTAACGTTCCACGTGGAACAACGGCACTCTCCCTGTTTATGATGAATGTCACTCCCCCCCTGGCATTTCGGGCGCTATGCCTCCGGAATGGCGTGGCTCTTTCAGATGCACAGCTCGGACTCATGTCCGCATTCGTGTCAGGGGTCCTTGAATGGAACGCAAAGATCAATTTGATATCACGACGCGATGAAGAGAACATTTGGTTTAGCCATGTATTGCACAGCCTCTCACTCATCTTTTTTGCAGAGATCCCTCAAGGAGCAAGNNGTTCTCGATCTGGGAACGGGTGGGGGATTCCCGGGGATCCCCATTGCGATAGCGAGGCCTGACATTGAGATTGTGCTTCTCGACTCGATCAGGAAAAAAACCACAGCAGTGCAGGACATTTTGGAGAGGATTCACCTGGGAAGGGTCTCTGTCCGGACCGGACGAGCCGAAGAAGAATACTGCAAAGAGGGGGTCACCGCTGCATTTGATGTCGTGGTTGCGCGCGCGGTGGCCTCACTCAGGGACCTTGTTCACTGGTCGCGGCCTTATCTGAAGAGGTCACTGGCCGTACCTCCAGCGACAGAAAAAGGAAAGAAGCTTGACCTGAGGGTGCCGTGTCTAGTTGCACTGAAGGGGGGAGATCTCGACAAAGAGATTTCTGTAACGAAGGCGAAAGAGAACGTGCGTTTTCTTCAGGTCATCCGGATGTCGTTCGACGGCTGCACCGAACTCGGGCTCGAAGACAAGAANNTCTATATCCGTTATTGCACATGACGAAGAACAAGGAACTGCACGATGCGTTGGCGTTGCTTCTCACGGAGCAACGGAATCCGGACTCGATGGACCTCGACTGGCTTCCGACGGAGGCTGCGCTTCGCCTCATCAACGCACAGGACAAGCTCGTCCCGCTTGCCGTGGAGCGCGAGATACCGTACATCGCCGAGGCGGTCGATCTTATCGTGCATGCGCTGAAGAACGGGGGCCGCCTTCTTTACTTTGGTGCAGGGACGAGTGGGCGTCTGGGCGCCGTTGATGCAGCAGAGTGCCCGCCGACATTCGGTACGGACCCATCGGTCGTGCGAGGAATCATTGCCGGCGGCTCCGAGGCGATGTTCAATTCCAGGGAAGGTGCGGAAGACGACACGGAACAGGCCAGGCACGACATTGATGAACAGCATGTCACCGCGCGGGACGTCGTCTGCGGAATTGCGGCGAGCAGAAGAACGCCGTATGTCGTCTCCGCCGTGGCGCGCGCCAGGGAAATCGGCGCGAAGACTATTTACATTACGACAAACCCCCGTTCGGAGTTCGACATCGAAGTCGATGTTGCGATCTGTCCCGAAGTGGGCCCGGAGGTCCTCATGGGATCGACGCGGATGAAATCGGGAACCGCCCAGAAACTCGTCCTGAACATGCTCACTACCGCAGCGATGGTAAAGCTCGGGAAGGTATACGAAAACATGATGGTGGACCTTCAGCTGACAAACCGCAAGCTTGTCGAGCGTGCAAAGCGGATCGTCGCCCTGGCAACCGGAATTCCCTATGAGCGTGCATCTCTGATACTCGAGCAATCAGGAGGGCACGTAAAGACCGCAATCGTGATGGCCGCCACAGGTGTCACCGCCGGTGAAGCAGAGAAGAGAGTCGCACTAACAGGCGGAACCGTGCGAGGGGCGATTGGCGATCGCGCAGGTCATTCCCCGGATGCGCGGGGCGCGGCGCGGCGGCGGGAGTAGCGCGGAACCGGAGCCTTCCGCCGGTGGACTGCGGGCAGCCCTTCCGGAGCCTTACAATCGGCGCCGGAGGGGTGGAGTGTTTTTTGTGTGAGCGATGATAGAAAAACTACGACAGAATATTGAGGATCTTGACGCGTTCAAAGCGCTGGACCTCTCCGGCACGCGGGAAATCACCGTGACCGGAGCAGCCGGTTCCCTTGCCGCGTTCATTGTCGCAGGGATCAGGGACAGGCGCAAATGCCAGGTTCTCCTTGTGACCGGGGACGACGCGTCGGCGGAGAGGATGCGCGACGACCTTTCTCTTCTCCTGGGAACGGACGCCGTCCATCTGTTTGCTCCTTCCCCTTCGGGTGCGCAGTTGCGTCCCGGCGACGGCGGAGTGCCTGATGTGCAGGCACTCCGGTCGCTTGTGGATGCTGCGGCTGCCGTCGTCGTCACCTCCCCACAGGGAATGGTCCGTCCACTCCCTCCGCCCTCACTCATATCGGAGAAGGTCATCCCACTGACAAAAGGAATGCACGCCGATCTCACGGTGGTTGTCCGGTCGCTGAGAGAGTCCGGATTTGAACAGAAAGACTTCGTGGAAACACACGGCGACTTTTCCCTCAGAGGGGGTATCCTCGACGTGTTTACGTTCGCCGGCGACAATCCGATCCGCGCCGAATTTTCCGGGGACGAGATTGAATCGATACGGGAATTTGATCCTGTCTCACAGCGCTCCATACGGGATCTCGCCGGGACGTCGGTCGTGCCGGATGTCTTCGCGCGGCCCCCGGAGGCGGGCGGAGACACGCGTATGTCCTCGGTGATCGAGTACCTGGGCGATGATGCGGTCATCATCATGGACGAACCCGATATCATAATGCGCGAGATCGAGAGAGAGACCCCTGCGGAGGGAGGATTGCCCCACGGACTTCACGGCGAACTCCTGGGTTTGTTTCCGCGCATCGCGTTGCGGGCGTTCCCCCCGGAAGGAACACCGGCTGTAGATTTCGGCGGCCGGCATCAGCCAGCCTTCAATGGCAGCATCGCTGCCCTGCGCAGTGATCTCGTCTCGTTGCAACGGGGGAACTACTCCGTGTACCTCACTTCCGACACCAATGCAGAGCTCGTGCGGCTGCGGGAGCTGCTGAACAGTGTACCTGCGGGGGCGGTGCCCGGAGATGCAGACGGATCCCCGTACCCCGGAACGGGAAACATCGAATTTACCCTGGAGGCGCTTCACAACGGATTTTTCGTCCCCGGGGCGCGCCTGGCGGTGTACACGGAGCATCAAATATTCAACCGGCTGAAACGGCGCGGGCGGAGGCGCACGGCGAAATTCCGGGGGTTGACGGAACGCGATATCCAGATGCTCCACAGGGGTGATTATGTTGTTCACCAGGATTTCGGCATCGGCAGGTATGAAGGCATGAAGCGAATCAGTGTTGGCGGGGCGGAACAGGAGGTTGTCAAGATCCTGTATGACGCCCGCGACACGCTCTTCGTAAATCTCAGTTACGTCGGAAGACTTCAAAAGTACTCTTCCCGTGAAGGACATACGCCCGCCCTGTCGCGACTAGGGAGTGCGGAGTGGGAAAAGCTCAAGAACCGCGCGAAGAAAAAGGTCAAGGACATTGCGCGCGAGCTCATAACTCTGTACGCCCGGAGAAAGCAGTCGGCGGGGTTTGCATTCTCCCCCGATTCGCCATGGCAGAAGGAACTCGAGGCGTCATTTATGTACGAGGACACGTTCGACCAGGCGAAAGCGACGCTCGACGTGAAAAAGGACATGGAACAGCCGCACCCGATGGACCGTCTTATCTGCGGCGACGTCGGATTCGGCAAGACGGAAGTCGCCGTGCGCGCGGCGTTCAAGGCCGTCCTCGACGGGAGACAGGTGGCTGTGCTCGTACCCACGACAATCCTGGCAATGCAGCACTTCAATACGTTCCGTGACCGGCTTGCCCGCTACGGCGTACGCGTTGATGTTCTCTCGAGATTCCGCGCGAAGACCGAGCAGACGTCTCTGATCGCTGCATTGTGGGAGGGGGGGATTGACGTCATCATCGGCACCCACCGGATACTCTCCCGAGACGTCGCATTCCGAAATATCGGTCTTCTCATCGTGGACGAAGAGCACCGCTTCGGCGTCGCCGCAAAAGAAAAAATCCGGCAGATGAAGGCTGAGGTAGACACCCTCTCGCTCACCGCAACACCGATTCCGCGCACGCTCCACTTTTCACTCATGGGCGCGCGCGATCTTTCCGTCATCGCAACGCCTCCAAGAAACCGTCTCCCCGTTATCACGGAGATACTCCAGTGGAACGATGAGTTGATACGGGACGCAGTGCAGAAAGAGCTCCAGAGAGGGGGGCAGGCATACTTCGTCCACGACAGGGTCCAGACGATGGACGATGTCGCCGGAAGGCTCCAGGGTCTGCTTCCCGGAGTGCGGATGCGGTCCGCGCACGGACAGATGCCCGCACATGCGCTTGAGGAAGTCATGCTTGCGTTTCTGGAGAAGCGGTGTGATCTTCTCATTGCGACGAAAATTATTGAATCGGGCCTTGACATTCCCAACGTCAACACAATTTTCATAAACCGCGCAGACAGGTTTGGCATGGCGGAGCTTTACCAGCTGCGGGGGCGTGTCGGCAGGTCCAACGCGCAGGCATATGCGTACCTCATCACTCCTCCCGTCTCCTCGCTCCCCAGGCCCACAGTCCAACGGCTCCAGGCGGTGGAAGAATTCACCGAGCTCGGATCGGGATTCAACCTGGCCATGCGCGACCTCGAGATCAGGGGTGCGGGTAACCTTCTCGGTGCCGAGCAGAGTGGATTCATTGAAAACATGGGTTTCGAAACGTACACGCGGATTCTTGAAGACGCCGTCCGAGAGCTCAAAGAAGAAGAATTCAAGGGGCTGTTCGAAAAGGATACGGCATACCGAGCCCAGCAGCGCGAAGCCGTCGTGGAAACCGATCTCAGCACATTCATACCGGAAACGTATCTCCGGAGCGAAGAAGAGCGGCTTGCGCTCTACCGCAGGCTCTATGCTCTGTCAAGCACCGAGCAGCTTCTTGAGGTCCAGGAGGAGATGCAGGACCGTTTCGGCCGTTTCCCGGAGGAGACCCGGAATCTTTTCGGCATGGTGCGGCTCCGGCTGGCGGCCGCAAAAATAGGATTCAGGAAGGTCAGCGTCAAAGGAAACCAGCTCGAGGCCGATTTTCCCCCCGAATCCGAGAAGGATTTTTACGAAGGAGAGACATTTCAGAACATCATGACTCAGATATCGCAGATGCAGAAAAAGACCGCCACGCTCCGCCAGGAAGGGAACACCCTGAAGTTTAGAGTTCAGCTTTCCGGGTTGCAGGGGGGTGAAGACAACATTGCGAAATCACTCCTCCTTCTTCAACAGCTGCACCGCAACGATCCAAAAGACACGCCTGCAGAGGCCTGAGAACATCCCCACCCCGCAAATCCCCGAAATCACGCTGCAAACGCCCCGTTTCCAGCATAATTAACTTGACTTTGTTGGCCAATTGCATATCTTACGAAGCATAAGTGGGTAAAAGTGGGTAGCGGGTGGGTAGAAATTTGCCCGATTGGGGCTATTTCATAAACGGCATTTCCCGGCGTCATGTCATCATTCAAGGGCTCATACGAGTACTCGGTTGACAGCAAGGGGAGGATGAACATCCCTGCGCGCCTCAGGAAATACGTCTCTCCCGATGCGAACGACACATTCATCATCACGCGTGGATACGAACAGTGCCTGTCCGTCTATCCGCTTGATGAATGGAACAAGCTGGAGGAGACCATCCGCCAACTTTCGCCGACGAACCCTCAACACAGATTTTACACGCGCACACTCCTTGCAAACGCGATAGAATCTCAGCTCGACGGCCAATCCCGGATCACAATTTCAAGGGAGCTTCTCCAGCTGGCCGGGATTGAAAACGAAGTTCTCATACTTGGTGTCCTCGAACGAATCGAAGTCTGGAACCCGAAAACGTACAGGGAGTACCAGGAGAAACAGCCGGAAAGCTACGAGAATATCGCCCAGACGGTCCTCCAGAAGTAGGTTCCCCTCATGTCAACGTATCATGAGCCTGTCCTTGCGGAGGAAACGCTTTCTCTCCTCATCAACGACAGGGAGGGGACATACGTCGACGGGACTGTCGGGGGGGGCGGACACGCCGAAAAAATCTGTGAGAATCTGGGGCCCGGGGGACGCCTTATCGGTTTTGACGCCGATGCAGACGCCGTTGAAGAATCCAGGGTCCGGCTGAAGCGGTTCGGTTCTCACGTGACCCTCATCAGGGGGAATTTCCGCGGGATCGCAGCCGAACTTGCATCGATGGGTGTGCAGAAGTGTGCGGGGATTCTGCTGGACCTGGGGGTTTCGTCGCACCAGATCGATCAACAGGAGCGGGGGTTCAGTTTCCGCCCCGGGGGACGCCTTGACATGCGCATGGACATCCGGCGTCCGGTGAGCGCGCGAGACATTCTTAACGGGTATTCCGAGGAAAAGCTCGGGGAGATATTCAGGGAGTACGGAGAAGAGCGTGCGGCGCGCCGCATCGCGGCCGCTGTTGTCCGTGCCCGGCCGATGGAATCGGCGGATGAGCTGAACAGCGTCATCGAGGGTTGCGTGGGGGGAAGGTACCTGACGAAATCGATGGCGCGTGTGTATCAGGCAATACGGATGGAAGTAAACGGAGAACTCGGCAGCCTGCGCAATGCGCTTGCTTCAGCGCCGGATCTCCTCTTCCCGGGGGGGCGGTGCGTAATCATAGACTACCACTCGCTCGAAGACAGGATCGTGAAAGAGTTCTTCAGGGAAGAGGCCGCCGAGAGGATTCCATCGCACAACAAACTCGTACCGGATCTGTCGCGGGAACCGAGGCTCAGGATTCTGACAAAGAAACCGGTAACGGCAACCGGACAGGAGATCGGACGCAATTCGCGCGCCCGGAGCGGAAAGCTCAGGGCAGCGGAACGCCTGTAAACGCAGACGGACCGGGGGGAAGGAAACCATGGGAACCACAAGCGGGAGGGGCGTCGAGGCGGTACCGCCGCCCGACCGCGAGCACCGCTATATTTACGGCGGCGCATCTCCGGAGGGGGTGCAGGGGGGGGCGCTCCGGCCGAACAGGCGGGGGACGCGTAGAAAGGTCTCCACATTCAACATCATACTTCTGCTGTTCGGCGTCGGGGGAGCCATCGTCTTCTACGTGAACAATATCCTCAGCATCAACCGGCTCGCCTCTGAAATCGGGCAACTCGAAGCAGAGTACCAGAAAATCCAGGGAATCAACGAATCACTCCGCACGGATGTGAGTCGCAAATCGGCGCTTGAAAACATCAGCCCGGTGGCACACGATCAACTTGGACTCCGCGCATCACAGACGCAGCAGATCTGGTTCACGATCGACAGGGACAAACTCAGGGATCTGGGAGCCGCACCGGGCGGATCGCAGTAGCACTTGCGACAGGACATGATCAGGACACGAAGGTCGGCAGAGGAAATGACCGGCGGCGGGCCATCCTCATTTATGAAGGAATGGAACCGGCGCGTCCTCGGCGTGAAGGCGGCGCTGCTCCTGTTCTTCGTTCTCGTCGCGATACGCCTCGTGCAGATTCAGGTGATCGACTCGGGAACATACAAAGAGCGGGCCCGCAAGCAATATGAAAAGCCGGAGGAGATTCCTGCGCAGCGGGGAACAATATACGACCGGTCGGGTCATCCCCTTGTGACGAACGCACGATTTGTCTCCTTCGGGGCGGATCCGGCGATGATCGGGGACCGCACGGGCGAAGTTGCGGACCGGTTTGCCGCAGTATTCAACCGGCGGCGGAGCAGCTACCTCGAGAAACTCTCCGGTCCGTCGAGGCATTTCGTCTGGCTGGAGCGGGGAGTCAACCCCTCGGCCGAAACGCGGATCAGCGTTGCGGAGTTTCCCGGGCTCATCACAATTCCCGCGCCCAAGAGGCTCTACCCGTACGGCCGCGTGGCGGGACAGCTCCTCGGATTTACCGGCGTCGACAATAACGGTTTAAGCGGGCTTGAGCTCGAGCTTGATTCGCTTCTGCGAGGCGAGAACGGCCGGCTTGTACTCCAGCGGGACGGGCTGAACCGCCAGCGTCAGTCCGTGGATTTTCCCCGGGTGGAACCCGTTGACGGCGATGCTGCCAATCTCACAATTGACGTGGAGTATCAATCCATTGCCGAAGAAGAGCTGAAGAAGGGGATTGATCGGAACAAAGCGGAAAGCGGGCTCGTGGCGATGATCGATCCCGCGACGGGCGAAATCCTTGCAATGGCGAACTGGCCGCAGATGAATCCGGCCGACCCTTCCGGTACCGACCCACAGGTCGTGAGGAACAGAGTGGTCACCGATATGTTCGAGCCGGGCTCGGTTTTCAAGGTCGTAACGGCATCCGCGGCGCTCGATTCGAAAAAGGTTGACCCCGTGCAAAAATTTAACGCGGAGCAGGGAACTTACACTGTCCGCCTGCCTAACGGGAGGGTGCGGAACACGATCACCGACACGCACAAACACGGGATCATCACGTTCCAGGAGGCGATGGAGGTCTCGAGCAACATCGTCATGGCGAAAATCTCCGACATCATCGGCGCGGACGCGCTCTTCACAATGGCGCGCGCGTACGGGTTCGGAACGGCAACCGGGATAGAACTCCCCGGAGAAGTGCGGGGCGAACTCAAGCTTCCCACGCAGTGGTCGGGGACGACGCTCAATTCCATGGCCTACGGCTATGAAGTCGGCGTTACGCCCCTCCAGATCCTCTGCGCCTATGCCGCCGTCGCAAACCACGGCGTTCTCATGAAGCCATTCGTTGTCCGTTCCGTTGTCGGATCCGGCAACGTCGTCGTCGTCGAACGCCGTCCCGAACCGGTACGGCGCGTGATCTCCAGGAGTACCGCTGCGGTCCTCACCCAGATGTTCCGCGGCGTCGTAGAGAAGGGGACAGGCATCCCGGCGAAGATTCCGGGCCTCTCCGTTGCCGGGAAAACTGGGACAGCACGGAGAGTCATCGAAGGAAAATATTCGCAGAGCGACTATACGGCGTCATTCGCAGGGTACTTTCCGGCGGAGGATCCGGCCGTTGTGTGCCTCGTCATGATTGAAAATCCCCGCGACAGGGGGTATACGGGGGGTCTTGCCGCCGCGCCCGTCTTCAAGGCAATTGCTGAGAGAATTTACGCGACGTCAGGTCGGTTCAGATCCCGTCAGACGGAAGCGAGGGCCGAGGGCGGACTCTCGGCGGTGCCCGATGTCACGACACTGTCACCGGAAGCGGCGCGGTCGGTTCTTCGTGCCGACGGGTTCGAGACGAACGTGCACGGGGAAGGGACGATCGTTTCACGGCAATCCCCTCCTCCCGGGACCGTGGCTTCCCGGCGCACCGAGGTGGAACTCACCACGGGAGACGTCACTCCGGGCGGAGGAGCATTCGTGGTCATGCCGGATGTCAGGGGACTTGCAATCCGGCGGGCGCTCACGCGTCTTTCGTTTTTGCATCTCGACGTAACCATCCAGGGATCCGGTGTCGTCGTCGCACAGGATCCCCAGGCCCGTGATCAGGTCCGGCGAGGAACGCACGTCGTGATCCGGTGCGAACCGAAAACCCCGGCCCCGGTCGCGGCGAATTGATCCGCTCACAGCACGCATGACCGGTCGATGACTCTCAATGACCTCCTCCAGGGGGTCCGCGTCATAAAACTCTATTCGGGGATGTATGGGAAGATGGTTCTGACGCAGGACATTTCCGTGAGGAACATACGATATGACTCCCGGCGGGTCGGCCCCGGAGATCTCTTCGTCGCCCTGCGCGGTACGGTGCAGAACGGGCACAGATTCATCGACGAAGCGATTGCCGCGGGTGCGCCGGTAGTCGTCGTGGATGACGACGCCGCGCGACCGGACACGTTTTTCATGCACTCGGGGGTCCTGAAGGTCCTTGTTCCGGACGCGCGCGTCGCGCTTGCCGGACTCTCTGCAAATTTCTACGGACGACCGGCGGACCGCCTTCAGCTCGTCGGCATTACGGGAACCAACGGTAAGACGACGACAAGCCATCTCATCAGGGCGATCCTTGAGGCCGCGGGCCGGCCGACCGGTCTCATAGGAACGATCGAGTACCGGATAGGGGAACGCGTCGTGCCGGCGACGCACACGACCCCCGAATCAACCGAGATCAACGCGCTTCTCGCCGAGATGGAGCGCGCGGGATGCGTTGCGGCAGTGATGGAAGTGTCTTCGCACGCCCTGGCCCTTTCAAGGGTAGAAGGGCTTGGCTTCCGTGCGGCCGTGTTCACGAATCTCACGCAGGACCATCTCGACTACCACAATTCGATGGAGGAATACTTTCGCGCCAAGAAGAAACTGTTCGATGCACTCGGCCCGGACGCCGTTGCCATTGTGAATGCCGACGATCCGTACGGTTCCAGGATGATCGGAGAGACCCGGGCGGCGCCGCTTACGTACGGATTCACGCCGGGATGCGATGTGCGTGCCGCGGAGGTCGACATGACGGTCGACGGGTGCCGTTGCACGGTGACGCACCCGGGCGGGGAATTGGAGATCCGGTCGAGCCTCACGGGACGATTCAACATTCTGAATATCCTTGCCTCGTGCACCACCGGGCTTGGCCTCGGCATATCCCCCCCGGCAATCGAAGCGGGGATCCGGAGCGTAGAAGCGGTGCGCGGGCGGTTCGAAAAGGTGATGTCTCCCGCGGGGTGGACCGCCATCATCGATTACGCTCACACACCGGACGCCCTGGAAAACTGCCTCCGCACGATCCGCGAGCTGGCCCCCGCTTCGGAAGGGCACCGTGTCATCACTGTCTTCGGGTGCGGCGGAAACAGGGACAGGGGTAAGCGGCCGATCATGGGGCGAATAGCGTCCCGGTGGAGTGACATCGCGATTGTCACATCGGACAATCCGCGCGACGAAGATCCGTCGTCGATTATCGACGCGATCATTGTGGGAATGCCCCCCGGAGGAGAGAAGTACGTCGAAGTAAACAGGCACGCGGCGATTCGCAGCGCCCTCACGAAAGCCCGCAGCGGCGATGTCGTTCTCGTCGCGGGGAAAGGACACGAGACGTACCAGATCATCGGGTCGACACGTCATCATTTTGACGATCGCGAAGAGGTGAAGGCTTTCATCCGGGAGAAGGCGTGAGGCTGACGGTGAGAGATCTCGAAAGGATTCCCCACCGGGAGTTCGTTCGACGTGAGATCTTCGCGCGCCGCGCCGCAACTGGAGTCTCCACCGATTCACGGACGACGCGCTCCGGCGACCTCTTTGTCGCTCTGCGCGGCTCAACGTACGACGGGCACAGATTTGCGGGCCAGGCTTTCGCGGCGGGTGCGGTTGCTGCCGTGGTTGACGAAAAGTTCGACGTCTCGCAGGTTCCGGGGAAGCCCCTCCTGCGGGTCACGGACACCACCCTTGCGCTGGGAGCACTTGCGCGGGGGTACCGTGACAGGTTCAGCATACCGTTCCTTGCGGTGGGCGGGAGCAACGGAAAGACCACGACGAAAGAAATGATCACGAGGGTGCTGCGGGAGAAGTACAGCGTGCTCAGCACCGAGGGAAATCTCAACAACCAGATCGGTGTGCCGATGACCCTTTTCCGGCTCAGCCGGAAACACGAGATTGCGGTGATTGAGATCGGGACGAACCATTCCGGCGAGATTGCCCTCCTGTGCGGGATCCTCGGTCCAACACACGGGATGATCACGAACATCGGCCGGGAACACCTCGAGTTTTTCGGATCGGTGGAAGGAGTGGCCGAAGAAGAGAGTGCGCTTTTCAACGCGCTGTCCATCGGCGCGGGGGGCACGGCACTTATCGCGGCGGACGACCCCCGCGTACGGGCTGCCGCCCGTATTGTGAAACGAAAGGTCACGTATGGATTCCGCGCGATTGGTGCTTCGGTGCGGGGTCGCGGCGTCACGCTCGACGGGGAAGGACGCGCCTCATTTGAATTCCGCTCCTCGACAATGAAGCGCTGGCACCGGGTTCGTCTGGCGATCCCGGGAAAACACAACGCCATGAACGCGCTGTCGGCCGCAGCCGCAGGAGTAGTTTTTCATGTTCCCCCTTTCCGAATCGGCCGGGCGCTCGAATCTTGCAGGTCCGTGAGCAGAAGGATGGAAATCGTGTCTGTCGGCGGTGTGACAGTCCTGAATGACACCTACAACGCGAACCCTGATTCCGCCATTGCCGCTCTTGAAACCCTGGCTTCCCTGCGCGGAAAGGGGAAGAGAATCGCCGTTCTGGCGGATATGAAAGAGCTCGGCCCCGGAGGAGCGGAAGCGCACGCCGCTGTGGGCAGAGAAGCCTCCGCTCTCGGCATCAGCCACCTCCTGACGCTCGGCGATCTGGCCGGATACATACACGCAGCCTCGGGGATATCCGGTGCGCGTCACTTCACGGAGAAGGAGAAACTTGCAGAGTATCTTGCGGTTCTTCTCACCCCGGGGGACGCAGTCCTTGTCAAGGGATCGCGCGGGATGCACATGGAAGAGGTCATCACATTTCTCGAGGAGCGGATGCAGGTCGCATAGCGGATTCCGATGCTCTATTATCTCATCGATCATATTGACCGCATGGTTCACATCCCGGGATCCGGGCTGATCCGGTACATTACGTTCCGGGCCGCGGCGGCGGCCGTGACGGCGCTTGTCATCGCATTCTGGCTCGGGCCGAAGATCATCCGGAAACTGAAAGAACATCAGATCGGCGAAGCCGCAAAGATCGAGGCCCCGAAGACCCATCTGGCAAAGGCGGGGACGCCGACGATGGGCGGGCTGATCGTGCTGGCGTCGGTCATCCTCCCCACGCTTCTCTGGGCGAACCTCGGCAACGTGTACATCATGCTGATCCTCTTTGTAACCGCGACGCTCGGCGGCGTCGGGTTCCTTGACGATTATCTGAAGGTGGTGAAGAAGAAGCCGACGGGACTTATCGGCCGCTACAAAATTGTCGGGCAGGTCTTCGTCGGGGTTGTTGTGGGGAGCATCATCTACTTTGCTCCCCAGTGGATCGACCCGGACCTGTGGAAAGTCAACACGTCATCGACGGTGCCGTTCTTCAAGAGCCAGGAAATCGATTTCGGCCGCATGTACATCCCGATGGTCGTCTTCATCATTGTCGCAACATCGAATGCGGTGAATCTCACCGACGGGTTGGACGGACTTGCCATCGGGATCGTGGGGATCGTCGCCCTGACGCTTGCAGTGATAAGCTACATTTCGGGGAACGCCGTCCTGAGTGATTACCTGACGATCCCGTTTCTAAGGGGAAACGGCGAGCTCGCCGTGTTCTGTGCGGCGCTTGCAGGAGGTGCGCTCGGATTCCTCTGGTTCAATGCCTACCCCGCGGAGGTGTTCATGGGGGACACGGGCTCACTTGCCCTGGGCGGAGCCCTGGGGGCGCTGTGCGTCCTCCTAAAAAAAGAGCTTCTGCTGCCCACGCTGGGAGGGGTCTTCCTTGCTGAGACCGTGTCCGTCATACTCCAGCGGTTGTACTTCAAATACACGAAACGGAAATACGGCCAGGGGCGGCGCGTATTCAAGATGGCGCCGCTTCACCACCATTTTGAAATGCTCGGCTGGTCGGAGCCTAAAATCGTCACGCGTTTTTACATCGTTGCAATTCTGCTCATGATCCTGAGCCTTGCAACGTTCAAAGTGAGATAAGCGGTGAGTGAGAAACTGCCGGGCGGTTCCCGGTACAGCGTTCTGGGCGGCGCACGGAGCGGGCTTGCCGTCGCCCGGCTTCTTGCCGACCGGGGAGCATCCGTGTTCGTGAGCGACAGCGCGCCGGAAGAAAAGATGCGCTCCGCGGCCATCGTGCTTGACGCGATCGGCGTGGCGCATGAATTCGGCGCAAACTCGCGGCGGGTCCTTGAAGCGGACACCATTGTCGTGAGCCCCGGGGTTCCATCGGACGCGCCGCTTGTAAAAGAAGCTCTAGCAATGGGAATCGGGGTCGTGAGCGAGCTGGAGGTCGCGAGCTGGTTCTGCCCGGCGCCCGTCGTGGCGATTACGGGAACAAACGGGAAGACAACGACGACGGTCCTCACCGGGAGGATGTTCGCCGATGCGCGGATGTCCCTGGCTGTGGCGGGGAATATTGGAACCGCGTTCTCCGAAGTCGTCGGTACGCTGAAGAAAGACAGCCTGGCGGTGCTGGAGGTCAGCAGTTTTCAGCTCGATTACATACGAGCTTTCCGGCCCAGAGTGGCAGCGATACTGAACATCACGCCGGATCATCTCGACAGGTACGAGCACAGCTTTGAAAAATACAGGGCATCCAAAGAGCGGATCTTCATGAACCAGGGGACCGGTGACGTGCTGATTTACAATGACGACGACGAGGTGACGCGCGCCGCCGTGATGCGGGATGCCCCTGCCGCGGTGCAGTTGCTCCCGTTCAGCACACGACGGGTGCTGAACCGAGGGGCGTATCTCTCGGCCGGAGGGGTGCTGACGGTCGTCGCAGGTGCGAAGAGTCACAACGTCATCGCGGCGGCGGAGATCAGCATCCGGGGAGAGCACAACCTGGCAAACGCCATGGCGGCCTCCCTGGCGGCGGTCGTCATGGGGGTCCCGCCCGCCTCGGTGAGGGCAACGCTGAGAAATTTCAAGGGTGTGGAACACCGGCTGGAATTCGTACGGGAACTCGACAGCGTCATGTATGTGAACGATTCGAAGGCGACAAACGTGGATTCTGTGTGGTACGCTCTCCGCAGTTTTGATAGGCCGCTCATCGTTCTGATGGGGGGAAGAGACAAGGGGAACGACTACGCGCGGCTCCGGGAACCCGTGAAGGAACACGTCAGGGCCGTGATCGCCATCGGGGAATCGGCCGGCAAAGTCCGTTCAGCGTTCGGGGGCATTGTCCCCGTCGAGACGGCGGCCACAATGGAAGGTGCGGTGTCGGCAGCACGCGGCCTCGCGCACGTTGGGGATGTCGTGCTTCTTTCCCCGGCATGCGCGTCGTTCGACTGGTTTGAGAATTATGAACACCGCGGAAGGGTGTTCAAGGACGTCGTCCGGTCTCTTGCGTCCGGTGCATGAGTATAACGTGAGAGTCCCGAGAAACCATATTGATCTTTCCTGCTTTCTGGCGGTCCTCACGCTGATGGTCCTGAGCCTGGGCGTTGTCTACAGCGCCAGCTCCACGTGGGCGCTCGACAGGCTCGGGGAGAGCGGAAAGGTCCTTGGCAGTCACGCGATCAAAGTTCTGCTCGGCTTTGTCGCGATATTCATTTTCATGCAGGTCGACTATCACAAATACCGGAAGCTCACGAAACCAGCACTCACGATCTCGATCGTCCTTCTTCTCGTGACCCTTGTCCTTGGAGGCCGGTTCAAAGGGGCGACCCGCTGGCTCTTCATCGGTGGGTTCGGACTGCAGCCGTCCGATTTCGCGAAATTCGCGCTCGTGTTTCATCTCAGCGTGCTCATGGCCGCAAAAGGCGAAACGGTGAAGGATTTCAGGAAGGGATTCCTGCCTATGCTCGTCTGGATCGGCGCCGTAACTGTTCTTGTTCTGGCGCAGCCCAACTTCAGCATGGGAGCAATGATCTTTGCGATAAGCCTGGCGATGCTCTTCATCGGCCGGGCGCGCATCTCCCACATTGTGCTCACACTCGGAGCGCTTGTGCCGCTTCTTGTGCTCTACATGCTCAGCGCTGAATACCGGATGCAGCGCATCATGAGTTATATCGGGAGAGGAGACGGTGCGGGGATGGTAAAAGCCAGGCATCAGCTTACGCAGGCCATCATCGGATTCGGCAACGGCGGAATCTTCGGCCTGGGCCCGGGCGGGAGCCACCAGCGCGATCATTTTCTGCCCGAATCGTACGGCGACTTCGTTTTCTCGATCGTGGGGGAGGAGTACGGCCTCATCGGGACCCTTTTTTTCATACTCCTTTTTCTTGTGATCTTTCTGCGCGGCATGAAGATCGCGAGACACGCAACGGACGAGCTCGGCCGTCTTCTGGCGATGGGGATTACAATCACGATTACGCTGTACGCGCTCATCAACGCCGGCGTCACGCTCGGCATACTGCCGACAACAGGGCTCCCCATGCCGTTCGTAAGCTACGGAGGGACCGCGATGCTCATTTCGTGCGCGGCCATCGGGGTGCTCCTGAACATTTCCACGCAGACCGACCTGCATCCCCGGCTCGGCGGCGCCCCTGCCGGGATCCGCTCGCTGGAGCCGGTGCAGCGCGCCGCTGCTGTGAGAGCGTGACGGGCGGCGGGTCGCTGCGGCTTGTGATCGCCGGCGGCGGAACTGGCGGCCATCTGTACCCGGCGCTTGCGATTGCCGACGAGATCAGGCGCCGGCATCCCGACGCCGACATCCTGTTCGTCGGGACGCGCGGGAAAATTGAATCAAGGATCGTTCCCGGACGGGGATATCCGTTTGTCACGATATGGATCAGCGGATTCAGGAGAAGGCTCTCCGCGGAGACGCTCCTCTTCCCGCTGAAAGTCGTGGTTGCGCTCCTTCAGTCGCTCCTTATCGTGCGGAGAACGAAGCCCGACGTCGTCATCGGGACCGGAGGGTACGTGTGCGGACCCGTCGTGGCCGCCGCGCAAATTCTCGGGAGGCGAACACTGATTCAGGAGCAGAACAGCGTGCCGGGGGCGACGACGCGGATGCTTGCTCTGCGGGCGGACGAAGTGCACATCGCGTTCGAGGGTTCGGCGGCGTACCTGCGCCGCCGGGACAACGTCAGGCTTACAGGGAACCCGACGCGGGAGCGGATCGGAAGCGTGAGCCGCTCTGAAGGCTCAAAGGCATTCGGACTCGATCCCGGAAAGACAACGGTGCTCGTCTTCGGAGGGAGCTGGGGCGCTTCCGCGATCAACGCGGCGATGGCTTCCCTTGCGAGCGAACTTGCCGGGGAGGGGGTGCAAATCGTCTGGCAGACAGGTAAAGAGGAATTTGAACGCCTCCGGGTGTCATTCGGAGGTCTCTCAGAGAGGATAAAGATGTATCCGTTTATCGAAAACATGGAGTACGCATACGCGGCCTGCGACCTTGCGATCTGCCGTTCGGGAGCCTCATCGATCGCCGAGCTGACGAGAGCCGGTGTTCCCTCGGTTCTCATCCCTTATCCTCATGCCGCCGCGGATCACCAGACGGAAAATGCGCGGTCCATTGCCGACGCGGGAGCCGGCATTCTTCTTCCCGACGGCGATGCGAGGACGATTCTCGGGGAGACCGTCAGACGACTTCTGGGGGATAGGGAACGGCTGGCGGCGATGGCTGTCGCAGCCCGACTTCTCGGAAAGCCCGGCGCCGCCGGAGTTCTTGCGGATGCCGTTGAACAGCTTGCAGGGGTGCACTGAACGCGATGGAAAACGACAAGACCTTTAGGTACAAGCTCGATTTCTACTATCTGCAGGCGCTCATATATCTTGTCACCCTCGTCCTGTACGGGGGGATACGGGGGAACTTCATCGAGCGGGAATTTCTTTACGTACTGAACGACCCGATCATGTACGTGATCATGTTCTTCGTCCTGATGTCGTTTGTCACTCTCGGGCTCAATTACATCCGCAACAGGCGTCTCATTATCACGAACGACGCCTTTGTGTTCAGGCACCGGTGGCAGGAACGGCGCATCCCGTTTTCAGAAATCGAATGGATGCACATCGGTCGGGAGCCGCGCGTGCAGACGGGAGGGCGGTTTCAGGTCATCGTCTTCAAACTGAAGGAACGGCGCCGTGTCTTCCGGATACGTGTGGGGCGATACGAACGCGAACGGGACCTTGTGGCGGAAATGACGAGGATCGCCGCCCGCGTGCCGAAGCGGAAACACTCACGGTGGCGCAAATCAAGATTCTAGAGATAGGTAACGCGACAATGTTTTCATCGATTCGAAAGCTGCACTTCGTCGGCATAGGAGGCATCGGGATGAGCGGCATCGCCGAGATCCTCACTGCCGAAGGATTTACCGTCACGGGCTCCGATCGCGCCGCGAACGACAATACCGAACGGCTGCAATCGCTCGGCGTCACAGTCATGATCGGCCACGATGCCGGGAACATTGCCGCCGACGTGGATGCGCTCGTCTACTCCTCCGCGGTCGGCAGCGACAATCCTGAGGTCGCGGAAGCGCACCGCCGGAAAATCCCGGTGATCCGGCGGGCTGAGATGCTCGCGGAAATCATGCGCCTGAAGTACGGAATCGGTATTGCCGGGACGCACGGCAAGACAACGACGACGTCCATGGTCAGCCTGGTGCTCATGGAGGGGGGGATCGATCCCACGGTCATCGTGGGGGGGCGCCTCAGAGGCCTTGCGGGTTCCAACGCCCGGCTCGGGAAGGGAGAATTCATCGTCGTGGAGGCGGACGAATTTGACAGGTCGTTTCTCTCCATCACGCCAACGATAGCGGTGCTGACGACGCTGGAAACGGATCACCTGGACTGCTACAGGGATCTCGACGATATCAAATCGGCATTCATCCAATTCGCGGGAAAGGTGCCCTTTTACGGCTTCGTCGTTCTCTGCCTCGACGAGCCGGCGCTTCAGGACATCATGCCGAAGATCAAGAAGAAGATCGTGACGTACGGGCTCAACGGTCAGGCGGACCTGCAGGCAGTCAACATCGTGCACAGGCAGAACAGGACGAAGTTCACGGTCGTCGGTGACGGAAAGGACCTCGGAGAGATCGAGATCCAGATCCCCGGCGTGCACAACGTGCAGAATGCGCTTGCGGCGATTGCAGTGGGACTCGAACTCGGAATCCCGTTTTCAAAAGTCAGGACGGGGATCGAGAAGTTCACCGGGGTCTTCCGCCGGTGGGAGGTGAAGGCAGAAATCGACGGTATCACCGTGATTGACGACTATGCGCATCATCCGACGGAAATCAGGGCGACGCTGGCGGGAGCCAAGGCAGGATGGCGGCGGCGCACGGTCTGCATATTCCAGCCACACCTGTATTCCCGCACGCGTGATTTCTATGATGATTTCGGCCGCGCGTTCTTCAACGCGGACGTCCTCATCGTGACTGATGTCTATCCTGCCCGGGAAGAGCCGATCCAGGGTGTGTCGGGCGAGCTGATCGCAAACGCGGCGAAGGAATTCGGGCACAAGCAGGTGCACTACGTGCCCGACAAAAAAGAAGTCCCGGGATTTCTGATGACAATCACCCGGCCCGGGGATATCGTTATCACCATGGGGGCGGGAGACATCTGGAAATTCGGCGAACAATTCATCCGGCAACGGAAGGGAGGGGAAACACACTGAACGTCATGCGCCGCCCTGACAGAACGAAGATCGGACCGGGCGGATCGCCCGGTGGGTGGACAGGCTGGGTTCTCCTCCTCACGGGGTTGCTCGTCGCGGGAGTCGTTACGATCGCCGTCACGGCGAACGGCTGGAAGCACGACTTCCGCGTCCGCCGGATCCGAACGGAAGGGAACAGCATTGTCCCGGACAGCGACATCATAAGGACCGCGTCAATTCCGAAAAATGAAAAACTGTTCGACATCGACCTGAACGTGGTCCGCCATGTTGTGGAGAAGAATCCGTTCATGAAGCGCGTCTCGGTCGTGCGCGAGCTGCCGGACGGGATTGCCATCACGGTCACCGAACGGAAACCCCTTGCCGTCCTTGTCACGGACAGGAGTCTGTTTGTCGATCCTGAAGGGTACGTCCTTCCCCCGGTCCATTCCGCTGGCGCGATTGACCTGCCGGTCGTGACGGGGGACCTGCCAGCCGCGGACTGCGTCCCGGGGCGGCAGATTCAATCACGGAGGCTCCGGGGTGCTCTTGAGATTCTTACGACCGCAGAGCGGATAGGGGACGACGTGTATCACATGATCTCCGAGGTCCACTGCAACGGGGACAGCACGTACGAGCTATTCACCGCCGACGGGGGAATTCCCGTTGCCTTCGGATGTGGGGACGTCGCCCTGAAGCTCGTGACGCTCGATGGATTCTGGAAGCAGATTGTGATGCAGCGCGGAGCGACTCAGATCAAGACTGTCGACCTCCGCTTTGCCGACCAGGTCGTCGTCCGCTGGGACGAAGGACGCGGCACGCGGACCCAGTAATCGAATTTCACTTCCACACAGGGATCAGTCATGGACAATATCATCGTGGGTCTTGACATCGGAACGACAAAGGTCTGCGCCGTCGTCGCAGGGACGGATGAACATGGGCGAATGAATATTCTGGGGGTCGGCCGGGCGCTGTCGGACGGAATGACACGAGGGGTCGTGACTCACATCGACCGCACGACAAACTCGATTGTCACTGCCGTGCAGGAGGCGCAGGCTTCCTCGGGCGTCATGATAAAATCGGTGATCGTCGGCATCGCCGGGGACCATATCCAGAGCTTCCAGAGCCGGGGTGTCATCGGCATAAGCGGCGAGGAGCACGAAGTGACCCAGGCGGACATCGACAGGCTCATCGAGGATACGAAGCGCGTGGCGCTCCCCTCCGACAGGAAGATCATTCACGTCATCCCGCAGGAGTTCATCGTCGACGGCCAGGACGGCGTCTATGATCCGCTGGGAATGGCGGGCGTCCGCATGGAGGCCAACGTGCATATCATCACCGGCCTCGTCAGTGCGGCGCAGAACATCTACAAATGCGTCCAGCGGGCGGGCCTCGAAGTGAGCGACATGGTCCTCGAACCCCTTGCATCGAGCTACGCCGTTCTTGACGATGAAGAAAAGGAAGTGGGCATCGCCCTTCTCGACATCGGCGGTGGAACAACCGACCTTGCCGTTTTCGAGGAACGGACCATCCGCCATACGGCGGTGATCGGCATCGCCGGGAAAAAGGTGACCGATGATATAAGAAAGGCGCTTGGCATACTGAACGACCAGGCAGAAAAACTCAAGAAGGAGCACGGCTTCGCGTATGTTCCCGCGGTTGTCGATAACGAACCGATCGTGCTCCCCGGTGTTGGGGGGCGCGCGCCGCTGGAAATCGACAAGCGGCTGCTCGCGCAGATCATCCAGCCGCGGATGGAGGAGATTCTTGAAATCGCCGCCCTGGAGATCAAGCGTTCCGGGTACTCGAAACACCTTTCGGGAGGGGTCGTCCTCACCGGCGGCGGGGCTCTTATCAAGGGGACTGCGGACCTTGCGAAGGAAGTTCTCGGTATGCCCGTAAAAATCGGGATCCCGACCGGATTCTCCGGTGGGCTCGTTCGCGAAATCGAAAACCCGGCGTATTCCACAGCGGTCGGCCTCGTCTACCACGGAATGAAATTCAGGGACAGGGCGCCCGCACCGGCCCAGGCCGGCAGGAAGGATAAGTCGATGACACGCATGGCGCAGAAAATGAAGGAATGGTTCGACCAGCTCTGAACATCAGGAGTGGAACGTACAACAGTTTGTCTCATTCAACATAGGAGGAACATCCGGTGATCGAACTCGATAATGGTCTCGATCGCGGCGCGAAAATTCGCGTCGTGGGGGTCGGCGGCGGTGGGGGGAACGCGATCAACAGCATGATCGACAAAGGACTCCACGGGGTCGATTTCTTTGCGATCAACACTGACCTCCAGGCGCTGGAACGCAACCTTGCCTCGAATAAAATCCAGATCGGGAAGAATCTCACCCGGGGACTCGGGGCGGGGGCGGATCCGTCGATCGGACACAGGGCGGCCGAAGAGGACCGGGAAGAAATAACCCGTGCGCTCGCAGGGAGCGACATGGTGTTCATCACCGCCGGCATGGGGGGGGGGACAGGGACCGGGGGAGCACCCATGGTCGCCAATATCGCCAAGAGCCTCGGCGCGCTTGTCGTAGGGATCGTGACGCGGCCGTTCAACTGCGAAGGAAAGAAACGCGCGGCGCAGGCGGAGGCCGGGCTTGAGGAGCTGAAGAAACAGGTGGACACGCTCATCGTCATCCCCAACCAGAAGCTCCTCTCTATCGTCGACAGGAACACGCCTCTGAAGGAGGCCTTTGACATCGCCAATCAGGTCCTTCACGGCGCCACACGGGGAATCTCGGAGCTCATCACCGTTCCCGGTCTCATTAACGTCGATTTCGCCGACGTGCGCACCGTGATGCGGGAGATGGGAGACGCGGTCATGGGTTCGGGGATCGCCACGGGAGAAAACAGAGCGGTCGAGGCGGCGCACCTGGCCATTTCGAGTCCGCTTCTGGAAGACGTGTCCATCTCCGGGGCGCAGGGCGTGCTCGTGAACATCACGGGCGGTGCAAACATGACGCTGGTGGAAGTGGATGAGGCGACGGAGATCATACGCGAAGCCGCCGGGGAAGAAGCGAACGTCATCCTCGGCGCCGTCATCGACGGCAACGTCGAGAACGAAGTCATGGTGACCGTCATTGCCACGGGATTCAACCGCCGCGGCGGATCGCCGTCGGTCGCCCGCATGCCCCGGGCAGCAAAAAGCGTCGAGAAAATCCCTTCGGGCGTCACCGAGCTTCAGAAATACGACGAGCCCGCGTACGTCCGGAGAGGCGTCGACATCCCCATCACCCATTACCGGGCCGAACAGGAGACGGGCAGGGAGAAGATCGACAAATCGGATCCCGAGAAGCCCGCGTTTCTGCGCAAGATCATGGATTGAAAGGAGGGGAGTAACGACAATGCCGCGGGCGGTCCCGCCGGGCTGCCCGTCCGCCGGTTGATTCTTCCTCCCCCTTTTGATAGATTGGCTGCATGAAGAAAGTGCAGCACCTGTTCCTTGCCCTGCTCATCGGGACGGGGGTGTCTCTTGCCCAGTCCGGAACTCCTGCCAGTGCATTTGCCATCACA
Source organism: Ignavibacteriota bacterium (assembly GCA_003157485.1). Lineage (GTDB taxonomy): Bacteria > Bacteroidota > Ignavibacteria > UBA10030 > UBA6906 > Fen-1273. The sequence goes on from PMJQ01000121.1 coordinate 26,133, forward strand.
CGGCTGAAATACGCCGGAGGTGGCGACTGGTACAATGATCCCTCCTCTGAAGTCAACCTCCTGACGTTTGTCCACAATGCTACAGGAATCGACACCGATCCCCGGTACCAGTTCGTCGATATCGGAGACGATGCGCTGTTCACCCATCCGTTTCTCTTCATGACCGGGCACGGCAATATTGCATTCTCGGAAACGGACGCCAGGCGGCTCCGGATGTACCTTGAAAACGGCGGATTTCTCTACGCGGACGACGATTACGGAATGGATAAGCCGTTCCGCCGCGAGATACGGAAGGTGCTTCCCGGAGAAGAACTTGTGGAGCTCCCCTTCTCCTACGGGCTCTACCACTGCCAGTTCGAATTCCCCTCCGGCGTTCCGAAAACGCACGAACACAACGGGAAACCCCCGCAAGGATTCGGGATATTTCTGCACGGCCGGCTTGTCGTCTATTACACGTATGAATCGAACCCCAGCGACGGCTGGGCGGATCCTGATGTCCACGGAGACCCGGAGGACAAGCGGCAGGAGGCCCTGCGGTTCGGGACAAATCTCGTCGTCTGGGTGTTAACCCACTAGGGGGACGATGTGGACACGACCGGCTTATATGACGAAATCCACAGACGCCTTGCGGCGGTGCGCAGGAAGCAAAACACTGCTGCCGTTATTCACGGTGCCGCATTCTCCGGTGCGCTGTTCCTGACTGCGGTCCTCCTCGCGCTCATCGGTGAAGAGATCATCAATTTCAGCGTGGGGGGGCGGACGGTCCTCTTCTGGACTCTCGTTCTCCTGGCTCTCGCCCTTTTCCTCTGGAGGATCGGCCGGCCGCTCGGCCGGCTTGCAGAAATACTCCACGGTGAAAGCGACCTCGAAACCGCCCGCGATGTAGGACGCCGCATCGGATGTGTAAACGACAGGCTGGTAAACGCCCTTCAGCTTCTGGCGGAGGGGGACGCCCGGCGCATCTATTCTGGAGACCTCGTGGACGCCGCGCTTGCCGACCTCCGCGCGGACTGCGAGGGAATCGACTTCACATCGGCAGTTGACCGTGCGGGCACCCCCCTCACGGGCCGTCTTCTTGCGGCCGCATTTCTCTCCTGCGTACTCCTCTTTGCACTTTTCCCGACAGCTTTCTTCGGCGCCGCGGACCGTCTCCTGCATTTCAACGAAGCATATGCCGCTGCGTCCCCTTTCCGGTTCGTCGTCGAGCCCGGCTCGCGCGAAATCATCAAGGGAGAAACCGTCCCGATCCGTGTACGGGTCACGGGTGAGAACCCCGGCGAGGTTTCGATAGCCTTCCGCAGGCGCGGGGACCTCGCGTACGAAGAGGCAGTCCTCCGGGCGGACGGAGCGGGGGAATACCACCATCAGTTTCCTCCGGTGACAGAAACGACGGAGTACTACATCCATGCGCGCGGCATCAGGGGGGACGACTACACGCTCACGGTCATCGACCGGCCGCTCGTCAGGCAGCTGCGTATCACAGTGCTCCCGCCTGCGTATAGCGGCCTCCCGGTGCGCAGGCAGGAGGACAACGTCGGAGACGTTGCCGCGCTCCGGGGCGCGGCGATCCGGTTCGATATTGAGGCGAGCAAGGTGCTGAAATCGGGAGAGATCGCACTCAGCGACAGCGCGGTCCTCCCGCTCGGGATCGCGGGGAGCCGGGCGCACGCCGCGTTCGTGCTCATGAAAGAGCGTTCCTACCACATCAGCCTCAGGGACAGCGCCGGCACGGGGAGCGTCGATCCAGTGGAATACACACTCAGGATCATTCCCGACGCGCCCCCCGCGGTTACTCTTCTCTCTCCGTCGGAGAACCTTGACGTCACGGATACGACGCCCGTCAATCTCCTTGCGAAAATCACCGACGATTACGGTTTCAGCCGCCTGCGCCTTGCCTACAAGCTCGTGCAGTCGAAGTACGAGAAGCCCGAGCAGGAATTCACCTATGTGCCGCTCCCGCTGCCGCCGTCCGGGACGATTGAAGCCCTCATTCCCTACCGCTGGTCGATCGCGGGGCTCCACCTTGTCCCGGAAGACGTCATCAGCTTCTACGTTGAAGTGTTTGACAACGACGTCATCTCCGGCCCGAAATCCGCGATAAGCGAGATCTACTCCCTCCGGCTTCCCTCCATGGACGAGGTCTTTGCGCAGGCCGACAAGGGACACGAGGCCAGCATCGGGGGGATGCAGGACGCCCTGAAGCAGGCACAGGAAGCGCGCAAAGAGATGGAAGAGTTGACCCAGTCCGTCCGGTCGCCCGCGGACAAACTGGAGTGGCAGGACCGGCGGAAGGCGGAGGATCTCCTGAAGAAATACGGCGAGGTAAAGGCGAAAATGGATTCTGTCCGGGCCGCGGTGGACAGGATGGTCGACGACATGTCGAAGAACCGGGTGCTCTCCCCGGAGACGCTCGAAAAGTACCAGGAACTGCAGCACATGATGGACCAGATGTCGTCGCCGGAATTTGCCGAGGCGATGAAACAACTCCAGCAGGCAATGCAGCAGATGAGCCCCGACGCGCTCCGGCAGGCGATGCAGCAATTCAACTTCTCCGAAGAGACGTTCCGGAAAAGCATCGAACGGACACTGAACCTTCTGAAGAGAATACAGATTGAACAGAAGGTCGACGAGGCCGTGCGGCGGACGGAACAGATGATGAAGCAGCAGGAGGCGTTGAAGGAGAACACGGGGAAGACCCCCGCCGGCGACAGGGACAGGATGGAACAGCTCGCGAAGGAACAGAAAGAGGTGCAGGAACATCTTCAGTCCCTGGGCGCGCAAATGGAAGAGCTCCAGAAGAAAATGGAAGACTTTCCCGCGGAGATGCCCCTCGCCGAGCTCAAACATGCGCGGCAGGAAATGGCGCAGGACAGCCTTGCCCGCACCATGGAGTCGATCTCCCGCGACATGGTGCAGATGCAGCCCGAGGAAGCGTCGCGCCAGCAACAGCAGGCCCTCGCATCGATGGGGAAGCTCGGAGAGCATCTCCGGAGTATGCAGAAGGAGATGCGTCAGAACCAGCAGCGGCAGGTGCTGAACGCGATGCGCAGGTCGCTTCGCGACCTGCTGGACCTGTCGAAGAGAGAAGAGACACTCAAGGACGAGTCGGAGAGGCTCGAGCCGAACAGCCGGCGGTTCCGTGACAACGAAGAGGCCCAGATGGACGCAATGCGTGATCTCGGCACGGTGGCAGAGGGACTTGCGGCGCTATCGCAGAGGACGTTCGGCGTGACTCCGGAAATGGGGAAATCAATCGGGGACGCAATGCGCAGCATGAACGACGCCATGCGCTCTCTCCAGCAGCGGAACCGCGCGGCGGCGTCGCAGCAGCAAACCGATGCCATGGCGTCGCTGAACGAAGCCGCGCAAAAGGTAGAAGATTCGATGAACGGGATGCAGCAGGGGGGCGGCCAGGGGATGGGGTTGGCGGGGCTGATGCAGAGGCTCCAAAGGCTCTCCCAGCAGCAGGGGGGGATCAACGACGCTTCCCGGAACCTCGGGGGGATGACGCCCGAGCAGGCTGCCGAGATGTCGCGTCTTGCAGGCGAGCAGGGGATGGTAAGAAAATCGCTTGAGCAGCTTGCGCGTGAAGCGGCGTCGGCCGGCGATCTGAAGAAGCTCATGGGGGACATGAGCCAGATTGCCCGGGATATGACGGAGGTGCAGACCGACATGACGTCAGGGAATTTCAATCCGGAAACCGTCAGAAAAGAAGACAGGATCCTCTCGCGGCTCCTCGACGCGCAGCGCTCGACTAGGGAACGGGACTTCGAGAAGAAAAGGACATCGACGGCGGGACAGGACGTCACGCGGGAAAGCCCACCATCGCTCACGCTCACGGCGGGGCAGGAGAAGGACAGACTGCGCAGGGACATGCAGAAGGCGCTGGAAGAGGGATATGCACGGGAATACGAGGATCTCATACGGCGGTATTTTGAAATCCTGGAACAACTCGAATCTCAAAACCGATGAGCACATGACTCCCAACGCTCTTGCAACGCATCTGTTTTCGACGTACGAACAATACAGAATCTTCTATCTCCGGCCCGCCAACTGCCGTCACAGGGAAATTGTCGCAGAGATGAGGGAGCTTGTCAGCCGCGGGAACGAGCTGTTTTCCATGAACGAGATCGGAAAGTCGGTTGAGGGGCGGAGCATCTATCAGATGTCGTTCGGCCGGGGTCAGAAGAAGATCCTTCTCTGGTCGCAAATGCACGGCGATGAATCGACGGCGACGCTCGGGCTCATGGACGTCTTCAATATGCTTGTCGAGGACCAGGGAAAGGAAAGCTGGATCTCGGAAATGCTCGAACAGACGACCGTCTTCGTCATCCCGATGTTAAACCCCGACGGTGCCGAACGCATCCAACGTCATACATCGGTGCAGATTGATATGAACAGGGATGCGCGCGAGCTCATCACTCCGGAGGCACGCATACTGCGTGAGGCGCAGCGGAGGCTCAAGCCTTCGTTCGGGTTCAATCTCCACGATCAGGTGCTTTCCTCTGTCGGAGTGACGCCCAAAGTTGCCGCGCTTTCCCTTCTTGCGCCTGCGCTCGATGAAAAGCGGTCCACGCCCCCGGTGAGGCTTCGTGCAATGAGGATCGCCGCCCTCATCACGCGGGCGCTGAGTCAGTTCATCGGTGGCCACATCGCAACGTACGACGATGCATTTGAACCGCGAGCGTTCGGCGACGGCATGCAATCGTGGGGGACAAGCACCGTCCTTATCGAATCCGGGCACTGGCCGGGTGATCCCGACAAGCTCTTCATCCGGAAGCTTAATTATATCGCGCTTCTCACGGCAATCCGCGCCATAGGAAATGGATCGTACCAGGACACCGAAATGGACTGGTACCGACAACTTCTCCCCAACGGGAGGATGATCTACGACATCATCATTCGCGGTGTCGAACTCCACAACGGATCGGGGGGCTGGTCGGCGCGTACGGACGTCGCACTGATGTACGATCCCCCCCTTCACAAGAGGAGCTCGAAAGATGAAGCGCCGGCGGTGCGCTGCGTTGAAATAGGGGATCTCAGTTTTCACGGCGCACTTGAGGAAGTTGATGGGGGCGGGAGACGGCTCGGCGCCTCGCACATTTCCCTTGATGCCGTCGTTCCACTCTCCTCGGTCATGGACGCACTTCAAATTCACTTTACTCCGAACGTCCACTCGTAGGAGGGAGAGCAATGCCCCCCTCTGTTGAATCCAGACTGAAAGCGTCGTAATTGTAGCCAGTTAAACTGTTCTTACAACACTCAATGTCGACCGGCGGAATCCGATGAAGACGCAACCGAGCGAAAGGCAGCAGTCTTTTGAACGTGAGGCGCTTCCGCATACGGATCTTCTCTACAACTACGCCCTCCGTATGACCAACAATCTCGCCGACGCCGACGACCTGGTACAGGAAACCTACCTCAAAGCGTACCGCTTCTGGGACTCCTATGAGCAGGGAACCAACATCCGCGCGTGGTTGTTCAGAATCTTGAAGAATTCGTACATCAACAGATACAGAAAGGAAGTACGGGAGCCCGACGAGGTCGAGTACGATGACGTCAAGAGTCTGTACACGCCCGGCGGAGAAGGAACTGCTGATCAGAAGGATCTACAGGAATCGATGTTCGGCAACCTCCTCGACGATGAGCTCACGAACGCCATCGCTTCGCTCCCCGACGAATTCCGGACTGTCGTCATTCTCTGCGACATCGAGGCGTTGACGTACGAAGAGGTCGCCGCGTTCATGGAATGTCCTCTGGGGACCGTCCGGTCGCGGCTCCACCGCGGAAGAAAGCTTCTCCGTGGCCGGCTCACGGAATACGCACGTCAGCATGGCCTTGTTCAGGAACAGTAATTGCGGGGAAGGGGAGTGCGCAGGATGAAAGCCCGCCAGTGAATTGCAGAGAATTCAGTCATTGTATCACCCCCGCCGTTGACGGTCGGCTCTCCGGGAAGGATCAGGCGTTATTCGGTGAACACGCGCGGCTCTGTCCCTCCTGCCGGCACGACTATGAGGAAGAACGGAGCCTTGCCGCGCTGATTCGCGCACGGCTTCAGCCGGCCAGGGTTCCCGAGGGGGTTCTTGCCTCGATCCTCGCGTGCACACTGCAGAGTGAGAGCCGTCTTCCTTCCGTTTCGGGCCTCTCGATTGTAGAGTTCTTCCGTCATCCGCGCGTCATCCCCGTCCTTGCATGTCTCCTGTCGTTCGCTGTAGTCATGGTCGTGTTCTCCCGTCATGCTCCGCGTGTCGGCGCGGAGTCTGTGGGATTTGTCACGGGAAGCGACATCGAGCATCAGTCCGCCTCCAACTACGAAGCGGTGTTGAATGGAACAATCGTGCCGCAAGTCGTCTCCGATTGTCCGGAGAATGTGCGGACGTTCTTCCGGGGGAAGACGGGGTTCCCCGTATTCATTCCGGCGATGAAAGAATGCACGCTCGTCGGCGGGAGCATCAATGACTATCACGGCATGCGGCTTGCCCACGTGCTCTACAAACACGGACTTCAATACATCTATCTGTATCAGGCGTGTCGCGAATCGGTGATGAAGGGAGACACGCTCCATATTTCGCATGAAGCGCGTAACGATCTCGACCGCACCGGCTGGCATTGCTGCACCGCGCCTGACGGCGCTGCCATCGTCCTCTGGGTGAGGGGCCGCACGTTCTGCGCGGCTGTCGCTCCCATGAACAGCGAACACCTCATGGCACATCTCGCCGAAGCGGATGTTCCGGGTGCATGGTGAATCGTGCGCTTGTGATCTTCCTTTCTTCTTCTCGCATGCGGTAACGTGGTTCCTCCTCCGGAAAGCGTTCCTTGACAAACGTCCCCGGTGTTGGTATATTTCAGTACATACCGCCAAAGGTGTCGATCCGACACCTTTTTGTGTCTTCTCACCCTGCGTCGAACGTTGACATGTCCCAGGAACCATCCGCCGAAACTCACCGAAGCACCGATCGTCACAGCGGGCTCCCCTCGCGGCTTCCGGTTCTGCCGCTGCGCGACGTGGTTGTATTTCCGTACATGATTTTTCCGGTGCTCGTGGGGAGGGAATCGTCGCTCAAGGCGGTGAACGAGGCCCTGGAGCGGGAGAAGTATATCTTCCTCGCGGCCCAGCGGAACTCGGTGACCGAGGAGCCCGGTGAAAACGATATCTACCACGACGGGACAATAGCCAAAATCATCCAGATCCTCAAGCTTCCGAACGGCCTCATGAAAATCCTTGTCGACGGGATCGTGCAGGCCTCCATCCGGGCGTTTGTGCCCAACACAAAATACCTGGAGGCCGACCTCACGATCGGACCGGGGGGCGGGGAACTGGATTCCGAGCTTGATGCGCTGCTGCGCCATACCTCGAGCCTCTTCGCGGAGTACGTTCACCTCAACAGGAACGTCCCGAGCGAGGTTCTCGTTGCCTTCGAGAACACGCGTGATGCCCAGCGAAGGGTCTTTTATATAGCCTCCAACATCCTCCAGAGCGTGGACGTCAAGCAAAAGGTGCTTGAGCTCCACGGGATGCGCGACCAGCTGCACGAGCTGATCCGGATTCTGAACTCCGAGAACGACGTCCTCAAGATCGAAAAGGAGATCGACACAAAGGTTCACGACAACATCGCCAGGTCGCAGAGGAAGTTCTTCATTCAGGAGCAAATCAGGATACTTCAGGATGAGCTGGGGGACGAGGAAGGATCGCCGGAGCTCGCAAAGCTGCGCGATGACATCAGGAAAGCGAAGCTGCCGAAGAATGCGGAAGAAAAAGCGCTCGAAGAATTCGCGAAGCTGAAGAAAACCCCGCCGCTCTCTCCGGAATCGACGGTCATCCGGAGCTACCTGGACTGGATGGTGAGCGTTCCATGGCACAAACGGACCAGGGATAACCTCAGCATTGATCATGTCAAAAAAATCCTCGACGAGGATCACTTCGGCCTTGAAAAACCGAAGGAGAGGATTCTGGAGCACATCGCGGTCCTTAACCTCGTCGCCGAGATGAAGGGGCAAATCCTCTGTTTCGTCGGCCCCCCCGGGGTGGGGAAGACCTCGCTGGCGAAGTCAATCGCCCGGGCGCTCGGGAGAAAGCTCGTGCGCATTTCGCTTGGGGGCGTACGGGACGAGGCGGAGATACGGGGTCACCGAAGGACGTATATCGGCTCCATGCCCGGGAAAATCATCCAGTCGATGAAGCGAGCCGGCGTGATCAATCCCGTGATGCTCCTCGACGAAGTGGATAAAATGAGCATGGATTTCCGGGGGGATCCCTCCTCGGCGATGCTCGAGGTTCTCGATCCCGAGCAAAACGTCGCGTTCAACGATCACTACCTGGACATCGATTACGATCTCTCGCGGGTCATGTTCATAACAACGGCGAACGTTCGCTATGCCATCCCGCTCCCCCTGCAGGACAGAATGGAAATCATCGAGCTCGCGGGGTACCTGCAGCACGACAAACGGGAAATCGCGCGGCGCCACATCATCCCGCGGCAGCTCGAGGAACACGGGATCGCGGGGATGTCCATAGAAATCACCGATGACGCGATCGACTCTGTCATCACGGGATACACACGTGAAGCGGGCGTGCGCAATCTCGAACGGGAGATCGCATCGCTCTGCAGGAAGGTTGCGAAGGATATCGTTCTCGCGAAACAGAAAAAAGGGGTGAAAGAAAACGGGAAGCGGACGCAGCCGTTCTCGGTCGATCCGCAGAAAGTGGAGCACTATCTGGGTGTCCCGCGCTTCAGAAACAGACCGCGTGCCGAAGGGCGCAGAGTCGGGTCCGTCACCGGCCTTGCATGGACAAGCGTGGGAGGGGAACTCCTCAATGTGGACGTTGCGCTGATGAACGGTCCCGAAAAACTCACGCTCACGGGGCAGCTCGGCGACGTCATGAAAGAGTCTGCGCAGGCGGCGCTGAGTTTTCTCCGCTCCAACGCAAAGGAGCTCGGGATCCCCGCCGGCTTCTCCCGAGGGAAAGAGATCCATATCCATCTCCCGGAAGGGGCGATTCCCAAGGACGGGCCGTCGGCGGGGATCACGATGGCAATGGCGATTTACTCCGCCGTCAGCGGCAGGCCGGCGCGAAGCGACGTGGCGATGACAGGCGAGATCACGCTCCGGGGCGACGTCCTTGCAATCGGCGGGCTCAACGAAAAGCTCATCGCGGCGCAGAGGAGCGGCATCGCGAAGGTCCTGATCCCCCGTGAGAACGAAAAGGACCTCACAGACATCCCGGCGAAAGTTAAAGAAGGGCTCACGCTTATCCCTGTGAGCACAATTAAAGAAGGGCTGGTCCACGTGTTCGCGCCTGCGGTGCGTTCCTCCGGGGCGGGGAGGAGGACTGCCGGGCGATGAGCGACTACGTTGTCACTGCACGAAAATGGCGGCCGGTGCGGTTCGAAGACGTGGTGGGACAGGGGCACATCACGACAACGCTCCGGAACGCCATGGCGGCGAAGCGCCTCGCACACGCGTATCTCTTCGGCGGACCCCGCGGCGTTGGCAAGACAACGACGGCAAGGCTTCTGGCGAAGGCGGTGAACTGCAGCGCCCCCGTCGACCAGAATCCCGATAATACATGCGAGAGCTGCATCGAGATCACCGAGGGACGGAGCTTCGATGTTCTCGAAATCGACGGTGCCTCAAACCGCGGCGTCGAGGAGATCCGCAATCTGAGAGAGTCGGTCCGTTACGCCCCCTCGAGGGGCGCGTACCGGGTGTTTATCATCGACGAAGTCCATATGCTCACGAAGGAGGCATTCAACGCGCTCCTCAAGACGCTGGAAGAGCCCCCCCCTCACGTCCTTTTCATATTTGCCACGACCGAAGTCAACAAGGTTCCGGCCACTATTCTCTCCCGCTGCCAGCGGTTCGATTTCCGGAGGATTAAGACCGACGAGATCGCTGCCAACCTGCGCGCAATCGCGCAGGCGGAGGGGCTGGTCATCGACGACGATGCGCTGCACCTCGTCGCACGCCGGGGGGATGGCTCGCTCCGGGATGCCCAGAGCGTCTTCGATCAGGTCGTGGCGCTCTGCGGAACCTCGGTCACACGTGCGAAGATCGTCGAAGCGCTGAACCTCGTGGATCAGGAGGTCTATTTCCGCATGACCGACCTCATCAAGACGGGCGACGTCAAAGGCGGACTTGCGCTCGTCGACGACATCATGACCGCCGGGCATGATCTGCGGGAATTTCTCTCTGGCCTGACCGAGCACCTGCGCAATCTCCTCGTCGCGCGGACAACGGGAGCCACGCTTCTTATCGAATCAGCCGACGTCTACAGGCATCGGTACGCTGCTGAATCTGAGGCGTTCAGCGTCGCCGATCTCCTCCGGCTTCAGCACCTTGTTGCCGGGACGGATTCCGCGCTCCGGTGGACAACGCAGCCGCGGTTCAGGCTCGAGGCGGACATCGTACGGATGATCGCGCTCCCCCGGGCGAAAGATGTCGGCGAGCTTCTTCGCCGGCTTGACGAGCTTGCAGCGTCCGGGGCGGGGACCCCTCCTCCTCATCCGGCTTCTCCTGCACCGCCCCGGTCCAATTCGGGACCGGAACATCCGGTGAGCCGCCCTGCCGTGGTACCCGCGCACACACCCGCCCCCCGGGGAGCAGCCGGTGCCGGCACGGGCGAACTCGCCGCCAGATGGAACGAGGTCCTTGCAGAAGTCCGAACGAAGAAAATATCGCTCTGGCCGGCTCTGGAAAATGCGGTGCTTCTCGGCATCGAACACGGGACGGTCCGTCTCGGCGTGGCGGATGATTTCCAGGCCTCGCTGATAATGAAACAGCGGGAACTCCTGGGCGAAGTGTTCCACAAGATGCTCAACGTGCAGCTCGGGGTCCGGGCCGAGATCACCGGCATCGCAGCCGCCGGTGAGACGAAAGCGGCCCCTTTCCCGAAGAGCCCGGTAAACGGGGCGCCGGCAGACGATCATCCGGTCATCGCGGCGATGAAGAGGGAACTCGGGGCGGAACCGATATGAATGGGGAACGCCCGGGTTGACTCTCGTCCGCCATTTTCGGATTTTGAGAAGAGATAGACGCGGAAGGGTGCCTATGAGAAAGGCGGGGTGGGTGTGTGCGCTTGCGGTCCTGATGCCCGCCGCGGGTGCTCAGTCCCAGACGGAAATCGCGAAATATGCGGGTGAGTTCCTCTCCATCGGCGTCGGCGCCCGCGCGCTCGCGATGGGTGGCGCGGCCGCGGCAGTGGCGAACGACGTGACGGCTGGCTACTGGAACCCGGCAGCTTTGGCGCGCATCAACTACCCGCAGTTCGTCCTGATGCACGACGCGGAGTTCGGCGGTCTTGTAAACAACGACTACGGCGCCGTGGCGATCCCCGTCGGCCCAAGCACGAGCCTCGGCCTCAGCGTCATCCGGGTGGGTGTCGATGACATCGCGGATACGCGAAACGCCGGCGTCGACGCAAACGGGAACGTCACTTACGATCCGTCCCAGTTCACGCGCGTAGATCCCGGGCGCGTCACCTATTTTAACGCCGCTGACTGGGCGGTCTACTTCACGTACGCGCACAGGCAGTCCGAGACCTTTTCCTACGGAGCCAACGTCAAGCTCATACGCCGCGATCTTGCGGAATACAGCGCAATGGGGATCGGATTTGATATCGGATTCTGGTACAATCCCTGCGAAAATCTTCTCCTCGGCGCCAACCTGCAGGACATCACAACGACGCTTGTAGCGTGGAATACCGGCCGGAATGAACTCATATCACCCACCGTAAAACTCGGGTCGGCGTATTTCTTCGATCTCCTGGGGGGGCGCATCGCACCTGCCGCGGATTTCGACATACGCTTCGAGAACAGACAGACCGCCTCCACGGCCCACGTCGGCCCCGTCAGCCTCGACGTCCACGGCGGGTTGGAATATGACTTCCGGGGTCTCGTCGCTCTCCGCGCGGGATATAGCGACGTCAAGCAGCTCACACTGGGAGCCGGCGTGCACTTTCCGAAACTGAACATCGACTATTCATTTGCCAGGTTTGGCGGGGCCGACCAGCTCGACAACACGCACAGGATCTCCATCATGTTCACGCTGGAAGCCGAGCAGTACAAGAGACCCGGCGAGTAAGTTCCTTCACCGCGCGTCAGTGACAAATACTCCCCCGTCATACGTTCTGCCGCTGCGGCGACTTCTCTTCTCCGGCATTTCTGCGTTCCTGTTCACCCTCCTGTTCTTCCCCGGATGTACGAGCCCGCTCCCCGTGACCGCGGCTGGCTCCGCCTATTCACTTTCCCGCGACGGGACGATCCATTACTGGCTACCGGCAGGCTGGTTTGAAGTAACGCCGGATAGCATAGAAGCCGACCGGGCAGTCTGGCTCGTGCGTGACGACTACGCGGGAACTCTGACGGTACGGCGGGTGCACCTGCGCGCCGTCGATAGGGCCGATCTCGGGGGGGAGGGATTGCTTCAGGTGGCGAAGCTGACCGCTGCGCTCGAAACGTCAAGCAAGCCAGGAATCCTTGCGCGCGAACCCGACAGAACGCAGGTCAACGGCAGGGACGCGGTGTCTTACGACGTTGAGTACAGCGGATCGGGAGACAGGACTCGGACGATGCTTCTGGAATCCGGCGGGCGGGTCTACGCGGTGACAGCGCTTGTCAACGGCGGCGCACCGCCCGAGGCGGGGAGGGAAATCTTCAGCGTACTCCAGTCGTTCCTTGCAGCGATGCGCATGTAGCGCATCTCAGAAATGGAAGTGCACGGAGTCGTTGATGATGAGAAATGCCATCAGCGCGAGAAGGACGACAATCCCCACTTTCTGAAGGCCGAGCTTCACACCAAGGGGCACTTCCCTGCGGAACACCGCTTCGTACACGAGGAACGCGATATGTCCTCCGTCAAGAGCGGGGAAGGGGAGAATATTGATGATCGCGAGATTGATGCTGAGAAGGGCCATGAAGCTCAGGTACGTCAGAAGCCCGAGATCCATTGACTGAGATGCCAGCTGCGCAATCTTGATCGGACCGCCCACCGATTCGACGAACGAGACCTTTCCCGTCACAAGCTGCCACATCTGCCCGGCGAAGCTGACGGTAACGTACACCATATAGTGCGCACCGGCCGGGAGGGCCTCAAGGACCGTGTAATCGACGTGCGTCCGCGGCCCGGTGTAATTCTCGCCGATCGGAATGCCGATATGCCCGTCCTGCGTCGGAACCGCCCTTCCGCTCATGGATTCCGTCCCCCGCCTCCAGTCGACTGTAATCTCTTTTCCGGCGTTCTGTCTTACGATCTGGAGGACCTTCTGCAGGTCCCGGATGGGAGTCCCGTTAATCGACACCAGAACATCCTGCGCCTTCAGACCGAGCTTCTCCGCGGGCTTCCCCGGTTCGGGGGGACCGACAACGATCTCTGTCCCGGCGGGAACGATGCCGGTTCCGGCACGGGTGGGATCGCGAAGAACCTCCGGGGAAAAGGCAAGCGCCGTGTCCGCCGGGCTGCGATGAACGGTGAGGACGAGCTTCCCCTGCGCCGCGCCGGCATACAGCGCGTCGAGCATCGGTTCCCAAGCAGAGACTGGCGTTCCGTTGACGGAGACGATCGTGTCTCCGGCCTTCAGTCCCTCCTGTGCGGCGGGACTTTCCGCGGCGACGTATCCGACTTCGGTCGTCTCACGAAGCGTCTTCCCCGAATAGAAGGTGATCCCCCAGAAAATCACGAGCGCAAGGAGGAGGTTCATGATCACCCCTGCGGAAAGGACGAGCGTCCTCTGCCAGATGGGCTTTGCACGGAACTCCCACTGTTCCGCCGGCCGGTCGAGGAACTCGACGTCCATGCTCTCATCCACCATTCCCGCGATTTTCACGTACCCGCCAATCGGAAGCCAGGACACGCAGTAATCGGTTTCGCCGAACTTCCACCCGAACGCGCGCGGGGGGAAGCCGATGGAGAACCGGTCCACCCTCATCCCGCACAGCTTCGCTGCGAGAAAGTGGCCGAGTTCGTGCACGAGAACAAGGACGCCGAGCGTCACAATAAAATCGAGAACCGTTTTCAGAAATTGCATGAATGACCCATCATGTAAGTAATGTGGCCTGTACCCTGCGAGTCCGTTCCCTCGTGTCTCCGTCAATCCGTTCCAGGTCGGCAAGCGTGAATGCGTGCATGGGCGTATGCGCGTTCAGCGCATCGCGGATGACGAAAGGGATTGCAGAGAAGGAAAGCTCCCCGTCGAGGAACATCTGGACCGCCACTTCGTTTGCCGCGTTCAGGACCGCGGGAGCTGTTCCCCCCATCTGGAGCGCGCGGAACGCAAGGGGAAGGCACTCGAACTTCTCGGTATCGGGGGGGTAGAACGTCAGCTCCCTGAGCGTTTCAAAATCGATTCGGCGGGAGGCAGTCGCCGGCCTCTCGGGATACGCCAGCGCATATAGGATCGGAAGCTTCATGTCCGGGATGCCGAGTTGGGCTTTCATCGAGCCGTCGACGAACTCCACCATCGAGTGAACAATCGATTGCGGGTGGATGACGACCTGGATTTTCTCCGGAGGGACGCCGAACAGCCAGAACGCCTCGATGACCTCCAGCCCCTTGTTCATCAGCGTGGCCGAATCAATCGTAATCTTGTTTCCCATCCGCCATGTCGGGTGATTAAGGGCTTCCGCCACCGTAATGCCGGGAAATTTTTCCTTTCCCACTTTGAGAAACGGTCCGCCGGAAGCGGTGAGGACAAGCCGCTCGATCGTCCGCGGATCTTCCCCCTGCAGGCACTGAAATATCGCGCTATGCTCGCTGTCCACGGGAAGAAGCCGCGCTCTGCCGGCGCGCACAGATTTCATGATGAGCTCCCCGCCGACGACGAGGGTCTCCTTGTTCGCGAGTGCGACGACTTTTCCCGCCTCGACGGCGCGCAGCGTCGGTTTCAGTCCCGCAAATCCCACAAGAGAGCTCAGGACCACGTCCACATCATCACGGCCTGCCGCCTCAAGGAGACCTTCTGCTCCGCACATGATCTCGACCCCGTGTCCGACGGAAGACCTGAGCGCCGCGGCACGTTCCGGATCGGACACCACAACCCCCTTCGGGCGGAACCGGTTGATTTGATCGCGCAAAAGATCGATATTTCTGTTGGCGGAAAGGTATACCGCGCGGAACCGGTCGGGAAAGCCGGCAATCACTTCCAGAGCGCTGCGGCCGATCGAACCCGTCGATCCGAGGATGGCGATAGTGCGCGGAGATGTCACGTGTGTAATGGAGGCCCCTCAATACAATATTCCAAGGTACGGAAAAGGGATCTGGCTATCAAGAAACCGCGCTGCGGTGGGGACGGGTGCAGCCTGCGCATTCGCGTGCTCATTCTTGCCATTCTGGCGGGTCCGGCACTCTCCCAGCCAGTACTGTCTCAAACCCCTGACAGGGATTCAAAGTTTCGGCTCGCACAGGGGCTGGAACAGGCCGGAGAATACGAACGCGCCGCCCCGCTCTACGAGGGGCTCCTCCAGGGGGACCCCGGAAACATCGTGCTTCTTGACGCTGTCGAGCGGATGTGGATGCAGCTCAAACGGTACGATCAGGCCATTGGGCTTCTCCGGACGCGTCTCCTCAGGGCTCCCTCTGACGTAAACCTGCATGCGCAGCTCGGGAGCGTTCTCTACAGAGCGGGGCGTGAAAAAGAGGCGGATGCAGAATGGGAAGCGGCGATTGCCTCCGGTCCGTCGAATCCCGGAACATACCGGCTCGTCGCAGCGGTGCTTGCAGAAAACAGGCTCCTGGACCATGCGGCGGACATCTACCGCCGCGGGAGGAAAGCAACCGGCGATCCGGACCTCTTCACGCTCGAGTTGGCCCAGCTCCTCTCCTCCACGATGAACTATGGGGGGGCAACGGGGGAATATCTCCGCTGGCTCGCAAAAAACCCCGGCCAGATCTCATTCGTCCAGAGCCGGCTGTCGCAGATAACGGGCCGTCCGGAGGCACGGGAGGCCGCCGAGGGGGTCATTCGCGGAGCGCTCGCAGACCAGCCGGACCTTCCGCTTCTCCAGCTTCTCGGGTGGCTCGCGATGGAAGGGAAGAACTACGAAGAAGCCCTCAACGTGTACGTGAAGATCGACGCTCTTGCGGGCGCCCGCGGGAACGAACTCTACCAGTTTGCCAACCACGCCTCGGGAGACAGGGCGTTCGCCGTCGCGGCGCGGGCGTATCAGGCTGCGATCAACGTTCCCGTGGCTGCGGGTGTGATGCCGTTTGCACGATTCGGGTATGCCACGTCCGTCCTGGAACTCCAGGCCGAGGCGGACACGTTCGCTTCCCCGCTCCGGGGGACTCCCGCTACGGAAGCCGTCCCCCTGTACGGCGGCGCGGTCAGACTTTTTCAGAAGATCATCGAGGACTACCCCGGAACGGAGTTTTCCGCGAGATCATGGTACAGGATCGGGGTCATGCAGAGGGAGAAGTTCCAGGACCGCGAAGGCGCGGTCACCTCGCTCCGCCACGTCATCGACGAGGCGGGTGCAGTCCCTTCTCTCCGCGTACAGACGGAGCTCATGATGGGGAAAGTTCACGTCGCGCGCGGGGACACCGCAAAGGCGGAGGCCTACTTTCGTGAAGTTGAGGCCGCCCGGGAGGCGCTCCCGGACGACCACGATGAATCGGTCTACCTGCTCGCGGAGATCGACTACTTCGCAGGCCGGTTCGATTCCGCGATGCAGAGAC
Source organism: Ignavibacteriota bacterium (assembly GCA_003157485.1). Classification (GTDB taxonomy): domain Bacteria; phylum Bacteroidota; class Ignavibacteria; order UBA10030; family UBA6906; genus Fen-1273. Next base: position 42,801 of record PMJQ01000121.1, read on the forward strand.
TTGCCAGGATCACCGTCAACCTGAAAGCGGATTATGCCAACGACGCTCTTCGCCTGGCGGCGTTCCTGCAGGAGAATGCTGCGGCTGCCCCCGAAGCGCTGGGGAAATTTGCGGGGGCGGAGTTCCTGGCCAGACAGGGGAAGAACACCGAAGCGATCGCCGTTCTCCTCGCGATCATCCAGTCGTTTCCGCAGGCGCCGCTCGTCGACGATGCGCTCATGAAGGTGGGGGAACTTCAGACGTCCGCCGGTTTCTTCCGGGAGGCAGCCGCATCCTATGAACGCCTACTCGCCGAGTTCAGGGACAAAAGCACAGAGCTCGACAGGGCGGAGTTTGCGCTCGGGGAGGTGTATCAATACGGCCTGCGCGATCCTGTCAGGGCGCAAGCCGCCTTCGAGCGTCTCCTTGCCGATCATCCGAAATCCATCCTTGCGGATCGTGCGCGGCAGAGAATCCGACAGTTGAGAGGGGAATCGCTGTGAAGAAGAGAACCGTGCGGAATCTGCTTGTCATACTCCTCATGTGTGCGGGGGGGAGGGCGGCCGGACAGGACAAGATCCTCATTCCGATGGACCTCTCCCAGACCGATCATCTGAAGGCCTATGGGATCGCATACATGGCGCTTTCCCGCGGTCTTGAGATCGACTGGCTTCTGAACTACCGGGGCGGGTCATTCATGCTCGACGCGCATGACTTCATAGCGACGGAATGCCTTGTGCGCGGCGTCTTGTTCGTCCGGGAATCCGCCTCCGGTGCAGCGACGATCTACGCCGACGTCCAGCGGGAAGATAACAACATGGACGTCGTCAGGCTGGAGAAGGCCCCCCGTGTTGCGGTGTACGTTCCTCCGGGATTTCAGCCGTGGGATGACGCCGTCACCCTGGCTCTGGACTACGCGGAGATCAAATACGACAAACTGTGGGACGACGAAGTCCTGGAAGGGAAACTCGCCAACTACGATTGGCTGCACCTTCATCATGAAGACTTCACGGGCCAGTACGGAAAATTCTACGCTTCCTTCGCGGGAGCGGCATGGTATCAAGCCCAGGTGGCGCAGCTAGAGCAGGAGGCGCGGAAACTCGGGTTTAAGAAGGTCTCCGAACTGAAGAAGGCGGTGGCACGCGCGATCGCCCGGTACGTCGCTGCCGGGGGATTCATGTTTGCGATGTGTTCCGCAACCGATACGTTCGACATCGCCCTGGCGGCGGAGAACACGGATATCTGCGACGCGATGTACGACGGTGACCCCCCCGATCCCGACTTCCAGAAGAAACTCGACTTCTCGAAGACGCTCGCCTTTACCGGATTCACCGTCGAAAAGAATCCCCTGCGCTATGAGTACTCGGACATCGACGAGCCGCCGAGCGACATGCTTGGTGCGCAGAACCCTGAAACCGACTATTTCACCCTCTTCGAATTCTCGGCGAAGTTTGATCCCGTTCCCACGATGCTCACGCAGAACCACGTCAACGTCATCAAGGGGTTTATGGGGCAGACCACCGGATTCAAGAAGAGTCTCATCAAGACCAGCGTCACAATACTTGCCGAGAAGCAGGGGACAGACGAAGTCAGGTATCTCCACGGCAACTTCGGGCGGGGGACGTTCACGTTTTACGGCGGCCATGACCCGGAGGACTACCAGCACGCCGTGGGGAATCCGCCCACCGACCTCTCGCTTCACAAAAACTCTCCGGGCTACAGGCTCATACTCAACAACATACTGTTTCCGGCGGCACGCAAGAAGCAGCAGAAAACATAACCTCACACTTACAGGACGAACAATGAAACGGATACTCCTTGCGGGAGCCCTTCTCATCGCTCTGGCGGCAGTCTCATCACGAGCCCTTGCCCTCGGTCCGGGATTCGCATTCGGCGTCCATGCCAATTTCACGAGCAGCAGTTTTCCCGGGCCCTCCACGAGCGGACTGAACCAGCAGATCAACAGTGCCTACGGTGTCGGCTGGGGCGGCGGCGTGCACGTGGACGCCAATCTGATGCTCTTCAGCGTACGCCTGACGGGCGATTACATCCACTATGCGATCGACGAAACCAAATTCCGCGATTCATTCCGTTCCCTGTTCGGAAGCGCGGCCGATCAGATGTCCGTCAGCGGAGGGGGACTTGGAATTGTCACGATTGCCGTGAACGGGAAGATGCCGATTCTCCCGCTCCCGATCGTAACGCCGTACATCACCGGAGGTATCGGGCTGGCGTGGGTGAACAGGGACGAGGTGACGACGTCGATCACCGGGTTTCCAGGAAACAAGTTCCCCTCGTCGTCGCAGAGCGGCAAGACGTCGATCGCTGTCGGCGCAGGCGTGGATCTGAAGCTCGGGATCAATCTCTTCCTCGAGGTGAAGTACGCGTGGATATTCACCGACGTTGCGACATCGACGTACGTGCCTGTGACGGTCGGTGTGACATTCTGACCCCGCGCGCGTGTATTCTCTGCTCAGCCTGCCTTCGGGGGGCCGGTCCGGCCGTCACCGGGCAGCGGGCGCATCTCCCTTTTGCGCAGTAGAGTCTGTAGAGATGGAGCATCCCCTGAAATTCCAGGGGGGAGCAGGAGGGAAACTTCCCTCCCGTCAGAAGCGATTGTACGCGCCGTGTCACGCTGTTTTGCTCTGATGCCGGGAGCGCCCGGAGGAAGGCGCGCGTCTCGCGCAGCGCACACACATCTCCCTCCATGCGCGCATGAAGAAGAAGGAGGGGGACGATCCCGTTGACGATGATCTCGTGTACCCGTGTGCGCCCGAGCGCGATCCCCAGGCCCCTGCCCCTGCCTCGGAAATGAACGTGCCGCGACCAGAAGAGATCCGGTGAGATGCGGAACATGGCGAGAAGAGCGCTGCGTTTCTCGCGGGAGGTCGCCCCGGGACGCTCGAGCATCCCGAGCATCCCTTTCACCGCCCCGCGGGCGAAGAGTGATGGGAGGAGGAAGCATAGTGCCGCCAGCCGTGCGGTGGGGAAATTCACCGGGCGGAGCCGGAAGAACTTCCAGTCTCCCTCGTGCAACGGGGATACTCCGGGGAGGGGCTGGAGCGCACGCCATCTCCGGCGGAGTCTCCTGACGTACGAGCGGCTTTCGCATTCCCGCAGCGCACTCAGCGAAGGAAGAAGCCCTGCCGCTCCGAAGAGAAGCGCCTGCATCGTGACGGTATCGTCGAGCCCGTGCGCTCTGAGGAGCGGGAGGGAGACCGATCGCGCCAGCGCAAGAAAGGGGAAGCGGTTTCCCCCGTATCCCATCCCCTCAAGAACAGATTCGTACAGAATCTGATCCCACGCCGATTCCTGGATGGCCTCTGTCGGCGAACACTCCCCACGTTCCATCGCGCGCTCTTCGAGGATCTGCCGGAATCGCCTCCCCAGTGACCGTACCCTCCGGGCAATCCGTCTCGCGCCAAGCGCGTTGATTCTCCTCCGGACGGATGCCCGGGGAAGGGGGCGTCGATCCCTTCCGCACGACGCATTCCGGGAGCGGCGATCGCCCGACGACCATCTGCCGTAGAGAAAAGGATCGACGTACGGAGAGAGGACAAGAAGAGGGATGCGGCGTCCCGCAGCAGTGCGCGCCGGCGGACACCTTCTTGCTGGAGAGAACACGACGTGAAGAATGACGCCGTTGTAGTGGGGGTCGAACCCGTGCCGGTGAGCATGCCAGGAACCGGCGCGGATGTGCACCTCAATGTCCCCCCGGTAGAGCACCCCCCCGATGCGAATCAGAGCGCCCGTGAAATCAGGGCCGCCGTCGGGATTCGATTGGCCGGGAAAACGGACAACGACACGCGCGCCGTCGGATGTTGCAAGTGCGGATGAGGAGAAAAGACGGTGCTGCCACACCTCTCGAAGAAACTTCTCGGGGATGGGGATGAGAGCCATGGTCTGCGCTCGTGCCATCCCCCGGGATGGGTCGAACGGCCCGTTGTGACTGACGCGTTATGCCGGGAAATACTTCAGGCGGTACGTGTTCATCTCATCACGGAGGGCGATCGCGGCTTCCCGCGCTGCGCGCGCAAAATCCTCTCCGCGCGAGGCATAGATAATGCTCCTGCCTGCGTTGATAATTGCCATCGTCCCGTCCGCGGCGCACCCGTATCTGACCGCGGAGCGTACATCCCCCCCCTGAGCACCCACCCCGGGAATCAAGAGAGGCATATCAGGGACCAGCGAGCGAACCCGGCGCAGTTCCTTCGGCCTCGTTGCGCCGACGACGACGCCGCAGTTCTTCCGCCTGTTCCATTTCTTAGCTTTGGCGATCACGTGTTCGTACAGAGGCTTTCCCCGCACCGGAAGGTACTGAAAATCGCGCGCCCCCGGGTTCGACGTGAGCGCAAGGACGAACGCCCCCTGATTGCTGTTCTTCAGGAACGGTGCCACGGAATCCTCGCCCATATACGGGTTGACCGTGGATGCTGCGAACTCATAATCGTCAACGAAGAGCTTTGCATAGCGTTCGGAGGAATTCCCGATGTCGCCCCGCTTCCCGTCCCCGATCGTCACAATCTCCTCCGGGATCCGGGCGAGCGTCTGGTGTACCGTATACCACCCGTGTTCCCCCGCCACTTCGTAAAATGCGAGGTTGATCTTGTATGCGCACACGAGGTCTTTGGTGGCATCGATGATCCGCCTGTTGAACTCATACACGGGATCTCCCCACTCGAAGAGGAATTCCGGGATCGTATTGACGTCGGTGTCAAGGCCGATGCACAGGAGGCTGTCGTTCTTTTTCTGGATCCTCCGCAACCTCTGGGAGAAATTCATTGAAGTTCCTCGGTATCGGTCCTGAGTCAGCGGCTGTGCCACGCGGGGGCGTAGTCTCCCCTGAACGAAAGGAGTGTTTCCTTCTGCGTCGCGAGCGTGAAACGGCAGATTCCTCCTTTCTTCGACACGAGGATTTCGCCGGGGACCGCCGTGTAACAGGGGTTTCGCTCGTCAACGCCGTCCCTGGTGAGCCTCGTCTGGTTTCCCCCCGAGAGAGTCATCGAATAGATCTGAAGCATCCCATCCCGGTCGGATACGAACATGATCTCCGTGCCGCTGCCGGAAAGAGCCGGCGCGAAATTATTGTGGTCCGGCGCTGTCAGCGGCGTCACAGTCTTTGTCCGGAGTGCGATGGACGCGATGGACAGCCGTCCCCTGTCGTTCAGTGTGACAATCACCGAGCTGCCGTCCGGCACAGGCAGAGGCGAGTCCTTGACAAAAGAATCAGCGGTCAATCGTTCCGTCCCGTTCCCGTCCGGTTTCATGCTGTAAACGTCGCCGTTGATGGCGTCCCGCGTCGAGACATAAAGTATTCTGTCCCCGGCCGGAGTCCAGGAGGGTGCGGTATTCGTTCCCGCCGCTTTCGTCAGCTGGTTGAGATCGCTCCCGTCCGGGCCCATTGTGTAGATATCCCATGTGCCGTCCCTGTCGGAGGCGAACGCGATACGGGAGCCGTCGGGAGACCAGGCCGGGGCGATATCGTTTGCCGGGTTCTCCGTCAGCCTTCGCTGTTCCGCTCCGGCAGCGGTCATCGTATAAATTTCGAAATTTCCATCCCTGTTTGACTGGAATGCAATCATGCCGTCGTGTTCCTGTGAGCAACCGGACATTGCAAGCAGCATCGGGATCAACACGAGGGAAGGAGCGTACCTGCTCATGAGGACTCCTGTTCTCTGAACTGGGTGTATTGTTCGATCACCCACGCGGGGATCGGAATCGACCGGCCGGATGAGATGCTTATCATCGAATTGACGATGGAGCCCTCGGCGGCGATCTTCATCGTGGATTTTCGGAAAATCTGAAAGCGTACGAGCGCGTCGGTTTTCCCGAACGAGTCAAGCCACGTGCGGACGATGAGGGTCTCCCCCATCATGAGCGGCCTCTTGAACTCGATCTGGCAGGATTTTACATACCATCCCCACCCGTGTTCGGTGAATTTCTCCATCGACATGCCGTAGCACCTGGTCATCTGATCGAACCGCGCATACAGCACGTAATCCAGGTACCGCGACGTGTGGACATGATTGTTCATGTCGATATCGTCGGGCCGCACAGCGACCTCGGAATCGAACTTACAGTACGCCACTCCCTCTGCAGTCATTCAGCTTCCGGAGGAAAACTTTGATCGTGTCTCCACGCTCAGCACCTCGTTCATCGACCCCGTCCTGTATCCCTGAAGATCGAGCGTCACGTAGGTGAACCCCAGGTCCTTCATGAACCCGACGAGCTCGGCACGGAGCCCCGGGTCAAAAACCCTCTGGATCTCCTCCGTACTCAGTTCGACCCGTGCCGTGCTGGCATCATGAAAACGAACGCGGAATGCCCTGAAGCCGCGATCGCGGAGGAACGTCTCCGCGCGGTCGACCTTCGTCAGGTTTTCCCGCGTAATCGCCGTCCCGTATGGAAAACGGGAGGAGAGGCAGGCGAACGACGGTTTGTCCCAGGTCGGGAGCCCCAGGTGTTTCGAGAGCGCACGCACGTCCGCCTTCGAGAGCTCCGCCTCGAGGAGCGGGGAGCGGACGTCTTTTTCCGCCTTCGCCTTCATCCCCGGGCGGAAATCGCCGATGTCGTCGGTGATCGTCCCGTCGGCAATCCAGCGGATCCCCTCCCGTGCGGCGATCACGTCGAGTTTTCCAAACAGCTCCGTCTTGCAGTAATAGCAGCGGTCGGCCGGGTTTTCCCGGAATTTCAAGTCGTCGGTTTCCTCCGTCCGCACGATGACCGACCGGGCCCCCATCGCCGCGGCGATCGCCGCCGCCTCCTCGAACTCTCGCGTCGGATACGTCTCCGAGCGGCCGATCATGGCGAGGGCGCGCGGCCCCAGCGTATCCACGGCCACTTTCAGCAGAAGCGTGCTGTCCACTCCCCCCGAATAGCCGATGGCGACGCTCTCCATTGCCCTCAGAATCGTGACAAGGCAGTCGTACTTCGTTTGAAGCGCTTCAGAAAGCATCTCCCCTCCCATTGCAGACAGCGTAGAAAAGAAAAGACCTCGTCCCTGACTCAGAACAAGGTCGGCATGCGCGGGCGCTCGCCGGGGTCACCTCCGGAGGAGGGTTTTGAATTCCTTGATCGATCGCACTCCCGGGAACTCCTCCTCGAACTGCTTCCGCTTTTCGGGATCGAGCCGAAACGAATTCTTCAGCGATTCCACCGCTTCGTACACCCTGTTCATCACCAGAAGCACTTTCGCCCGGTTATAAAATGCCTCCGCGGCGTACGGGTTTGCCTCGACAGAGCGGTCGAACGATTTCAGCGCCTGCTTCAGGTATCCAAGCTCAAAGAGCGTCTCACCGTAATCGAGCCACGCCTCATAATTCTTCGGCTCGAGCTTTGTTACCATACGGTAGCTCAGGAGCGACTCGCGCGGCTTCCCCATATTGTAGAGGAGATCCGCCTTGGCGTACCAGAGTTCCGGGTAATCCTTGCAGAGCCCCAGCGCCTTGTTATAGTCGGCCAGCGCCTTTCGCCACTGTTCGAGCGCGTCATGGCAGCTCCCCCGCCCGAAATACGATTCATAATGGGCGGGTTCGTTCTTTATTGCCTGCGTGAAGCACTTGATTGCGTCTTCGTACTCCCCCAGTTCCTCGTAGGCGTTTCCCAGGTTGTGCCAGGCCGGCACATCCTTGTCGTCCTGCTGGAGGGTCTGGCGGTAGCAGGCGATCGCGTCCTGCAGCCGCCCGAGGTTCGCAAAGGCGTTCCCTTTATTGTACCATGCAGAAGGGAATTTTTCATGGATCGCCAGCGCGGTGTCATAACTCTCTATGGCCAGGTTGTAGTGCATCATACGGTTGAGCACGATGCCCCTGTTGTACCAGGCGTTGTAATTATATGGGTCGCGGTTGAGGTGTTCGTCGTAGCAGCGGAGGGATTCAGCGGGCCTGTCGAGGTAGTCGAAACAGTACCCCATTTCGTACCACGCGTCCTTATGGTCCGGATTGCCGTCCAGGATGAACCTGAAAAGCTGGGCACCTTCCTCGTACTGGCCGGTCTTTTCGAGCGAGATCCCCTTGTTGAAGAGGGCTTCCTCCTGGGTCGGGTCGATCTCGAGAGCCCTGTTGAAGCTCGCAATCGCCTCCTCGAACCGCCCCAGGTCGTCAAGCGTGATCCCCTTGTTGACCAATACCTCGGGGTCGACGGGGTTCAGACCGAGCGCGGTTTCATATGCCTCGAGCGCGTCCTCGTACTTGTACAGATTGGCGAGTATGAGCCCTTTTCTATGCCAGAAATCCGCGCTGTACGGAACGATGGCAAGCAGCTGGTTGACGAAGTGGAGCGCGTCTTCATACTTCTCGTTGTCGAAATAGTAATTGACGATCTCCTCCAGGGCCTCGGCGTTCGTGATCCCTGAAGAGCCGTCCTTGAGGGAGTCCCTGTACTTCTTCAGTTCGTCCTCAAAGCGCTCCCGCCGTCCCTGATCGTCCTCAGGGTCGTCGTCAAAATTACCGAAATCGAGTATGCTCATCAGTCGTCCTGCAGACTTCTTCATCAAGTAAATGAAAAATCAATGGTAAGTCAAGGAACGCCAGCCGGTTCGTTGATTTTCAGGTCACAAAGGACTATATTAAAATCTTGATTTTGAATGATTTCTGATAATATCAACACGATGCGGGAGAAAGTCGCCCGCTCATGTGTCCGGGCGGGGCGTTCCCCGTCCGACGTCACGCTCATTGCCGTGGCGAAAACCTTCCCCGCGGAGGCCGTCCGTGAAGCATTCGACGCGGGCGCCGCAGACGTGGGGGAGAATTATGTGCAGGAGGTCCTCGCCAAGCGCAGAGAACTCGCCGGGCTTGCCGTCCGGTGGCATTTCATCGGCCACCTGCAGACCAACAAGGTAAAACAGATCGCGCCCTGGGTCCACATGATCCACGCAGTCGACTCGGTACCCCTCGCAACAGAGATCGACCGCCGTGCATCAGGTGCGGGAAGGGTCATCGAGTGCCTGATCGAGGTCAACACGACGGGGGAGGAGACGAAATTCGGCGTGCCCCCGGGGCAGGTTGCCGCGCTTGTGAAGAGTCTGGCCCCCTGTGATCACATTTCCGTGGGGGGACTCATGACCATCGGGCCCTTTCTCCCCGAAGCGGAAGGCTCACGTCCCATGTTCCGCAGGCTGCGCGAATTGAAAGACGAGATCGCCGCGTCAACACAGGCCAACGTCCGTATGCAGCATCTGTCCATGGGCATGACAGGGGATTTTGAAGTTGCCATCGAAGAAGGGGCGACGCACATAAGGATCGGGACCGCCATTTTTGGTCCGAGAACCAGGGCTGATCATCAGCGGAGGACCCCATGAAACTGACACCGCTCGATATCCGTAAGCAGGAATTCAAGAAAATCATGCGGGGATACGATCCCGTCGAAGTCGACACGTTCCTTGAAATGGTCACCGCGGATCTCGAAGAGGCGCTGAAACAGCAGAAAGAGTCCCGCGAGAGGATCATCGAGCTCGAAACGCAGCTCAAAGATTACCGCCAGATTGAAAAAACGCTCCAGCAGACGCTGCTTCAGGCGCAGGAGGCCACCGGAAGGACGTACGAATCCGCCCGCCGGGAGTCCGAAACAATCCTCAGGGAGGCCGAATCCAGGGGGGCGAAGATCGTCGAGCAGGCGAACGCCGACCTTGCCAAGCTCAACGGAGAGATCCATCGGCTGAACTCGAGGAAGGAGTCCCTCATCGGGAGGCTGCGCGTGCTGCTGAGCTCGGAACTGGATCTTCTCAAGACGCTTGACATGGGGGGATCGGAAGACCTTGGAGTGGGTTCGTCCCTGGGGACGGGGAAGGAATCGGTTGAAGTCGAGAGCATACTGAAGAATATGGACAATGACAGAGCTCCGCAAGCGCATTGACGAAGCTGTCCGGTTCATCCGGACGAAAACCCCCATGGAGCCTTCCACCGGGATCATACTCGGCACGGGGCTGGGGGGACTTGCCCGCGAGATCGTCCCTGCAGCGGTCATCGACTACGCGGAGATCCCGCACTTTCCTCTTTCCACGGTCGAGTCGCACAATGGCAAGCTGATATTCGGCGCGCTCGGCGGAAAGAACGTGGTCGCCATGCAAGGTCGCTTTCATTATTATGAAGGCTACTCGATGGAGCGGGTGACCTTTCCCGTCCGCGTGATGAAATTCCTCGGGGTCAGGACGCTCCTTATCTCAAATGCGGCGGGGGGGATGAACCCGCAATTCTCGCGCGGCAGCATCATGGTCATCACGGATCACATAAACCTGCTCGGTGACAACCCGCTGATCGGCCCCAACGACGACACGCTCGGTCCCCGGTTTCCCGACATGTCCGAGCCGTACGCCAGGGATCTGATCGCGCTTGCCGGGGAGGTCGCCCTCGATCTGAAAATCAGGATTGAGCGCGGGGTGTTCGTCGCCGTTCCCGGACCCAACCTGGAAACCCGTGCGGAATACCGGTTTCTCAGATTCATCGGTGCCGATGCGGTGGGGATGTCGACGGTCCCCGAGAACATCGTGGCTAACCACATGGGACTCAGAGTGCTTGGCTTCTCCATAATCACGGACGAGTGCTTCCCCGATTCGCTCCAAGTAGCAAAAGTTGAAGATATCATTGCCGTCGCAGGGAAGACGGAACCGCATCTGACCGCGATAATGAAAGGTGTCGTCGAGCGGCTCTGACCGAATGCCATCGACTCAACGGAAATGTTCAAAGAACTAACAGACCGGGTTTCGTACCCCGCGGTGGAGAAGGAGATACTCGCCTTCTGGAAAGAGCGGGGGATCTTCGCGAAGAGCATAGCGATGCGCGACGGACGCCCCGGGTTCACGTTCTATGAAGGCCCCCCTACCGCGAACGGCCGCCCCGGCATCCATCACATCATGGCACGCACGCTCAAGGACCTCGTGTGCCGGTACAAAACGATGAAGGGCTTCCAGGTGCACCGGAAGGCGGGGTGGGACACACACGGGCTCCCCGTGGAAATCGAAGTGGAGAAAGAGCTCGGGTTCAAACACAAGGAAGACATCGTCCGCTACGGCGTCGCGGAATTCAACAGGAAGTGCCAGGAATCGGTCTGGAAGTACAAAGCCGACTGGGAAAAGCTGACGGAGCAGATGGGATACTGGGTCGACCTGAGCGATCCGTACATCACGCTTTCGAACACGTACATCGAGTCCGTCTGGTGGGCGCTGAAGAAATACTTCGACGGCGGGATGATCTACCGCGGCTACAAGATTCAGCCGTACTGCCCGCGCTGCGAAACCCCGCTCTCCTCCCACGAAGTTTCGCTCGGGTACGACGACGTCAAGGATCCGAGCGTCTATGTCCGGATGAAACTGAAGGGATCACCGGACACGTCCTTCCTCGTATGGACGACCACCCCCTGGACGCTTGTTGCCAATGTTGCCCTTGCGGTCGCCCCCGGCGTCACGTACGTCAAGGTCTCGCACAAAGGGGAGAACCTGATACTTGCCGAAGCCCGGCTCGGCGTTCTCGAAGGGGAATACACGGTTCTCGAGAAATTCCCCGGCTCATCGCTTGCCGGTAGAGAGTACGAACGGATTTTCAATTATCATCCCGTCCGCGAGAAGGCGTTCTACGTCGTCGAGGCTCCTTTTGTCACGACGGAGGACGGCACCGGCATCGTCCACATGGCCCCCGCGTACGGCGAGGACGACTACCAGACCTCCAAGAAGTACGGTCTCCCCACGATCCATCCCGTCAACAAGAGCGGCGAATTCGGTCCCGACGTGCCGGACTTTGCCGGGAAGTTCGTCAAGGATGCCGACCTGGATATCATCCGGGTTCTGAAAGAGCGCCACATACTCTACAGGAAAGAGACGATCACGCACAGCTATCCACACTGCTGGCGCTGCAAGACTCCCCTTCTGTACTACGCCCGGGATTCGTGGTACATAAGCACGACGAAATACGCAAAGAGGATGATCGAGCTCAACAGGCAGATCACCTGGGTCCCCCCGGAAGTCGGCGAGGGGAGGTTCGGCAACTGGCTCGAGGAGAACAAAGACTGGGCCCTCTCCCGGGACCGTTTCTGGGGGACGCCGCTTCCGATCTGGGTGTGCGAGAAGTGCGGCGCGCAGAAATGCGTGGGGAGCATCGCCGAGTACCGCCTGGGGCGCGGCGTGAAGGAGCCGCTGGACCTCCACAAGCCGTTCGTGGACGATGTCACGTTCGACTGCTCCTGCGGCGGCACGATGAAAAGGACGCCTGAGCTTATCGACGTCTGGTTCGATTCAGGCGCCATGCCGTTCGCCCAGTGGCATTACCCGTTTGAACACAGGGCGTTCATCGATTCCGGCGAACGGTACCCGGCGGATTTCATCTCGGAGGGAATTGACCAGACGCGCGGATGGTTCTACTCCCTGCACGCCATCGGTACGTACCTCTTCGACAAGCCCGCGTACCGCGCGGTCATGGTCAACGAGCTCATACTCGACAAGACCGGAAAGAAGATGTCGAAGTCGGTCGGCAACACCGTTGATCCTTTCGCGGTCATGGACAAGTACGGGGCCGACACGACGCGCTGGTATCTCGTGAGCACGAGCCCTCCCTGGCGCCCGACGATGTTCGACGAAGACGGGCTCGGTGACGTCCAGCGGAAATTCTTCGGGACGCTCGTCAACACATACGCCTTTTTCGCGATGTATGCCAATATCGACGGGTTTACATACGCGGAGCCCCGTATTCCGGTCGCCGAAAGGGCAGAGATCGACCGCTGGATTATCTCCGAGCTTCACTCCATGACCGGGCGTTTTTCGGCCCAAATGGAGGCATTCGACGTCACCAAGGCAGCCCGGAGCGTGAGCGACTTCACAATAGATCAACTTTCGAATTGGTATGTTCGCAGGAACCGCCGGCGGTTCTGGAAGAGCGAAAAAGGGAAAGACAAGCTGGCGGCGTACCAGACGCTGTACGAATGCATCACCGGGGTCGTAAAGCTCATGGCCCCGTTTGCCCCGTTCCTTGCCGAAGAGCTGTACAGGAACCTCAACACCGTCACGGGACGCGAGGCGACCGAATCGGTCCACCTTGCGCTTATCCCCGAACCGGTTGACGAAGAACGGGATACCGTGCTCGAAGAGAGGATGGAACGGGCCGAGAGGATCGTCATGCTCGTGCGCTCGATGCGCATGAAATCGAACCTCAAGGTTCGGCAGCCGCTCAGCCGCATCATACTGCCGATCGCCGGCGAGCGCGAGCGGGAGGAGGTCAGGCAGATGGAGGACGTCATACTCGAGGAGATCAACGTCAAGGCGGTCGAATATGTCGGCGACGAATCAGGGATCGTAAAGAAAAAAGCGAAAGCCAATTTCAAATCCATCGGGCCGAAATTCGGAAAATCGGTCCAGGCCGTTGCCGGGAAGATCCGGGATCTGAGCGATGCCGAGATCACGCGCCTGGAGAACGAAGGGGCGCTTTCTTTTCCCCTTAACAGCTCGACGGTCGTGATCGTCCGGGAAGACGTCGAGATCCTCCGGGAGGACATCCCGGGCTGGCTTGTCGAATCGGACGGCGCGCTCACCGTCGCTCTGGACACGGAAATAACGGACGAGCTCGCGGCCGAGGGAATTGCGCGGGAATTTGTGAACAGGGTCCAGAACATGCGGAAGGATGCCGGCTTTGCGGTGACCGACCATATCACGATCGCCGTGCGCGTTCCGGAAAGCCTCATGCAGACGCTCGGCGCGGGGCGCGGATACATCATGGCCGAAACGCTGGCGGAGGAAATGTCCACGGAATTCCGCGAGGGGGAATTTACGGCGTCATTCGAATTGAACGGAGCGGAGATCACGGTGAGCATCGCCCGCCGTGAAAGGGACTAACAGTTCTTCACAAGGAGAGCACACTGCAATGGCAACAAAAAAGGGATCGAAGGCGGTTGTCAAAAGCACCGTGCAGATCATGAAGGAGAAAACCGCCGCCCGGGCTAAACAGGCCAGGAAACCGGGTGCCAGCCCAAAAAAGGCGGCCGTGCCGAAAGCGGAAAAAGGTCCTGCGAAAAAAGGGATGAGCGCACGGCTTATCGCCCAGGTTGCCGCGGCGCCGAAAGCCTACGCGACAGACGACCTAAAATACTTCAGGGAGATGATCCTCGCAAAGCGGAAAGAGACCATCGAGGAACTTGATTCGCTGAAAGAGAGCATGATGGATGTGACGACGGGGGAATACATAAGCGAGAGCTCGAATTACTCCCTGCATATGGAACAGGGGACGGACGCCATGGAGCGGGAGAAGACCTTCCTCTTCGCCTCCCGGGGGAGCAAGTTCGTCAATCAGCTCGACGATGCCCTGGCACGGATCGAGGCGAAGACCTACGGTGTCTGCAAGACGTGCGGTCTTCTCGTCCCCAAAGAACGGCTCGAGGCGGTCCCCACGGCGCAGACCTGCGCCGAATACAAGAACACGGGACTCCCGTGCGAAAAAGGGCGCATTGCACTTGCGAAGAAGAAGGCGGGGAAGTAGCGCGTGAGGGTGCTCATACTTTCGTTCATCATCGTCTTCAGTGACCAGGTTGCCAAGTTGTTCATCAAGGGGGGTTCGTTTCCCTCCCTGGGGATTTCGCTGAGTGGCGTTCCGTACGGGTCCAGCAGGCCCCTGCTGGGGAACTTCCTCAGGCTCACGTACATCGAGAACCCGGGGATGGCATTCGGCATCGATATCGGAGGGAAGCTCTTTTTCTCCCTCTTCTCCATTGCCGCGAGCGTCGCCATCGTCGCCTACCTCTATCATGCCCGGAAAGAACCCCTCGGCTTCAGGCTTTCGCTCGCGATGATACTGGGGGGGGCGGTTGGCAACCTGATCGACAGGGTCTTTTACGGTGTCATATTCGGCGACGCACCGCTCTTTTACGGCAAGGTCGTCGACTTCCTCGACATGAATTTCTTCGATCTCAACATCTTCGGCTATCAGCTCACGCGGTGGCCGGTGTTCAACATCGCGGACGCATCCGTCACGCTCGGGGTGCTGCTCCTTCTGTTCTTCCACAGGACTTCAGGCGTGGGAGAACCCTCCGGCGTCCGTGCTCCCTACGCACCGGGACCGGCGGGTGAGACCGCCGACGGCGGTCCGAGCACCAACACACAGAAGTAGCGGCGACCGCGCACGGGTCTCCTGCGCCTGTCTGCAATCCCCCTATGTCACACGTCGTCGAGATCATCGTCCCCCCCGGAAAGAAGAAAGAGCGGATTGACGTCTACATCACCGCCCACGTTGAAAACGCGACGCGGAACAAGGTCCAGCAGGCGATCCGGGGGGGGACCGTGCTCGTCAACGGCGAGCCTGTCAGGCCGAGCTATACGGTCATGCCGGACGACGTCATACGCATAACCCTCCCCAGGCCTCCCCCTGCGGAAGCGGTTCCGGAAAACATCCCGCTGGAGATTCTTTTCGAAGACGAGGACCTCATCATCGTCAACAAACCCGCGGGGATGGTGACGCATCCCGCGTACGGGAACTACACGGGGACGCTTGTCAATGCGCTCCTCTATCACTGCGGAACGTTGGCGGCCGGGGGGGACCCGGTCCGTCCGGGGATCGTCCATCGTCTCGACAAGGATACATCGGGCGTCATGGTCGTGGCCAAGAACGACACGGCACACGCGAAACTTGCCAGGCAGTTTGCTCTCCGGACGATCCGCCGGGAATACCAGGCGGTTGTCTGGGGGAAATTCGCCAGCTCGTCCGGTTTGATCGAAGCCGGGCTCGGGCGGAGCAAATCCGACAGGAAAAAGATGGCGGTTGTAGAAGGGGGGAAATCCGCGGCCACTGAATACACCGTCCTCGAGCAGTTTCCACACCTTGCGCTCCTTCGGCTGAAGCTTCGCACGGGAAGAACGCATCAGATCCGGGTCCACCTGGCGCACATTAACCACCCCGTGTTCGGAGACCCGACATACAACGGGAGACACATCCCCGGAGGGATCACCGGAAAAGCGCATATCCAGCGCCTGCTTGCGATAATGCCAAGGCAGGCTCTTCACGCCAGAACACTCGGGTTTGTCCATCCGTCGAGCCGCCGGGAGCTCGATTTTGAGAGCCCCCTTCCGGCCGATATGCAGGAACTCCTTGAATCCCTGGGGTCCCCGGGGGTCGAAAACAGCCCCCTCTGAAGGGTTTTTGGAGGGCATTTACTCATGTGTGATTCGAGGCACTACTCTTCTCACCGGGACTCACGTACTTTTGCCTTATTGCGCACTACACCATAGTACACACAATAGGAGAAGCACCGAATGGAAACACTCCGACGTGCACCACGCCTCTTTTCTCTTCTGGCTGCAGGATGCGCGGTTCTGTTCATGGCCACCACAGGTTACGCGCAATCCGATCTGCAGAAGACCCTGCAGCAGTTCAACTCGACGCAGGTCACAGGTTATATCCAGCCGCTTGCAGACCTCTTCGGCGCGAACATGAACGCCGGGATGTTCCATGACGCGGAAATCCCAAGAACCGGATTCCATCTCTCCTTCGAAATTGTCGGCATGGGCTCCACGGTCGGCGACAATCAGAAGAATTATACGCTAAACGCTCCCGCCGGATTCAACCCCGCAACGTTTTCAACTGCGACCATGTTCGGGGGGAAACGGGATTCGGTCGTTGACACAAAGACCAACCTCAAGTATTTCGGCATCGCCGATGGATTTGTGAACACATCGATATTTCCGCTGGGTGCCCCGCAGCTCACTATCGGCGATATCTACGGCACCAGGGCGATCATCCGGTTGGTCGCGACCCCCTCGATGAAAGGGTTCCCGAGCGCCACGCTCTGGGGACTCGGTCTGCAGCACAGCATCAGCCAGTACATCCCGGCCGTTCCCGTCGACATAGCAGCGCATGTGTTCTATAGTCAGTTCAGGTTTGGTGACGTTGTCAGTTTCAGCGGTACGTCGATAGGCGCGGAAGCCAGCAAAAGCCTATCCGTCCTGAGGGTGTACGGAGGGTTGGCATGGGAGAAAAGCAGCATGGAGGTGAAGTACACGCCGACCAATGCGACGGCTTCCGCAGTCGATATCACGATGAACGGAGCGAACAACTTCCGCGCCACGATAGGTCTCGGACTCCATCTCCTCTTCTTCTCGATATTTGCCGACGCGAACTTTGGCTCGGTCACGAACTTTTCCGCCGGGATAGGATTCGGAGGCTGACCGGCACCATGCCGGAATCTTTCATGATCACGAATTGACCAACGATTGGAGAGACTTCAATGAACAGGAAATTCATTGCGCTGATGATTATCGCCGTCCTTCCGCTGATGGCGTTCGACTGCATCACAGATTTCAGCAGCGTCAACGTATCACTCAACCTGGCTCCAATTACCGCGACGGTCCCTTTGAACCAGAGTTCCGGCACGACGTATGGCGGGGTCACACCACCCATTGATCTTTCGACTTTCTTTGACCAGAGCTATACCCTCACAGGCGCCACGCTATATGACCTGACCGTTCAGACAAAGGGCGAAGATCTGGGGACTGGTTCGGGGACTGTCACAATCACGGCCAACGGCACCACCACCACACTCTTCACCTATAACGGGGCGTGGACGGCATTCAACACCCCGCAATCCCTCATCACCAGCTCGTTGATTACGAGGAACCCCTCCGGCGTCAACGCGCTCATCAATGCTGTCACCGGCCGGCAAAAAGTCACACTGGGAGTCAGCGGTACAATCACGAAAGCGCCCAGTGTCAACAACACCGATTTCATCGCAGTGTCCATTTACGTGCAGGCTTCCGGCCACAAGTAGAAGCCGTCATCCTGCTGCATTTGCGCGCCGTGGAGCCGAAAGGCGCCACGGCGCTGCCGTCTGTTGCACAGGGTGTTCCTGTTTCGTAGATTACCCGGTATGACCGATAAACGGACGGATCTGCTTGGCAAGACGAAGGAGGAGCTCACGTCGTTTGTCCGTGCGATTGGCGAGCCTGCATACCGGGGTACACAGCTTTTTCACTGGATGTACGCCCGCGACGCGGCATCGTTCGGCGTCATGACCGATCTCGGAAAGGAATTCCGGAGCCGGCTCGACGCTTCCGCGCAGATCGGGGGTCCCGTGCTCCGGAAAAGCCGGCGCTCGGAGCGGGACGGAACCGCCAAGCTGCTCTTTACCCTTGCAGACGGCATGGAGGTGGAGAGTGTGCTCATACCTCCGTCGTCGTCGGTCCCGGACCGGGACGCGGATGACGAAGGGCGGCTGACACTCTGTGTCTCGACGCAGGCCGGCTGCCCGCTTGACTGTGCATTCTGCGCGACGGCGACGATGGGTTTCCGCCGGAACCTCACGCCCGGTGAAATCGTCGGCCAGGTGCTGGCGGCACGGCGGGAGACGGGGAAGAAGATCACGAACGTCGTCTTCATGGGGATGGGCGAACCCCTTCTCAACTATGACGCCGTCATGCGATCAACGGAGCTTCTCATTGCGGGAGCGGGGATCGCCGCCAGGAGGATCACGGTCTCCACCGCCGGCAGGGTGAAAGAAATCCGCAGGATGGCCGATGAGAATCGCAAGGTTAAACTCGCCGTCTCCCTCCACAGCGCCGTGGATGAGACGCGATCTCTGCTCATGCCGATAAACAGGAAATTCGGGCTCCCGGCGCTTATGGACGCTGTGGAATACTACTACCGGAAAACGAAACAGGGCCTCACGTACGAGATGATATTCTTTCAGGGGGTCAACGACACGCCGGCGGACGTCAGGCGCCTTATCGCGCTGGCGCGCAGGGTACCGTCGAAGATCAACATCATTCCGTTTCACTCGATCGCCTTCACGCGCCCCGAAGGATTTGCAGCGTCGCTTGCGCCTTCCGCGCGCTTGGCGGAAATCGCCGATGAACTCCGGGGCGCGCACCTGACCGTGATGGTGCGGACAAGTGCGGGGGAAGACATCGAAGCGGCCTGCGGGCAGCTGGCGCTCGGCGGAGAGGCGCTTCCCCGGGGCGGGCACGCCGGGGCGGCACGGCAGGCCGGACGGGGCACCCACACACACAGCACAAAGGTCTGACTGACAATGCGTATACTTCTGTTCGGTCCGCCGGGAGTGGGGAAGGGAACCCAGGCAAAAATGCTCTCCGTTGAACTCGGCGTTCCTCATATCTCAACGGGCGACATGCTTCGCGCTGCGGTTGCTGGAGGAACGGAACTGGGACGTCGGGCCGGGAGAATCATGAATGACGGAAAACTCGTGCCTGACGAGATAATGATCGGCATCGTGCGCGAGGTCCTGGCCTCGCCCCGGGCTGCGGGCGGCTTTATCCTTGACGGATTTCCGCGGACGCTCCCGCAGGCAAAGGCGCTCTCCCGCATATTCAAGGATCTTGATATCCACGACTTCAAGGTCGTCGACATCCGCGCCGATGACGAAGAAATCATCCGGCGCCTGTCCAGCAGGCTCGTCTGCCCCGCCGACGGGCACATCTTCAACGCCGAAACCGACGGCGTCGTCACGGGCGGGCCGTGCCCTCTCTGCGGCACGCCGCTTACGCAGCGCGATGACGACAGGGAACAGACCGTTCGCGAGAGGCTGAGGGTCTATCACAACACGACGGCGCCGGTCATCCATTATTACACGTCGAGTGGCGTCGTTCTCAGCGTCGACGGGACGGGATCGGTGGACGTCGTCAACAGGGAAATAAAACTCATGCTGCAAGATACGCATCCGGCGTGAACGAGCCCGGAAGACACCGACCGCTTGTGGTGGCGCACCGGGGCAGTTCGGGATCCGCGCCCGAGAACACCATGGCGGCGTTCCGGCTCGCGGTTGCCGCCGGGGCGGACATGATAGAACTCGATGTCCGCATGACCCGTGATTTCGAACTCGTTGTGCATCACGACCGGAGCCTCGGCCGCACCTCCGACGGCAGCGGCCGGATCTGGGATCTCTCGCTCCGGGATGTGCGCGAGGCCGATGCGGGCTCCTGGCATTCCCGGAAATTCGCCGGAGAACGGATCCCCACTCTCCGGCAGGTGCTCAATGAGATTCCCGTGTCCGTCGGACTCGATATCGAAGTGAAAACCGACGGCGACAGGCGGCGTGGGACCGCGCTGCCGGAGTCAGTCCTTTTGCTTGTCCGGGAGGCCCGGCGGGAAACGTCTGTTGTCGTTTCCTCATTTGACCACGGGTTCCTCCGCCGTCTCCACCGCCTCGATCCGGCACTTCGCATCGGAGCACTCGTCGTTCCCATCCGCGACGGATTCAAGTCCCCGTCTCAGATCGCACGGCGGACCGGCGCGAAGATGTTCATCTGCAGCCGCACACAACTCCGCGCGCGGCATGTCAGAGATGCCCGCAAAGCCGGACTCTTCGTCGCCGTTTACGGCGTGAACGCGGTTTCGGATCTTGCAAAGACCTCCCGCGCAGGAGTGGACGCCGTCATCACGGACTATCCTGCACGGATCATCCGTGCCCTCAGGAGCGCATGACTCCATGTCCCGAATCTCATTAGTGTTATTCCCAGCAGCCGCGCTCATCGCCGGCGCGCTCGGATGTGCGGGGTGCGGCTCGCAGAAATCGCCGGAGGAATTGCGGGCTGACAGCGCGCTGACCGCGGGAACAGCCGCGATCGCGCGGAACGATCTCAGCGAGGGGAAGGAAAGAATCCTTACGGCCCTTCCGCTCGATGAGATGCTCAACCGCAGGACGCGGGTCGCGGAAGAGACGAGACTACTCGGGGACATCGAATCGGCCCGGGGGTCGTTCGACAGCGCGTTCTCCTGGTACGGCGTCTCTTCGGACGATTTCAAGGGCCTGGCGGACCGGAACGGGGTTCGCGACATCACGCTCCGCGTCGCCGCCCTCCGCCGCACCATGGGAGAAGAGCGGAAGGCGTTCACAATGTGCGTCGAGGCGCTCCGGCTTGCCCGCGTCTTCCACGACGACGAAGGAGTTCGCGACATACAGTGGGCGATGCTCCCCTGCGTCCGCGCCCTCGATGAGAAAGAGGAAGAAGCGGATATCATTAAGGAGCTTCTGCAGGGTTACACCGCCGCCGGGGACGTCGGTCATCAGGCCGCGGTGTTCCTTGCCTGGGGTGACGGCAAATTTCTCCGCAGCTCGTTCGACAGGGCCGCGGAAGACTACCTGCGCGCGCTCATGCTCGCGGATCAGGCGCGCGACTCGCTCCTGTCCGTGCGTGCGGCTCTCCGTCTCGCGATGGCGTTCGAGGGGGCGGGGAGGATGCACGACGCGCTCGCAAATTACGCTGAATGCCTGAAGCGCGCAGACAGAACGCGCGGTGGAGCGGCGCTCCGGCTGGAGGCCCTGATGCGCGTGGGGAATCTCTACCTCCGGGGGAGGCAGTTTGCGGAGGGGACCCGCTTTTTCAAGGCTGCACTTTTCTCGGCACATGCCACGGGGAACACCATCGCCGAAGGGTACATTCTTCTCCAGATGGGAAACTGCGACGTCGAATCCTCCCGGGAATCGGCTCTACGAAGCTACAGGGCGGGGATGGAAATCTTCAAGGCAGCGGGATCCCCCACGGGGATGGCGTATTCGTTCCTCTGCATGGGGAACCTCTTCCTCAGAAACAATCAGCCGACGGACGCGCTGCAGTATTTCAAGAAAGGGATCGAACAGAGCGAGGCCGTCTCCGCACCGCGCCCGGATGACGACATCACGCTTTCGTGCGAACAGGCGTACTTCGGCACCCGCCGGACGCCGCTGTACGACGAGACGATCGACATCCTCCTTCAGCTCGGCAGGTACGATGAAGCGTTCTGGTATGCCGACCGGCGGAACAACAGGGAGCTGTACAGCATTCTCGGAGCGCTCGACCCGCGGGTCCGCAACGACACGCTCCGCACTCTGCTGGATGCGTGCCGGGACGCACGTGCCCGGGAGGTCGGCGCGGAACGCCGGTGCACGGAAATCTCCGCCTCGGGAGGAAGCAGGACGGAGCGCGCAGCCGCCGCCCTTGCGGAACGTGAAACCTGGTTCGCCGCCATGAATGCAGCGGCCGAATCCGTCGTCAGAAAAGCGGCTGCGTTTGAGCCCTTCGTGCGCGTTGCGAGCGCGGGACTCACCGAAATCCAGAGACGGCTTCCCCCGGGGACGGCGCTCGTCGAGCATGTTGTGACGCGCCGTTCACTCTACGCCTTCGTCGTCACGGGGGCGCGCTCCGGTGTGTATATTGCGGCATACGAGAAGGACAGGGTCTTCGATCTCTCAAGGGAATTCGTCGACCTTCTCCGCCTCCGTGAGACCTACGCCGATTCCTCCGAACGCCAGCAGTCGGCCATCGACGCCCGCCTGCGCGAGCTCAACGCATCGCTGTACGAGGCATTCATACAGCCCATTGAATCGGCGATTGCCGGCGTCCCGGATCTTCTCGTGGTCCTCCCCGGGGAGGCCTCGGGTCTTCCCCTGCATGCCCTCGCACGTCCCCTGCAGCGGACGGGAGGATTCGTCGCTGAGCAGCACGTCGTCAGCTACCTTTCATCCGCGAGCATGCTTCTCCTCCCTCGCCCGGGGAGCGTGCATGTCAAGGATGTCGTGGCGCTCGGCTGTCCCGGGAGAACATCCTGGGACGTCGAATATGAGCTGAGAGACATCAGGGCGTTTTACAAGGATGTCCGTCTCTATTTCGGCCAGCAGGCGTCGCTCGCGACGCTTCAGAAAGAGGAGGAAGACCTGCTCCATCTCGCAGTGCAGTTCCAGTTCAACGACCCGCGTCCGGGGAACTCCACGCTCGTTCTATCGGACGGAGAGTCCGTTGAATCCACGAAAAAGATACCGCTGGGGGAATTGCTCTCCCTTCCGCCCGTCCCCGCCGTCGTCGTATCAGACCTCGACGATCACCGGCTGGGAATCAGGCCGTCCGAGCCGTACCTGTTCCTGGCGAACGGGACGCAGAATGTCGTGTTTACATCGATGGTGCCGTCGCGCAAGGCGAAGAAGTTCTTCGGAGAAATATTGTACACCGCGCTTCTGGCCGGCGCGGACGTACGGTCCGCCTACCGGAAGGCGCAGATGGAGATGATCGGAACGGGGGAATTCTCCGCGCCGCATTCGTGGGCGCCGTTTTTCCTCTGGGAACGCTAAGGGAGGTGCGTCGTGCGGCGGAGGGGGGGGACGCAGCGCTCAGCGGCGGCGGATCCTCACGCTTCCGAGACCGGAATCGATCCTGATATTCATCTTTCCCGATGCGGAATAGTAATTCCCGCTCGTATACGCGTTATCCGCCGTCTCGCGGAAATCATCAGGTGTATCGACCTTCGATGCCCAGGTCTTGTCATACGTCACGCGTGCCCCGATGTCCCGGGGCAGGTACAAGGTAAGAACTCCGAGGCCTACTTCAATTTCGACGTCAACCTCCGAGGCGAGCGGCCCGCCGAAATCGAGCGTGTACGATCCCACCCCTCCCTGAAAGTGAAAGCGTTTGAAATTGGCGTTGCAGAGATTCCGTCCGTCGAACTTGCTCACGCCCGATTCGATGCTCAGGTTCTCGATCGATCCCCGGTTCGGCTCATCAAAGGCGAGCGACACATCGCTGGCGCCGGTCGAGAGGTTGAAGTCCTTCACCTGAAGACCGGTCAGATCGAAATCGCCCTTCCCGACGCCGAGCTCGATGTCAAAAGAGATCGGCACCGCATCGCTGAATTTCAGAAACCACTTTCCTCCCTCGAAGCTCGAGAGATGGAATCCGCCTCTCCTGCCGTTGTTATCGTGGCTCCCTTCACCCAGGGAAAGATCCATGAAGCCCACACGGTTTCGTATCGCGTAATCCATGTCGATCTTGGAGTCGCCGTTCTTCCCGGAAGCGCCCTCGATCGTCAGGATCTTCTCCGATTTGCCCCGTGAAATGAGGACGGACCCGAACGATGACGTGAGGGTCATCTTCAGCTCCTTTTCGGTCGTCCTCCCGACCTCCCGGCTGTTCCCGGTGTCCTGGGGGGGGGCACCCTGCGACGAGGTTGCCAGCGCGACCGCCAGTCCTGCGGATCCTATGAAAGTGCGGAGCCCGTTCATATCGTTCCCTGACCTCTACCGGAGTGTACGGGAAAATGGCGCGGGAGTTGCGGCGAGTCAGTAGTGACGGATTTTGCCTCTCAGCTGCTTGTACAGCAGCTCGCGGGCGCGGAAAATATGTGCTTTTACGGTTCCGATCGGGAGTTTCAGCATCTTCGCGATTTCCTCGTAGCTCCGCTCCTCCACGTGCCTGAGCCGGATTACGAGCCTGTATTTCTCGGGAAGCTGATCGATCGCCTCGTTCAGCATCACCGCCCGCTGGTCGCTGATAAGTTCCCGGTCCGCTTCGTACGAATCGTCCGGCAGCTCGAACGTAAAATCGCTGTCTTTCGACTCGATCGGTTTGTCGATAGAGAACATCTGGAGTTTCTTCTTCCGGATGTAGTCGATGCTGTTATTCGTCGCGATCTTGTACAGCCATGTCGAAAAGGCGTATTCCTCGTTGAAGCTCTTCAACGACGCGAATGCCTTGATGAACGCCTCCTGGGTCAGATCCTCCACTTGCTCCCTGTCCCGCACCATCCTGTAGATGAAATTGAAAATCGCGTCGTGGTACTTGTCCATCAAACGCTGGTAGGCCCTGTCGTGACCCGCCAGGGCCTCGGCGATGATGGTGGAATCCTCCGAACGTGAGTCGAGCTTGCGCTGGAGGAGGGGAGAGGATGATTTTACGCGGGCAGCCTTATGTGGCCGGGTCGGAGTGGACATAGAATGAGAAATCTACAGAAACGGGGCCTCACTATCAAGACAACGTTTCCCGGCGCCTGCGGCGCCGCAGGCGCCTCTCTCAGGCGGGGCCAACGTTGGCGGTACACGGCACTATCAGCGGGACGTGCGGGGCGAGGTTGATTCGGGATGTGAAAATAGCTATGTTGCACCATGTTCCTGACATTTGAGGGAGTCGACTCGAGCGGCAAGACGACGCAGGCGGCCATTCTCGTCGAATTCCTGCGAGCGCGGGGTGACGCCCCCGTTCATTTCATCCGTGAGCCCGGCGGGACCGCGATATCCGAACGGCTCCGTGAGATCCTCCTCGACAGGAGCAATCTTGAACTGTCGGAGCTCACGGAGCTGTTTCTCTTCTCGGCAAGCCGTGCACAGCTCGTCTCCCAGGTGATCGTGCCGGCGCTGGCTCGTGGGGAGATCGTCGTATGCGACCGGTTTGCGGATTCGACGACGGCATACCAGGGGTACGGACGAGGCCTCGATCTGGAAGCCGTCCGCAGGATTAACGGGGTGGCGACGGCGGGGACTGAGCCTGATCTCACCGTGCTCGTGGACATCACGGTCGGTGAAATCGAGGCGAGGAAGAATGCCGCAGGAGGGGCAAAGGACAGAATGGAGAGTGCGGGAAGGGAATTCTACGAGCGTGTGCGGAGGGGCTACCTGGCGATCGCGCGCGAGCATCCGGAGAGATTTGTCGTCATCGACGGGATCCGCGGAGTAAATGACATCGCACAGGATATCCGCCGGGCGGTGGAACAACGATACGGGCAACCACACAGGGAGGAGAAGTGAAGAAGATGAGTGCACGGTGGAACATGGCGGGACGGGGAAAATGGCTTTTGCTGGCGGCGGCGTTCGGGGCGGTCCTTCTTTGCGGGGGCTTCATACTGCTCCCGGACACGGATCTCTATCTCAAGATCAACAAGAGCATCGACGTCTTCGGTCGCGTCTACAGGGAAATCACCGTCAACTACGTCGATGAGATCGATCCGGAAAAGTTCATGCAGGCAGGGATCGACGGCATGCTCGGGACGCTGGATCCGTATACCGTCTACATCGACAAGGAAGAGGGGGACGAGGTCGATCTTCTCACGACCGGGAAATACGGAGGGATCGGAGTGACGATCGGTGCGCGCGATGGCGCGCTCAAGGTCATCACCGTCATGGACGGATACTCGGCGCAGCGGGCGGGCATCATCCCCGGCGACAAGCTCATCGAAGTGGGGGGGGTGACGGTCGGGGCGAAAAAGCCCGACGAGGTCAGGAGTCTTACGCGCGGGGAACCCGGAACGGAAGTCAAGGTCGTCATAGAACGCGACGGCGTCAAGAAGCCGATGGAATTCGTCCTCATACGGGAAGAGATACAGGTCAAGAACGTCACCTACTCCGGATTTGTGGGAGACGGCATCGGGTACATACGGCTCGAACGGTTCTCCCGAAGGGCGGGAGAGGAGGTGCGGCAGGCGATCACCGACATGAAGCTACAGGGGGAGATCAAGGGTGTCGTTCTGGACCTCCGGGGGAATCCCGGAGGGCTTCTTGACGCGGCGGTCGAAGTCGTGAGCAAATTTGTTCCGCGAGGCAGCCTCATTGTCACAACGAAAGGGCGGAAGCCCGAATCGGACAAGACCTATCTCTCCACGGAAGACCCTCTGCTCCCTTCGACGCCGCTCGTCGTGCTGACGGACCGCGGGAGCGCGAGCGCCAGCGAGATCGTCGCGGGGGCGCTGCAGGACCTCGACCGTGCGCTCATCGTCGGCACGCGGACGTTCGGCAAGGGGCTGGTCCAGACAATACTTCCGCTGAATTTCGGCGCGCAGCTCAAAATCACGACAGCCCGTTACTATATCCCGAGCGGCCGGAGCATTCAGGAAATCGACTACAGGCACAGGGACAGGAACGGGATATTCGCCACCGTGCCCGACAGCCTGAGGCGGGAATTCAAAACCTCCCGCGGTCGGAAGGAATTCGAGTACGGGGGGATCACTCCGGATTCCGTCGTCACGGATGAAGACGAGGGGCCGATGGTCCGGGAAATCATGAAGCGGGCGCTCTTCTTCAAGTTTGCCAACAGCTACGTCGCGGAGCATAAGGGGGAGAACATTACCGGCGTCGACGGAACGATTCTCTCCGCATTCCGCGCATTTCTCGACAGGGAGAAGTTCGACTATCAGGAGGAGATGGAAGGAAAAATAACCGATCTTCGACAGGTTGCCGAGCGGTCCCACTACACGAAAGACGTCTCCGAAACGCTCGACCGGCTCGAGCTCACGCTCCAGAAAGAAAAGACGCACGGATTTGAGCGTTACAGCGACCACATCACAAACGAGCTGAACATCGAGATCATGGCGCGGCTGAAAGGGGACCGCGGGAGGATCGAGGCATCGCTCAGGGAAGATCCTCCCCTTCTTGCGGGCGAAGGGCTGCTGAAGGAGAGGAAAACGTACACGAAGAAACTCGGGTTCTGATGGAGATACTGACCGCCGTTCTCCTTGTTCTCGCGGGGCTGACTGAGGGGCTTCTCGCAGGCGTGTTCGATGCGGGAGGGGGGATCGTGCTTGTCCCGGTCCTCCTCTATTATCTTCATTCCATCGGGGTCTCGTCGCTGGTCTCGACGCACGTCGCGATGGGAACAAGCCTCCTTGTCCTGGCATTCGCATCGGCGTTCCGCACGTGGAGAGAATGGCGGGCAAGTCACGTGATCTGGCAGGGGGCGTTCTACGTGATTGCGGGGGGCATACCGGGGGCCATTGTCGGGGTGAGCATTGCTGCGGGGCTTGAGGGCCCCTCCCTCAGGGCGATATTCGGATTTGTGCTTCTTGTCGCCGCGGTGCGCCTCTTCTCCGGGAAGAGGAAGCAGGGGAAGGAACTCGAGCCCCGGGTTGCGCTGCGGCCGCTCGGCGGAATCGGGATCGCTGTCGGACTCGTCTCCTCACTGTCCGGGATCGGCGGGACACTCCTGGCGGTGCCGCTCATGTCGAAATCCCTTCACTTCCCGCTGAGAAAAGCGATAGGAACTGCAAACGCGGCCGTTGTTTTCACCGCGGCGGCGGGCGCAATGATGTATCTCATCAGGGGTTGGGGGAACGTGTTACTTCCCGCGGAGATATCCGGGTTCATCGACTGGCGGCCGGCCATCCCGCTTCTCATGGGGGCGGTTCCGGGAGGAATGATAGGAACGCGCATGGGGGCAAAGGTAGACGTCGCCTCCGTGCGGAACGCCGTCGGCGTTCTCCTCCTTGTTGTCATGCTACGGATGTTCTTCCTCTGAAGGGGGTGAGGGCTTCCTGTCCACCCCTCATTTCACGCTCTTCATCCCGAGCGTCCTTCCGATCGTTCCGACAACCTTCTCCAGATCTTCCTTCCTGTTCACAAAGTCCACGGCATCGGACTCGATGACGAGAAGAGGTCCTCTTTTATACCGGTCGATCCACGATTCGTAGTGCCGGTTAAGCTGCTCGAGGTATTCTCTCCGGATCGTCTGTTCGAAGTCCCTCCCCCGGAGTGCAATCTGCCTGACGAGCGTATCCACGTTGGCGCGCAGGTAAATCAGGAGATCGGGAGGGCGCAGGTAGGCGGTCATCACCTCATAGAGAGCAACGTAATTCTCGTAATCCCGTTTTTCCATATTCCCGATATCGAAGAGATTGCGGGCGAAGATCTCCGCGTCTTCGTAGATGGCCCTGTCCAGTATTACGGATTCGGGCCCTTCCGTGATTGCCTTGTGGCTTCTGAACCTGTTTGAAAGGAAATAAACCTGGAGGTTGAACGACCATCGCTTCATATCGGCGTAGAAATCGGTCAGGTAGGGATTGTCTTCCACCGACTCGAAATAGGGTTTCCAGCCGAACCGTGTGCTGAGAATTCCCGTAAGCGAAGACTTCCCCGATCCTATATTGCCGGCAACGGCGATGAAGTATTTCTTTCCGCCGGGTCCCACACCCGCCCTGCGCCGGGCGGCGGTGCGCTGCGGGCGCGCGCGGTGTGCACGCGTTGTTTTTTTCATTGCGATGAGTGGAGGAGGTGGAAGAGCTTTTCCAGAGCGTCAAGAGCCCGGGGACCCGGCCGGGAAACAAGGTCTGCGTCGATGGGGAACACGCGCCCGTTCCGGACGGCGTCGACGGTTCCCCATTCCGGAAACATCCCCTGCAGCGTGGGCCCGGAGGGGAGAATCTCGGACGTCGCGATGATCACCTGCGGGTCCTCCGCGATCACATTCTCGCGGCTGTACGACGGGTATGTTCCGCGCGTGCGGGAAGCGAGATTTGTTCCGCCGGCAGCATGCAGGAGCCCGTCGATAAATGTGTTGCTCCCCGCGCATATCAGGGGTTGCAGCGACACAAAAAGGAGGGCCCGTACCGGAGGTTTCCCCGCGGCGGCAGTCCGGACGGCGCGTTCCCGCGCTTCGAGCCGTGCGACAAGGTGCGAAGCGCTGTCCTCCGTTCCTGCAAGCGTTCCCAGAAGCCGGAGAGAATGGTAAATGCCTTCCAGTGTGCGGGGGTTGCTCGCGAACATCGGGATGCCGAACGACCTTAGCCGCTGAAAGTCTTCCCGGACGTTCCCCTCCATGCTCAGGACGACGAGATCCGGATCAAGCCCGACGACAGTCTCGATGCTCGGGTTAATCATCCCGCCGACGCGCTTCTTCTGCGCGGCCTCCGGAGGATAGTTGCAGAAATCCGTCACGCCCTGTATCCGATCCCCGGCCCCTACGGCAAACAGGCACTCCGTGATGCTTGGCGCGAGAGAGACGATCCGCCGCGCCGGGCGGGCGAGTGTCACCGTCCGCTGGAGGTCATCCACGACGCTGATCTGGGCGTGGAGTCCGGCGTAAAGAAACAGAATCGGGGCAAACGCAATAACGAGAGGGACCCTGCAGTGACGCATGGGCCAATATAGTGCCGGCGTCTTCCAGAATCAAGGATGGGCAATGAGCGCGTCGCGTGGGCCGGCGAGCGCTCATTGACTTTCCCGCGTTTTTTGCGCTCATTCGTCCTTCCACTACTGCGCACCAGAAGAGACGTGGACAAGTTCGTCATACAGGGGGGCAAGCGCCTTGGCGGAACGGTCTCCGTAAGCGGCGCGAAGAACGCGACGCTTGCCCTGATGCCTGCCGCCATACTAGCCCCCGGAACCTCCCGACTGGGCAACACGCCCGCCCTCCGCGACGTCACGACAATGACGAGCCTCCTGCGAACGATGGGAATGCAGATCGACTTCAGGGAGAATCTCCTGACGCTCGACAGCACGAACGTTGACAGGTACGAAGCTCCGTACGAACATGTCAAGAAGATGCGCGCGTCGATCTATGTGTTGGGCCCGCTCATCAGCAGGTACGGAAGGGCAAAAGTCTCCCTCCCCGGGGGATGTGCATGGGGTCCCCGTCCCGTCAACCTTCACATCGAAGGGCTCCGCAAACTCGGTGCGGACATCGAGCTGGAAGGGGGATACATCATCGCGAAAGCGGACCGCCTTCACGGAGCGCGCATTCACTTTGACGTGTCGAGCGTGGGGGCGACCGGAAACGTGATGATGGCGGCGTCGCTGGCGAGAGGGACGACGCTCATCGAGAACGCGGCGATGGAGCCGGAGATCACCGCGCTGGCGGAGTTCCTGAACGCCATGGGTGCGCGGATCGGAGGGATGGGAACGAACCGCCTGGAGATAGAGGGGGTGGACCTCCTTCACCCCGCCGCCATCATGACGATACCGGACCGAATCGAAGCCGGGACATTTCTTCTCGCCGCGGCGATCACCGGGGGGAGCGTGACGCTCGAACGGGTAAACCCGGAGCACCTTTCCGCACTCACCGCCAAGCTCGAAGACGCAGGGTGCACTCTCCGCAGCAGCCCTGATTCCCTCTCTCTCACCGCGCATGCCCCCCTCCGGTCCGTCGACGTGACCGCCGCAATTTACCCCGGGTTTCCCACGGACATGCAAGCGCAATGGACCTCCCTCATGGCGGTTGCCTCAGGCACGGCCGTTGTCACCGATTCGATCTATTTCGACAGGTTCAAGCATGTCCCGGAACTCGTCCGCCTCGGGGCCGACATCGAACTGAAAGAGAACGCAGCGGTGATCCGGGGGGTCACCCGGCTCACGGGCGCGAAGGTGATGTCCACGGATCTCCGCGCGTCCGCTTCCCTGATACTCGCCGGTCTCGTCGCGTCCGGAACCACCGAAGTGCTTCGCGTCTATCACATTGACAGGGGATACGAGGCCATAGAAAAGAAACTGCAATCCCTGGGGGCGGAAATACGCCGCGAAGCCGGGGAGGAATTCTGAACCTCCGGGAGAACATCCCGGGCGCGCGGCGCACAACCCCTCACGGCGGCAGATGCACACGGTGAATATCCGCGCGCTCCTCCGCGCGCCTGCTGTCCGGTCCGCCGCCGTACTGTACGGCTCCGTCGCATTTCTCTGCACGCGCGTCCCCCTCCTGGATTATCTCGGATACGAATTCTCCGCGCTGTTTGCCTTTATTGCGGCATGTGCCTCGGGTCTCCTCACGATCCGGCCGGTGAAGGAATCTCTCGGAGAACCGGGGGAAACGCCGCTGCCGCGCAGGGCGGCCCGGGCGGCTGGCGCCTGTGCGGCGGTGAGCCTCCTCCTCCTGGCGATCCCGCTGGTGATCATCTCCGGGAATGCCCTGTTTGTCCGGAACTGCTCCATGGTGGAGGGTCTCGCGTTCTTCACGCTTCTCGCTCCGGTGAGCGCGCTCTTCGGCGTCTCGCTCGGATTCTTCTGCGCTGTCACCTTTGTGCACCCCCGCAGGCTCTTTGTCCTCTCGTGTTTCCTTCTCCTTCTCTACAGCGCGGGGCTGGGGTATTTCACCCCCGCAGTCTATTCGTACAACTTTCTCTACGGATATTTTCCCGGGCTGACGTACGACGAGGTCATTCCCCTGTCGCGGACGCTCGTGCTCTTCCGGCTTCTGACCCTTTTTGTCTCGGCGGTTCTTCTCTGGATGGGAATGATCACCGTCACGGACCTGATCCCGGCGGCTGCGCCCGGTCGGGGGAGGCTCCGCACACTTGTCGCGGGGCTCGTCTCGGGAGAGCGCAGAATCCGGAGCGCGGCCATCGCCTGCGCCCTCGCGGGATTTTATCTCTTCCGCTGCGATCTGGGGTTCGAATCGACCGCCTCGTACATCAGGCGGACGCTCGGCGCCGAGATGCGGACGGAACACTTCATTCTCTACTATTCCCCCGCGTCGTTCACCGCCGACGAGATCCAGCAGGCGGCGCGGGAGCACGAATTCAGGCTCGGGCAGGTCCTCGACGCGTTCTCGCTCCCCCGGGGGGTATTCTTCGAGTCGTATATTTATCCTTCAGCCGAGGTCAAGCAGCGGCTGATCGGTGCCGGCAACACCGATATCGCAAAGCCGTGGAGCGGACAGATCCATATCTCCCGGCAATCCCTCGAAGGTTCGCTCAAGCACGAACTCGTCCATGCCGCTGCGGCCCCGTTCGGTATCCCCGTCATACGGGCGAGTCTCAGCACGGGGCTTGTCGAAGGGCTTGCCATGGCTGTCGACGGCGAGTGGGGGAACCGAACGGTTCATGAATACGCAGCGGCGATCCGCGAGGCGGGGATTGCTCCCCCCATAGAGGGCATCATGAGCTTCTGGGGATTCGCCTCGCATCAATCCTCCGTGAGCTACGTGCTGGCAGGATCGTTTTGCAGGTACCTCATCGACAGGTACGGCATGAGAAACCTCACGCTCGTGTACCGGTCGCTCGACTTCATGGGGGTCTACGGCCGCTCCCTGCCGGAGCTCGCCGTCGAGTGGGAGGGGTACCTGGACAGGGTTCCCCTTGACGACGTGGATCAGGACGGGGTGGACGCGCTCTTCCGACGTGTGCCGATATTCCGGAAGGTCTGTGCCCGGGTTCTCGCGCGGCGGGCGCTTCTCGCCCGCGGATCATTCGCCCGAAAAGAGTACGCGGTCGCGGAATCGCTTTACGCCGGCGTGTACGCGGACGGAGGAGGCTACGACGCATTTGCGGGGTACCTCACAAGCGCCCTCAGGGAAGGAGAGATGGGCGTTCTCACATCCGCTCTTGACACGGTCATACTTCCGGATGAGCATCCGGCGCGGTATCTCCCGCTCTTTATCAGTATCGGGGACGCCTACTGGGCCTCCGGCGAACAGGAAAAGGCGTACGCAATGTACGACCGCGTCTACCAGGCCGACTTCACGGAAGGGTATACAGAAGCCGCTGCGCTCCGACTCCTTGCGATGGACGCCGACCCCGGGGGGAAGCGATTTCTCCTCCTGTTCCTTACCGATTACACGGATTCGCTTCGCATTGCGGCCGTCGATTCGCTCCTCCGCGGCGGCCCCGGAGACCCCGGAGAGAGGGTGCTCGCCTACATGAAGGCCAGGTCGATGCTTCGCGAGGGGGACTTCGCCGGCGCGGTTGTGACGTTGAAAGACCTTGACCTGACCTCGGCGGACGTAGCGCTGGAAGCCCTCCGGCTACGCTACCTCGGCCAGGCGCTCTACCGTCTCGGCAGGTACGCCGAAGCGCGAAGGGCGTTCTGGATCTCGCTGAACGCGGAGGATTCCGACATCGGGGAGATCAAAGTGAACACATGGCTCGATCGGTGCGAGTGGGCGGAAGAGCATGGCTTCTGAACCCGGACCGCCGTACCGCCGCATACTCATCACGCGCCTGAGGTTCATCGGGGACATCGTCCTCACGACCCCGGTCATACGAAGCGTTCGCGCTGCTTGCCCCGAATCCTACATTGCCTACATGGGGGAGCGCAGTGCCGTCACGCTCCTGGAGCAGAACCCCTTTCTGGACGAGATCATCCCCTACAATTATGGCCGTCCGGGCGCGCTCGAACAGGCGCGCGTTGGATTCCTCCTGAATCGTAAACGCTTCGACCTTGTCGTCGATCTCTTCGGTAATCCACGGAGCGCGGTCCTTGCGTGGCTGAGCGGAGCCCGCGTCCGCGTCGGGCCGGAGAGAAAGGGCCGGGGAAGGCTGTACACAATCCGCGTTGCCGACGACGGCAGGCCGAAGACCGCCGTTGAGTTCCACAATGGATACATCGCGGCCGCCGGAATTCCCGCGACCGCATCAGCCCCGGAATTGTTCCTTTCGCAGGACGAGAGGCGCGACGGCGCATCGTACCTCCGGTGGGCGTGCGGGGAGGGGAAGCCCCTGGAGGGAGGGGGGCCCATCGTCGGGATGCACCCGGGCGCTACGTGGCCCGCCAAGAAATGGCTCCCCGAGAAATTNNTCTCCGCGCCGACTGTATTGAACGTCCTCCCGCTGCGCCAGCTCGCCGCCGTAATCTCCCGCTGCAGCGTCTTCGTTTCCAACGACGCGGGACCCATGCACATCGCCGCCGCGCTCGGCGTTCCGACGGTGGGGCTCTTCGGTCCCGGAGAAGAATCGATCTGGTTCCCCTACGATCCGTCGGCAGGGCACACGGCGCTCCGCAGGGACGTTCCCTGTCATCCCTGCCACCTCGATTTCTGCAACAGGGTGGGGGAAGACTACATGGAATGCATGAAACTCCTTTCCGTCGACGACGTATTCGCTGCGGTTGCCCGCGCCCTCGCACGTTGATTTTAACTTCATTTTTGACGTAGTTAACCAGCTGAAGCACTTTGCCACGAACAAGGAGAGTTCCATGAACACACTTATTGCTGATATCGTTGCGCGAGAAATCCTGGATTCGCGCGGGAATCCCACAATTGAAGTCGACGTCAAGCTTGAAGACGGCAGCCTGGGGCGGGCCGCGGTGCCCAGCGGCGCTTCCACGGGTGAACACGAAGCGGTCGAACTCCGCGACGGGGACAAATCGCGTTACAACGGGAAGGGGGTCCTCAACGCGGT
>PMJQ01000121.1:77343-86513 GCA_003157485.1 Ignavibacteriota bacterium
CCCGATGATGAACATCCTCAACGGGGGGAAACACGCGGACAACAACGTCGACATTCAGGAATTCATGATCGTACCGGTCGGCGCGCCGAGCTTTGCCGAGGCGCTCCGGACTGGGGCCGAGGTATTCCATGCGCTCAAGAGCGTGCTGAAGAAAAAGGGATACAACACCGCGGTCGGTGACGAAGGCGGGTTCGCCCCCAACCTGAAATCGAACGAAGAGGCGGTGGAAGTCATACTTGAGGCGATCAAGAACGCGGGCTATGCCGCGGGGAAAGACGTCTTCCTTGCGCTCGACCCCGCTTCCAGCGAGTTCTTCGACAACGGCAAGTACGTGTTCAGCAAATCGGACAAGTCCTCCAAGACTCCCGACCAGATGGTAAAGTACTATGAACACTGGGTCGCACAGTATCCCATCATCTCGATTGAAGACGGGATGGCGGAAAACGACTGGACCGGCTGGAAGCTCATGACCGACGCCCTCGGAAAGAAAATCCAGCTCGTGGGGGACGACGTGTTCGTCACGAACACCGAATTCCTGAAAAAAGGGATCGACATGGGGGTCGCCAACTCCATACTTATCAAGCTGAATCAGATCGGGACGCTCACCGAAACATTCGACGCGATCGAGATGGCCAAGCGTGCGGGATACACGTGCGTTATCAGCCACCGCTCGGGTGAAACCGAGGATTCGACAATCGCCGATGTCGCGGTCGCCGCGAACACCGGGCAGATCAAGACCGGGTCGGCGAGCCGGACCGACAGGATCGCAAAATACAATCAGCTCCTGCGCATCGAAGAGGAACTCGGCGAATCGGCGCACTATGCCGGGCTCGCCACATTCGGCAGGAAGTAACAACGTCGGACTTACAGGCAATGCGGGGCGTTCCCATGGCTCAGACAATACGATTCGGCACGGACGGCTGGCGGGGGGTTATTGCAGACGATTTCACGTTCGCAAACCTCGAAAGAGTTGCTCTCGCCACGGCCAGGTTCTTCGCCGGCCGGAAGGAGGGCCGGAAGAACGGCGTCGTTATCGGGTACGACGCCCGGTTCATGTCGAGGGAATTCGCGGAGCTGTCCGCCGCGGTCATGGCGAACGCCGGCATTGCCGTGAAGCTCGCCGACAGCATTGTCAGCACCCCCATGGTCTCGCTCCTGACGCTCAGGGAAAATGCCGTAGGGGGGATCGTCATCACCGCCAGCCATAACCCGTCGCGGTACAACGGATTCAAGATCAAGGGGGACTTCGGGGGACCGGCCCATCCCGAAATGATCGCGCGGGTCGAGAAAGAGCTCGCAAAGGTGATGAAGCTGAAGAAGCTCCCGCCGCGCAAGCACATGCTCGGGGAGCTCATCGCAAAAGGGAAAGTCGCTCCCATCGCGATGAAGCAGCGTTACCTGGATGACATTGCGACAAAAATCGATATGAACCTCATCCGCCGTTCGGGGCTCCGCATACTGTACGACGTCATGTACGGTGCCGGGCAGGGGGTGCTTGACGAGGCCCTTCCGGGCGTCAGGCAGATACATGAAATCTACAATCCGTCGTTCGGCGGAACGAACCCCGAGCCGCTTGCACAGAACCTCACGGAGCTGATCCAGGCGGTGAAAACGGGGTCGTACGACATCGGCATCGCCACCGACGGCGACGCGGACAGGATCGGCGCGGTGGACGAAAAGGGGAACTTCGTCGACTCGCACAGGATATTCTCCCTGCTCCTCAAATACTTCGTCGAGCAGAAGAAGATGACGGGGGAAGTCGTCAAGTCCCTTTCGGTCACGCAGATGGTCGACAGGCAGTGCGCGAAATACGGGCTGAAGCTCGTCGAGACTCCCGTCGGGTTCAAGCACATCTGCAGGTACATGACCGGGCACGACGTCCTTATCGGCGGAGAGGAAAGCGGCGGCCTCGGCGTCAAGGGGCATCTTCCCGAGCGGGACGGCATATTCCTCGGGCTCATGCTCTGCGAAATGATGGCGGTCCGCGGCAAGCCGCTCGGTGCGCTGGTTCAGGAGCTGATGGATGAATTCGGCGTTCACGAATTCCGGCGCGTCGATATGCACCTGACGGAGAAAGAGAAGGAATCGGTCATGAAGCGGTTCCGCGGACCCGTCAGGGAGATCGGCGGGTACCNNAACAAAGACCGTCACACCCACAACTGAAAGTGCGCGGGTCCCGACGCCATGCAACCGAACAGGTACTATACGATAATGCCCGACGGCACGGTGAAGCAGGTCAATCCCTTCACCGGGACGGAAGTCTGGGCGGTGGCGGGACGCAAGAGCCGGCCTATCACAAACGAGGTAGCCGCCGCGGCGCGGCCGCTGGAAGCACGCATCCCGGAGAAT
This sequence comes from Ignavibacteriota bacterium, assembly GCA_003157485.1. GTDB lineage: Bacteria > Bacteroidota > Ignavibacteria > UBA10030 > UBA6906 > Fen-1273. The sequence continues at coordinate 79,693 of PMJQ01000121.1, forward strand.
TACTGCAGCTTCTGTCCACCCCGATACTTTGAAACGCCCCCCGAGAAATCCCGTCTCGTGCGCCGCGACGGCCGCTGGGACCGGATCGACACGCTCGCGCCGGACCGGTATTTCGAAACACAGGCCGCGTTCCGCCGCGTCGGGAACATGTTCGAGATCGTCACGCTCGATTACTGGCGGAAGAACTACGCCTACAAGATGAGTGCGGGGAGGCAGAAATGGAAAGAGGAGTACCTTGCCAGCCCGAACGGTCTGAAGCACATCACCGACATCGTCCACTACAAACTCAGGCAGGAGGGAAGGACCGAAGAGCAGATCGAGAAGATGCCCATGGCGGAAAAATTTGCCATCGCGGATGCGTTCTTTGGCGGGGGGCACGAGCTAATCATTGCGTCGAGACACTACGCGGAAGGAGCGGCGACCGACGCGGACCTGTTTTCATCGGGAGAGATGTCGCTCGAAGAGCACTTCCGGTACTTCCGCTTCACCATCGACGCGATGCTCGACATCACGCAGACAAACCGCTACGTCAGATACATCAGCGTCTTCCAGAACTGGCTCCGTCCCGCCGGTGCGTCGTTCGACCACCTGCACAAACAGGTCGTGGCGCTTGACGAGTGGGGAGCGTCGATCGAGGCGCAGACGCACATGCTCAGAGAGGATCCCAACGTCTTCAACGAATACGGCGCAAATTTTGCGGCGTACCACAATCTCATATTTGCGGAGAACGATCACGCGATCGCATGGGCGGGGATCGGCCACCGATCCCCGACTATCGAAGTCTACTCACGGTCAGCCGCCGGGAGGCCGTACGAGCACAGCGACGAGGAAATCAGGGGCATGAGCGATCTTGTCCACGCGATCCACGCCTCGATGGGAAGCCAGATCTCCTGCAACGAAGAGTGGTATTACACTCCCGTGGACGCGATCACGAAAATGCCCTGGCACGTCCTTATCAAATGGCGCATCAACGTCCCCGCCGGTTTCGAAGGAGGGACGAGCATCTACATCAATCCGTTCACCCCGATCGAGCTGCGCGACAGGCTTGTTCCCCGCCTTTACAAGCTCCGGGACGAGCACCGGATCTCAGGCATCCGCATCGCGGAAGAGTGCCGTGTCGATCCGAATCCGCTGAAATACTACCTCAAGTAATGCCCCCCGCATCATGATCTCCGCGGTCAACCTTCTCCTTGAGTTCGGCGACCGGGCGCTGTTTGACGGAATTTCCTTCCGCGTCGGCCCNNGCAGACAGCGGAGAGATCGCGAAGGCGAAGTATGTCAGCGTCGGGTATCTCCCGCAGGAAGGGATGTCCGCCGCGGGACGGACCCTCTACAGCGAAGTAGAATCGGTCTTCGCGGAAGTGATCGGAACGCAGACCGCGCTCGACGAAATCCACCGGCGGATGGGTGAGATCGATCATGAATCCGCCGAGTTTGCGGAGCTCCTCGAGGTCTACGGAGAGCTGCAGCACCGGCTGGAGTCCTCCGACGCCTTCCGGATCAAAACGGGGGTCGAGAAGGTTCTGGCGGGACTCGGGTTCTCGGAGTCGGACCTTACCCGGCAGACCGATGAGTTCAGCGGCGGCTGGCAGATGCGCATCGCGCTGGCGAAGCTCCTTCTTGCGCAGCCGTCGCTCCTTCTCCTCGACGAGCCGACAAACCATCTCGACCTTGATTCGCTCCGGTGGCTTGAAGACTACCTCCGCTCGTACGAGGGTGCGGTGATCATCGTCTCGCACGACAGGCGGTTTCTTGACAACATGACGACCAAGACGTACGAGCTGAGCATGGGATCGCTCACGGAATACGCGGGGAACTTCAGCTACTTCGTCAAGGAGAAGGCCGCCCGGAAGGAACAGCAGGTAGCGGCGTACAGGAACCAGCAGCAGCAGATCAAGCAGACGGAGCAGTTCATCGAGCGGTTCCGCTACAAGGCCACGAAGGCGCGCCAGGTGCAGAGCCGGATCAAGAAGCTCGAGAAGATCGACCTCATCGAGATCGAAGACGAGGAAGGGGGGATCCATTTCGCCTTCCCCCCCGCCCCGCAATCCGGCCGCGTGGTCATGGAGCTCAACGCCGTGCGCAAAAGCTACGGCACGCTGAAGGTGTTCGACGGGATCAGCTTCGACATCGACAGGGGAGACCGGATCGCGTTCGTCGGCGTGAACGGCGCGGGAAAATCCACGCTTGCGCGCATCATCGCCGGGATCGAGCCGTTCGACGTCGGGGAACGGATCCCGGGCCACAACGTGACAATTTCGTATTTTGCCCAGCATCAGGCTGAGGAATTGAACCCGGCCAACGACGTTCTTCAAACCGTCGAGGAAGTGGCGACGGGAGATATCCGCCGCCGGCTCCGCACCCTCCTCGGCTGCTTTCTGTTCAGCGGGGACGACGTCTTCAAGAAGGTTCGTGTCCTGTCGGGGGGGGAGAAAAGCCGGCTGGCGCTTGCAAAAATGCTTCTCCATCCGAGCAACCTCATCGTCATGGACGAGCCCACGAACCATCTGGACATGCGCTCCAAGGGGGTGCTGCAGGAGGCCCTCGCCGGATACGAGGGGAGCTTCGTCATTGTCTCCCACGACAGGGATTTCCTCGACCCGATCGTCACAAAAGTTGTCGAATTCCGCCGCGGTGGAATACGGATCTACCCGGGAAACGTCAGCGAATATATCGACGCCCGGAACCGGGAGGAGCAAAAAGCCGGACCGTCCCCGCAGGCAAAGCAGACGACCGGTGCCGCGAGCGAGAAAGAGCGGAAGCGGCTTGAGGCCGAGGAACGGCAGCGGAAATACAAAAAGACGAAACCGCTCAGGGACGCGATAGAAAAACTCGAGCGAAAACTTGAAGGGATGGAGAAAGAGAAATCCGCGATCGACCGGCAGATGGCCGACCCGGAGTTCTACCGCGACGGGGAAAACGTGAAAAAAGTTCATGCCCGGTACAAAGAGCTCGAAAAGGACCTTGCGGACGCGTACTTCCGTTGGAACGAACTCACACGGCAGCTTGAGGGTGCGGGGCCTCCGGGTGACGCACCGCGGAGGGACGCGTGAAGCGGGGAGATGAACTTGAGGGACGCATCGAAGACCTCGCGGTGGAAGGGAAAAGCGTCGCGCGGGTTGACGGGTTCGTGGTCTTCGTCCGCGGCGGGGTTCCCGGCGACACCGTGCGCATGCGCATCAGGAGCGTTAAACGAAACTTCGCGGAAGCCGATCTGCTCTCGCTTGCGTTCCCCTCCCCGCGCCGCGCGGAGCCGCGGTGCAGATATTTCGGCACGTGCGGCGGATGCACATGGCAGAATATCGGCTACGACTCGCAGCTCGAATTCAAACGCCGGCATGTCGCCGATGCACTTGCGCGCCTCGGCGGATTTCCATCCATTGCTGTCCCGCCGCCGCTTGCGATGGCGGATCCCTGGTTCTACAGAAACAAGATGGAGTTCTCCTTCGGCGAGAGATGGCTGACGGATGCGGAAATGACACAACTCCCCCCGGAAAGAAATCAGGGCGGCGGAGTGAACGATCCCGCGCTCGGGCTGCACCTTCCCGGCCGTTACGACCGCATACTTGATCTTCATGAATGCTGGCTCCAGTCTGAGGCAAGCGCGCGCATCGTGAATCTCGTCAGGGATTTCTGCACCGGAGGCAACATCCCCGTCTTCTCGACCGTCACGCAGAGCGGCTACCTGAGGAATCTCGTCATCCGGGAGTCGAAACGGACGGGGGAGAGGATGGTCAATCTCGTCACGAGGGATGACCGGCCCGATGTCATGACCGCGCTGACGGCGCGGCTCCTGGCGGAATTTCCCTCGCTCACAACGATCGTCAATAACATAACGGAGCGGAGATCCCAGGTGGCTGTGGGTGAGCGGGAGAGAGTCTATCACGGCACGGGGACGATAACGGAGAAAATCGGGGAGAGGACGTACAGGATATCCGCGAATTCGTTTTTCCAGACGAACACCGACCAGGCGGAGCGCCTGTACGACACCGCGCTCCGCTTTGCGCATATGCGGCGGGGCGACGTTGTGTACGATCTGTATTCCGGGACCGGGACCATTGCGCTTCATGTCGCCGCGGGGGCGGCGCGCGTCTTCGGCATTGAATCCGTGGCGCAGGCGGTGGAAGATGCCCGGGAAAATGCGGAATCCAACGGAGTTCTGAACTGCGTCTTCCTCCTGGGAGACCTCAAGGAGACGCTCCTCGCCTCGCGCCGGGCGGAGGAACCTCTTCCCCCCCCGGACGTGGTTATCGTTGATCCTCCGCGTGCAGGAATGCACGAGAAGGTTGCCCGGGAAATCGTGTCGCTCGCCCCCCGCACCATCGTCTACGTGAGCTGCAATCCCTCGACGCAGGCCAGGGATCTGAAAATTATGTGTGAATCGGGAAGATATTCGATAGACTCGATACAGCCTGTCGACATGTTCCCCCACACGCAGCACATAGAAAATGTCGTCGGACTCATCAATTCTCTCCAATAAGCATTGATTTTTTGCGAAGGAACATATAGCTTATAAAAGTCCCCCCTTTGTCGTCCCCCATCACGCTCTTTGGATATCACCTACGTATGGCGAGGACATCTCTCACGCTGCTGATATCGGCATGTGTGCTCACACTCCCTGTGTTCGCCTCGGACACATCGAAGGTGATACACGCGGTTCGTATCGATTACCCTCCCGTCATTGACGGTTGGGTCAACGACCCGCAGTGGCAGCTGGCCACTCCCGTTCTCGATTTTACACAGTTCGACCCCGAAGAAGGAGCCCTCCCCACAGAAGTCACCTCTGTCAGGGTGCTGTACGATGACCGCGCAGTGTACGTTGGCGTGATCTGTTACGATGCCCACCCGCAGAAGATCGTCCGCCAGCTCACGCGGAGAGACAGGTCGTCGGAAGCCGACAGATTCAGCGTCATGATCGATTCCTACTACGACCGCCAGACTGCGTTCGTCTTCGTCGCCAATGTCTCGGGGGTCCAGAGTGACGGTGTCCTCTCGCAGGACGGGAACGTATATGACATCACATGGGACGCAGTCTGGAACGTCCGGACGCGCGTATTCCAGGACGGGTGGTCCGCCGAGTTTGAAATACCGTACAATGCTCTCCGGTTCGCACAGCAGCCCGACGGCGTTTACCGCTGGGGGATAAATTTCCGGCGGTACATCAGCCGGAAGAAGGAGACCGACGAGTGGGTCATGGTCCCCCGGAGCGAGACACTGCAGATATCCAAATGGGGAACCGTNNCCACCCGTGGACGAAGGCATACAGGGGTCAGGCAGGCGTCGATCTCAAGTACGGGCTGGCCAGAAATTTCACGCTCGATGCATCGGTGAACCCCGATTTCGGGCAGGTGGAAGTCGACCAGTCCGTCCTCAATCTCACCGTATTCGAAACCCGGTTTCCGGAGAAACGTCCCTTTTTTGTCGAAGGGGCACAGATGTTCACGTTCGGCTCGAGCGTCGACAACACGCCCCTATCGCTCTTCTTCTCCCGCCGCATCGGCAAGCAGCCGACGCTGAGCCCGTACGTCACCGCCCCGCCCGGGGGTTCGATCGACGACAACCCGCAGGTCACGACGATACTCGGAGCGGCAAAAGTCTCCGGACGGACGAACGGCGGGTTCTCGCTCGGCGCGCTCACGGCAACGACCGACGAGATGGATGCGACCACCGTCGATTCCACGGGAGCCAAAACGCGCATGCGCACCGAGCCGCGCGGATCGTACACCGTCGTGCGCGCCAAGCAGGAATTCGACGGAGGGTCATGGCTCGGGGGAATGGGGACGGTGGCCGCTCGTGACGGCCTCGACCCCGCGTACAGCGGTGGGCTCGACTGGAACGTTCATTTCGGCGGAAGCGCCTACACGCTGGACGGGTACGTCGCCGGTGCGCACGCATCGGAGGAGCGGGTTCTCACCGACGGTTCCTCCGGGAGCGGCGGGGCGGCCGGGCGGCTTCTCTTCTCCCGCATCGCCGCGGAGCACCTGTTTTACACCGGCTCGTTCGACTTCTACAGCCGCTACTTCAACACCAACGACATCGGGTTCTTCGCGCAGCCGCACGACTACGGCGATTACGTACAGCTCCTGTACCGGGAGAATTTCGGGACCGGCATATTCCGGAGGTACGGCTTCTCGCTCGTTCCCGCAACCCGGTGGAACTGGGATCACGTTCTTACAACATCCACCGCCGAGCTTACGTTCTACGGTGAGCTTCTGAACTTCTGGAAGCCGACGTTTGTCTACGACATATACTTTCCGGCAAATGACGACGAAGAGCGCGGCATCATCGGGACATACAGACGCCCCCGGGGGCATACATTCACCGCCCAGATACAGACGGATCCGAGGGCGAACGTGTTCGCGACGCTCACAGGGATCTACGCGTTCAACGAGAAGGGGAAGAGGTCCTGGACCGGATCGCTCGGCCTGAGCCTCAAGCCGGCGTCGTGGGTTGAGTTTGACCCGACCGTCCTCTGGCTCCGTTCAAGGCATGACGAGGCCTGGGTCTATCCTGGAGGAAACGTGACCGACACGGCCGTCTCCCCCCTGCCGTTCAGCGTTTACGCCGACAGGGATGTGGACGAGCTGGATCTGGAGCTGACCGGCACGGTCACGTTCACGAGGAACATATCGCTCCAGTGTTTCACACAGATTCTTCTCGCTCGGGGAATTTACAGGAATTACCGGAGGTTCGACGGCGACGCGCCGGTTCCCTACGACTACCCGTTGAATCCTTCCTACGTCAGCGCCGACTTCAACGAGGCGATACTCAACGCGAACGTCCTTCTTCGGTGGGAATACATTCCGGGGAGCACGCTCTAT
>PMJQ01000051.1 GCA_003157485.1 Ignavibacteriota bacterium
ACGCGTTCAACGCCCTGAATTTCGCCCTCGGGTGCCACCCGGGAGAGAACACCGCGTCGTTCGCGTCCGGCGTCGGCGTCCGCTCGCTCACAGTGGCGTACGGCGCGAATAGGGATGAGTGGTCGTACATCCCCGGAGGGGTCGCAAGCGGGACGGCCCTCATACGGCCCGATCTGCCGGAACTGAAAACCTGGCCGTATTTCTGGCAGCAGACGGAATACGTCATGGGGGGCGGAGCGACGGATTTCATGCTCCTGGCCATGGCGGCGGACAATCTGATGAACAAATAGCGGACGACATTGATGACATTGACGAAATTGAATTGAGAAGAGGCATGACGGCGATGACACGAATGACACTGATTGTGCTGATTATCTGGTTCACATTGATCGTCGAGTGCTGCGGAATGCCCCGGGGAAAAGTCGGGGGCGCACCTGCACCCGCGATCGGGGGAGACTCGATCGCCGTCGAGATCAAACACACGCTCGACGTCGAGTTGGACCGCTGGTATCCGCTGTGCGCTGACACGGTGTACGGCGGATATTACAGCGACATCAACTATAAATGGGAGCTCGACGGGCGCCAGGAGAAGATGATCGTCACTCAGGCCCGGCATGTCTGGTCGATTGCCAACGCCGCGCTCTTCAGCCCGGAATACCGGCGGCTCCTCCCGTATGCCGCACACGGCTACAGGTTTCTCAGGGACAAAATGTGGGATGCCGAGTTCGGCGGATTCTACGATCTCGTGGACCGGCGCGGCGAGCCGGTGACGGAACGCGGGAGAATTCCGAAGACCGCCTATGGAAACGCGTTCGCCATATATGGGCTTGCGACCTACTATATGGCGTCGGGTGATACCGGCGCGCTGGACCTGGCCCTGAAAACGTACCGCTGGCTCGAAAAGAACAGTTACGATTCTGTTTACGGCGGCTATTTCCAGTTCCTCTCAAGGGAGGGGCTTCCGTCCCGGGAAGGGTTCAACCACACCCCGCCCAAAGACCAGAACTCCATGATCCATCTCATGGAAGCGTACACGGCCCTGTATGAGGCGTGGCCGGATTCGGTGCTGAAGGAGCGCCTGGGTTCGATGCTCCATCTGGTCCGGGATGTCATCACGAATCAGACGGGATATATGAACCTCTTCTTCAGGCGGGACTGGACCCCCGTGACATACAAAACGTCCGACGCGCCCGAGGGGGCCGCCCGTTTTGAAATCGACCATATCTCATTCGGACACGACGTCGAAACCTCTTATCTCCTTCTGGATGCCTCTCAGGTGCTGGGTATCAGGGACGACACGGCGACGTTCAGGATTGCGAAGAAGAAAGTCGATTTTGCGCTCCTGCACGGGTGGGATGCCGGCGTGGGCGGGTTCTTCGACGGGGGGGATCCCCGCATCACGGACGGACATGTGACGATCGGTCGGGAGACAAAGGAATGGTGGTCGCAGGTCGAAGCGTTGAACTCCTTCCTCTACATGTCGGTGCTCTACCCCGCCGATACGCTCGACTATTACGGCAAGTTCACGACGCAGTGGGCCTACTGCAAAAAATTCCTCCTCGATGAGGAACACGGAGGATGGTTCTGGGGGGGGATCGACAGGGCGCCGCGCAATACGACCGAACCGAAGGGGACAATCTGGAAGGCCGACTATCATACCTCACGGGCGATGATCAACTGCGTCCGGCGGCTCCGGGACCTCTTTCCTCGGCACGTGCAGTATGCTCCCGTCAACAGGAACGCCACCCCGGGGGCGAAGGCACTCCTCGAATATCTGTACTCGATCTCGGGAAAGAGCATCCTCGCGGGGCAGCACAATCCCGTCGGGAGGAGAGACATGTTTCCCGACCGCGTGAAGGAGCTCACGGGGAAGCTGCCTGCGGTCTGGGGGAGCGATTTTATCGTGTACTACAGGGAGGGGAACGCGGAACAGCTTGTCCGGGATGCATCGGAGAAATACAAGGAGGGGTGCATCATCACGCTCATGTGGCACGCCGGGAGGCCGATGGACGATCCCCCCTTCGGATGGAAGGAGAGCGTTCAGGCGAAGCTCACAGACGCCCAGTGGCGGGAGCTGACGACGCCGGGGACTGCGTTGAACGCCCGGTGGATGCGTCAGGTGGATACCGTGGCGTCCTACCTGGGTCTTCTGAAGGCCCAGGGTGTGCCGGTGCTCTGGCGGCCGTACCACGAATCCAACGGTGTCTGGTTCTGGTGGGGGAACCGGAAGGGGGCGGACGGTTCCGCGAAGCTCTACAGGATGATGTATGACCGGTTTGTCAACGTCCATCACCTCGACAATCTGATCTGGGTATGGGACGCCAACGCGCCCCGCCGCCTCTTCAACGACCAGGCGCACGCGTACGATGAGTACTTTCCGGGTCTCGACGAGGTTGATGTCCTCGCGGCGGACGTGTACCACTACGATTTCAGGCAGAGCCATCACGACGAGCTTCTCGATCTCGGCGGAGGAAAACTGATCGCGCTCGGCGAGGTGGGCGAAGTGCCGGCGCCGGAGATTCTGAAAACGCAGCCGCTCTGGACGTGGTTCATGATCTGGGCGAACTTCCTTACGACGCACAACAGCCCGGACCAGATCAAACAGCTTTACGACAATCCTGGGACGCTCTCGCTCGGGGACGCGGCGCGCGCCCGCAGGTGAGCTGTGGCGCCTGTGGCGCGGGACGCGCCACCTGTGGCGCACAAGGCGCCACAGAAGGCGCCACCTGCGGCTTGATTCTCGAGGCGCAGTTGCGTTCCTTTGATATGCGGAAGGTCTCCTCCTCCGCGCTCTCCTTCCGGCAACGATCGTTCACCCTATGCGCACGATTCGGCAACTGAAATGGACAAACGGCGTCGCCATTCTTGTGGCGCTGGGATTGCTTTATCTGCTGCTGTATTCGCTTCTCGTGCGCCGGCCCCCCCCGGGGGTGACCGAGATCTATTTCGCAGACCGCATCACCGACGCCCACCGGATACTCATCGACAGGTATAACGCTCTGAACGCCGGGAGGATCAGAGTCATTCCGGTCGACTTCCCGAACCTTGATTTCAGCACGAACGAGAGGAAGGAGATCCTGGCCCGCTCCCTCCGCGGGGCGGAGGAGGGCCTTGACCTCATTGCGGTGGACATTGTCTGGGTCAAGCGCTTTGCGAGGTGGTGCGAGCCCCTGGGGAAGTATTTCACCCCCGCGGAGCTGGATCGGATCGTCCCGGACGCCCTGTATTCCTGCCAGGGCGACAGCGAGCTGGTCGCCCTCCCTCTGGACATGGTCCAGTCGACAATGTACTACAGGGAGGACATTCTCAAGTCCCTCCCCGGAGGTGAGGAGGCGATCCGGAAAATTCAGAACACAATGACGTGGCCCGCCTTTTTGAACCTGCGGCACACGCTGGGGTACCGTGGACCGTTCTACGTGTTCCCCGCGGCGGACTACGAGGGGTTTATCTGCAATTACATAGAGAATCTTCTCAGCCTGAAACCCGATTACTTCTCCACCGTGGGGTTCAATTTCGACACCCCGGTGGGGAAGCAGGCCCTCCGGCAGATGGTCGATCTCCTCAACAATGACGGCGCATCTCCCCCCCCTGTGACGTCGTTTACCGAGGCGCCGAGTTACGAGTACTTCATAAAGAACAACGGGCTTTTTCTCAGGGGCTGGACGAC
>PMJQ01000077.1 GCA_003157485.1 Ignavibacteriota bacterium
ATAAACGCGCAGCCGGAAAGAGCCGCCGCACCGACTGCGGCCGCTCGCCGCAGAAAGGTTCTCCTTGTCGTGGGCATGGAAATCCCGTTTTGATGTTCGTGATGCTCCCATTGTAGAGAGAAGCTCGACGAGAATCAACCTGCAGAGGGAGGGAGCCCGTCGCTTCTGAAGCCGGATCTCTCTATCTTCTCCCCATGCCCGCAAATGTCATACTTTTTTACAAGCCGTACGGCGTCATTTCCCAGTTTACTCCCGACGGCGACTGGAAAACGCTCGCGGAGTTTGGCCCTTTTCCGGATACGGTCTACCCGGCGGGACGGCTCGATGCGGACAGCGAGGGGCTCCTTCTTCTGACGGACGACAACGTCATCAAGCGACGGATTACGGAGCCTCGCTTCATGCACCCCCGCACGTACGCCGTTCAGGTGGAGCGAGTGCCGGACAGCAACGCGCTCGAGAAACTGAGACGCGGTGTGATGATTGAGGGAGAAATGACAAGGCGGGCGGACGTAACTCTGCTGGCCGCCGCGCCGGACTTTCCGCCGAGGCCGGCGCCAATCCGGTTCAGGAAGAACGTGCCCACCACGTGGATTGAGGTAACGCTGACAGAGGGGCGGAACAGGCAGGTCAGGAAGATGACGGCGGCCGTCGGGCATCCGGCGCTGAGGCTCGTCAGGACACGGATGGGGAATCTCACGCTCGACGGGCTGTTGCCGGGAACCTGGAGAAATCTCTCGGCGAGCGAGATCCGCACGCTCCGCGGATCGACATCTCCCCGCCCGGACAGGTACAGAAAGAAACCGGGCCGCAGTTCGCGGCCCGGCCCGTAATTCAGTTCTCCGGATCGTCAGGAGGCGAGGGCGGGGCCGGCGGTGGAGGGATTCCCGGCGCCGGAGTCGAGTCGTCACGATACAGCGTGATTCCCCAGGACCGCTGGTCGTCAGGGGGATCAGCGTTCCAGTCTCCGAATGAGTGGGAATCGTCGCTTTTGAACCTGAGCCGGTAATTCCCCTTGTCGAGGAGGATTGTGGTGTTCACCATCCGGTTCTTCCGGTCACCCCCGGCGTGAAACGTCATCCGGTACGTCATTTCCCATACAACGGTCCCCGTCTTCGCATCTTCGATCCAGCCGTAGTCGTCCATCTCGCGCCCCATCCCCTCCCCGATCGCGTAGACCCGGACCCGGGAGGACTTCTCGAGCGTAAAGGGGCGTGATTCATCCACGTTGTCCCCGGGACGGATGATCTGCGCGATGATGTTCTTCTCACGTTCTTCGGTGTACCTGCCGACGATCGAGGGATCCCATTTCTCCCCGACACCCATCACGGTGATACCGTAGTGCTCCTTGTCGTATGGGGGATCGGAGTTCCAGTCGTTGTACGAGTGAGAATCGTCCGTCGTATACGTCGCAATGTAGTTGCCCCTGGGAAGAGTGATGATCTCGTCGATGTACTGGTTCTTCGAGTCTCCCCCGGCGTGCGACGTCCTGTCAACGTCCATCGTCCACACTTTCTCCCGAGTCTTTGCGTCCAGAATCGTCCCGTAGTCGGCCATCGAGCGCCGCGAATTGTCCCTCTCCCCGATCGCGTAGACCCGCACGCGGGCGTCCTTTTTCAGCGTGAACCCTTCGGACAGGTAGTCGCTGTTTCTTGGATGGATGAGGCTCACGATGACGTTCCGGTCCTCTTCATTCGGAATCGTCCTGAAGCTCTTCCGCTCCTTTTCCCGGTCGATGGAGACGGTGATCCCCCAGTTGAGCGGATCATACGGCGGATTCGCGTTCCAGCAGACGCCCGAGTGGCTCCCGTCCGTCACGTAGTAGAGCGTGTAGTCCCCTTTGGGCAGCGTGATCGTGTTGACGTAGCGGATATTTTTGTCGGCCCCCCCCGCATACGTGCAGTTCCTGATCTGCATCTCCCATACGCGCCTTCTGTCCGTGGTGTTGACGATCCAGCCATGATCGGCAAGCTGGCCTTCGCGGTCACCCTCCCCCAGCGCGTAAATGAAGAGCGTCGCGGCATCGTCAAGCGAAAACGACTTCCTGACCACTTCATTCTCGCCGAGGCCCGTCGCTTTCAGCACCGCGTTATCCCGCTCTTTCGGCGGGGCGTACGGCGTGCATCCCACGGATTCGTCGACAAGGAGGTCGATCCCCCAGAGAGGGGAGCGCCTCTTCCACGTTTTCATGAGATCGTCCGACCACCATCCGGAAAGCCAGTTGAAGAAATTCTTCTTTTCCGACCTCACGTCGCCGAAGAGGGGGTTTTTCCGGTGGTCGACGGATATCGACATGTGCGTGAACGCCGTGTTTATCGTAAAGACGGCGGCGGCGAGATAGACCTCGTAGGATCCGGCCGGAAGCGTCACCGTTCCGTCAAATGACCGTTCATCTTTCCACTTCGACGAGTTGTCCATCGTCATTTCCCAGACCACATTGCGCGTGTCCGCGTCGATGATCCAGGGATAGGCGGTCATGTCCCCGCCCCGGTCGGTGTTCCTGGACCATTTGTTCTCTCCCCACGACCATTTGTTGTCTCCCCCCGCGCCGACGGCCTTGATGTGGACCGTGGCTTCCTGGAGAATCCGGAATCCCGCGCACTTCACCTGCGTGTCGCTCAGATCCTTCAGCGAGACGATCTGCTTCTCTCCGGCCGGGGCGACCGCGGCACATGCGAGAAGGAGACACCCCAGCCATCCCGGCCAATTGAATTTTTTCGGGTTCATGTCGACGTCACTTTTGAGATCCAGTGTGACTTTCTCTTTCATGGTGCTACGGTAAATTCAACCGATTGTTGCGGTTCACCGGTGACCCCGCGGGCACGTCCGGACGTGACGTGCTCCTAGTTCCTTGATATTCCATCGTTTTCCCCGCACATTTCATGTGATTTCTCCCCGCCTTTCCCTTTCAGGGCGCAGCGTATCCCATGAGTTCCCGGCTTCCGTCAGGACGCTCCAGAGGGGGATCGCGCAGTAACAGGGACGCGAATCACGGGATTGCTTTTCGGGGGGTGCATTGCTACTTTTCAAGCGGGCGTTCAGTCCGGTGACCAACGACAGAGGGGAACTGCATGCGGGAGTATCTTGATCTTGTCGAGCGGGTGCTGACAAACGGAACGGTCAAAAAGAACCGGACGGGTGTGGACACGATATCGTGCTTCGCCGAACATTACACAGTGGACCTCGCGAAGGGATATCCCCTGCTGACGACGAAGAAAGTGAATTTCGAGGCCATGCTCTACGAGGTCCTCTGGTACCTCTCCGGCGAGGACCATATCCGGAACCTGATGAAGCACACGAAGATATGGAATGCGTGGGCAGACGAGAACGGGAACCTGGAAACCGCATACGGGCGCTACTGGCGCAGGTTTCCGAGCGCTCAGATAAACCCCGCAACAGGGAAATACGAGGTGGTGGAGGTGGACCAGATCGGGCGCGTCGTCGAGCTCCTGAAAACCGACCCGAATTCCCGGCGGATGGTCGTGACGGCCTGGGAACCCGGGAACGCACTGGGGAGCAAGCTCCCGCCGTGCCATTACACGTTCGCGTTCAACGTCCAGCAGGAGAGGCTCTGCTGCCACCTCACGCAGCGGTCAGGGGATATTGCGATCGGGATACCGTTTAACCTCGCGGCCTACGCGCTCCTGACGCAGATACTGGCGCAGGAAACCGGGCTGGCGCCGGGAATGTTCAGCCATACGATAATCGACGCGCACATCTACGTGAACCATATCGAAGGGCTGAGGGAACAGCTCAAAAGGACTCCGAAGCCCCTCCCCACGCTCAAGATTGATAATGTACCCTTCGACGAATTGAAGTTCGAAAATTTCGCTCTGGCAGGGTATGAATCGTATGAGCCGATCAAATTCCAGGTGGCGGTGTGAAACTGGCCATTATAGCGGCCATCGGGCACCGCCGCGCCATCGGCAGCGAGGGGAAGCTCCCGTGGCGAATCCCGGAGGATCTGAAGCGATTCAAACGGCTGACGACAGGACATGCCGTTCTGATGGGGCGGGGGACATGGGAATCCCTCGGGCGGCCGCTTCCCGGGAGGAGAAATGTGGTCCTGAGCTCCACCCCCGTAGAGGGGATCGAGTCGTACTGTTCGGTTGAGGAATCGCTCCGGGCCCTTGCCTCCCTCGACAGGGTGTTTGTGATCGGGGGGGGAAAATTATACGCCCAGCTTCTCGAGCGCGCCGACGAACTCTATCTGACACTCGTCGACCGGGACGTCGAGGCGGACACATTCTTCCCCCCCTACGAGCATCTGCTCGGCACAGTGTTCAGAGAAACCTCGCGCGAACACCACCCGGAATTTGAATTCATCGATTACGTCCGGAACTGAAAACCGCTCCGGCCACCCGCCATCGGCTCCCACGCAATCGACACAATCAGCGGAGGGATCGAAATGCCGGACGAGACGCAGGACCGCATACAGAGCGCTCTGAACGAGCGGAAGCGGAAGGACCTGGAAGAGAGATACGGAGCCCGGTTTTCATTCGACGAATCGGATGCTCCTCCCGAAATCATCGGCGAGTGGCTCGACACCGTCGAGGAATTTGAAAGGCAGTTTCAGACGGCCGGCAGGACCACCGTCCGCGCATATGCGGGGGATCCGCGCTGCGCTCCCCCTTCTTCGCTCGATCCCTCGTGCATTCCCGCGGAGCTCCGCAGGCTCATTAAGCACCTCGACGCGCACGCCATCGCCGTCCACTTCGACCGCACCGTTCCCCCCGCCGTAGCGTACAGGTTTATCGTGGAAGAATTGCTCGACATGGAAATCGACGACGTCCACATCCCGGGGATGACGCACAGCTTCGTGTACGAGGACTTCCACCCCGACGAGGAGGCATGCGCAACGATGTTTGCCGGGCATTTCCTCTATGCGCTCTTCGGGAAGGACACCACCGGCTGCATGCAGAGGACCGACAGGGAAGAACTGTACAGCTCTTCGGGGAGAGGCGTGACGCGCG
>PMJQ01000153.1 GCA_003157485.1 Ignavibacteriota bacterium
CCGCCGAACGTCGGTTCGAGCGCACGGACGATCCTGATGATCTCCTCAGGATCCTTCGTGTCAAGCTCGATGTCGAAGACGTCGACATCCGCAAACCGTTTGAAGAGGACCCCCTTCCCTTCCATCACCGGTTTGCCTGCCAGGGGACCGATATCGCCGAGCCCGAGGACGGCCGTCCCGTTGCTGACGACCGCCACCAGGTTTCCTTTCGCCGTGTACTTGTACCCGTCGGCAGGGTTGGCGGCGATCTCCAGACAGGGGACGGCGACGCCGGGAGTGTATGCGAGGGAGAGATCGTGCTGGGTTGCACAGGGTTTCGTCGAAACGACTTCGATTTTGCCGCGGCGCCCCTGACTGTGATAGTCAAGCGCTTCCTGCTTGCGGATCATTGCCATAGCGGGATCTCCTCATTTGACAATGCGCGTCGTAAATGCAGAATGAACAGACAGCGGGGTCGATGGTGTGCCATCAACGAGCAAAGGTACGGGAAAATACGACATCGTCCAAATCGCCGGCGCCGATTGATTTTCAGACTCATTCTCATTACTTTCCATAAACACACTGGTCCAATATCCCGACGCCGCGCCGTGCCATGGTATCAGAAGGGCTGATGTCACCGCGGAGTTCACCTCCGCGGACCGTTGACGCAAAAGCGTATAATCGCATCAAGCTCGCCGCCGGAATCACCGCCTCCCTCCTCTCCTTCGCCCTACTCGCAACCCTCGCCACCACCGCCGCCGGACGTTCACTCGGAGCGTGGTGTTCATCCCTCTCCGCGAATCCGTACGCCGGTCTGCTCGCCTTCGCCTGCGCGGTCGGCGCACTGCGGGCGGCGCTTACGCTCCCTCTTGCATGGTACTCGGGGTTCCTCGTCGAGCACAGGTTCGGCCTTTCAAACCAGTCGGCGGGGGCGTGGGCGCGGGAACGCCTGAAGGGACTCGCTCTGGCAGCGCCGCTGGGGGCGGGGGTATTCTGCATTCTGTATTTCTGTCTCGGGAGATTCGGCCCGCTCTGGTGGATCCCCGTGGGGACCGCGCTGACGCTGATCTCGGTGGTTCTCGTGCGCCTTGCCCCCGTCCTGATTATGCCGCTCTTTTACCGTTTTACGCCGCTCGCGGAGGGGACGCTGAAGGACCGGATTACGAACCTTGCGGAGAGCGCGGGCGTTCACGTGGAGGGGATATTCTCGTTCGATCTGAGCAAGAACACCCGGAAGGCAAACGCCGCCTTTACGGGCCTCGGCCGCTCGCGCCGCATCATACTCGGCGATACGCTCGTGAGGGGTTTTTCAGAAGAGGAAATCGAAACCGTCTTCGCGCACGAGCTCGGGCATTACCGGTTCGGCCACATCCGCTCGGGGATCGTGACGGGGACGGTATCGACTTTCGCGGGGCTGTTTGTGGCCGCCAGGCTCTACGAGGCATCGGCCGCGGCGCTCGGCTTCCCGTCCACGACCGATCTCGCCGCGCTCCCGCTTCTCGCGATCTGGCTGTCGCTCTTCGGGCTTGTGACCTCACCCGTCGCCAACATGATTTCGCGGCGTCACGAGAGGCAGGCCGACGCGTACGCGGTGCGCACGACGGGAAAACGCGATGCGTTCGCCTCGGCGCTCCGGAAGCTGTCAGAGATGAACCTGGCGGATCCCACACCTCATCCGTTCGTCGAGTTCATGTTCTACAGCCATCCCCCCGTCGCGAAGCGCATCCGGGCACTCGGGACGGGAATTCCCTGAAAGGCGGCGACGTGGGCGTTCTCCGGTTCTTTACCGCTGCCTTCATCTCGATCGTGAGCGCGATCGCGGAGCTCCTTTTGATATGGCTCGACCGGAAGAGAGGACGGGTGTTTCATGCAATTGCCCGGGGCTGGGCGAGGGCGGTGCTCACCGTCTGCAGCGTGCGCGTGACGGTGCGCGGACTTGAGAAGGTGGACCTCTCGCGCAACTATGTGTACGTGTCGAACCATGCAAGCATGTTCGATATCCCAGCCATCCTGGCGGGGATACCGGACCAGATCCGGATTATCTACAAGAGAGAGCTCGACGTCATCCCGTTTTTCGGGTGGGGGCTCCGCTACGGTTCGTATATCGGCATCGACAGGGGCCGCGGGAGCAGGGCCGTGAAGAGCCTCGAGGAGGCGGTGGAGAAGATCCGCAGCGGCGCGTCGGTGCTCATGTATGCGGAGGGGACAAGGACGCTGGACGGAAAACTCCAGCCCTTCAAGCGCGGTGCGTTCAACCTCGCGCTGAAGGCGGGGATTCCCGTCGTTCCCCTCACGGTGAACGGCAGTTTCTCGATCCTGCCGAAACACTCCGTGTCCGTCCGGCCCGGGAGGGTCGAACTCGTTCTTGAGGCGCCCATTCCGGTCCCGCCGGGGGAAGGAAGGGACGCCGAGTTGCGGCTTATGGAAGACGTCCACGCAGCGATCGCGCGTCATTATATCGATCAGGGATAACCGCATGGCTATTTCGATTCAGGATGTGGAACACGTCGCCGCGCTTGCGAGGCTCTCCTTCACGGAGGAGGAGAAGAAACGACTCGCGCTGGAACTCAACGAGATCCTAGCGTACATGGAGCAGCTCAATTCGCTCGACACGGAACACGTTGAACCGCTGTCGCACGTGATCGACCCCGGCAATGTGTTCCGCGAGGACGTCCTGCGGCCCGGACTCGACCGGGAGACGGCCCTGAAGAACGCTCCCGCAANNGTGATCCCTGCACGGTACGCCTCGCAGCGGTTCCCGGGGAAGCCGCTCGCGCTCATCGGGGGGAAGCCGATGATCGTGCACGTGATGGAGCGGGCGGCACGGGCCCGACTTGTAGACGGCGTCCTCGTTGCAACGGACGATGAACGGATCGCGGAAGCCGTGCGCTCGCACGGCGGGGAAGCCGTGATGACGCCGGCGGACATCAGGAGCGGGTCGGACAGGATCGCGCTCGCGGCGCGGGAGATGACGGGAACGGAAATTATCGTGAACGTGCAGGGGGATGAGCCGCTGATCCCGCCGGAGATGATCGACGAGGCGGTTCGCCCCCTCCTCGGGGACCCCTCGATCGAGGCCGGAACGCTCGTTCGCCGGCTCCGCTCGGCAGCGGATCTCGACAATCCCAATATCCCCAAGGTCGTCCTCGACCGGTCGGGCAGATGCCTTTACTTTTCCCGGGCGGCCGTGCCGTACGGCAGGGGGATGTCCCGCGAGGAGCTTCTCGCGTCGTTCCCGGTCTACGGGCACATCGGCCTGTACGTATTCCGCCGGGAGTTTCTCATGGAGTTCACCTCCATGACACAGACGCCCCTGGAACTGGCGGAACAGCTTGAACAACTGAGGATTCTTGAACACGGTCGCACGCTTCATGCGGTCGTCACCGCGCACGAGAGCATCGCGGTGGACACGCCGGCGGATCTCGAGAGGGTCCGCGCCGCGTACGCCGCCGGGGGAGAAACCCCGGCACATGAACCCCACTAACGATTCACGAGAATGGACGGCATGCAAAAAACGTTCTTCGGTCACCTGAGGACGACGTTCCTCCGGGGGATCGCCGTCATCGTCCCCCTCGGCCTGACGTACTGGTTTTTCCAGGCTCTCCTGAACGCCCTTGACGGCGTCTTCGCCCCCCTTCTCACAACCTGGATCGGCCATCAGATTCCGGGGCTCGGATTTCTCGCGATGGTCGCCCTGATTTTCATCGTGGGGCTTATCACACGCAATCTCGTGGGCCGCCTGCTGTTCGCCTGGTTTGAAAACCTTCTCCGGTCGATCCCCTTCGTGCGCTCGGTCTACAGCGGCGTCAAGGACTTTGTCAACGCTTTCAACATCGGGGGGAACAGCAAGACGTTCCGCCTCGTCGTGATGCTCGAATATCCCCGGAAGGGAATCTACTGCATCGGGTTTGTGACGAATGAATCGTCGTTCGCAGGACCGGATCCGCCTGCGGTCAACTTCTACCATGTTTACATCCCCAACCCGCCGAACCCGACGTCCGGGTATCTCGCACTCGTCCCCAGGACGGAGGCGATTCCCCTGGCGCTCAGCGTGGAAGAGGGGCTTAAACTCGTTCTGTCGGGGGGTATCGTCACGCCCGCCGTTCTTCATCGACTTCCGCCCGCACAAACTTAAGGAGTACCCGTGGCCCGCCGACACCAGGTAAAATACATTTTTGTCACCGGGGGGGTCGTTTCTTCCCTGGGAAAGGGAATCGCCTCCGCTTCCATCGGACTGCTTCTGAAATCCCGGGGCCTCCGCGTCACAATACAGAAGTTCGATCCATACCTCAACGTCGATCCAGGGACGATGAACCCGTTTCAGCACGGGGAGGTGTACGTCACGGACGACGGCGCCGAAACCGATCTGGATCTCGGCCATTACGAACGGTTTCTCGACATCACGACGACCCGCCGGAACAACTCAACGACGGGACAGATTTACAACGAGGTGATCACCAAGGAGCGCCGCGGGGACTACCTCGGGGCCACCGTGCAGGTCATCCCCCACATCACGGACGAGATCAAACGGCGCTTCGAGGCACTCGGCGAGACGGGGGACTATGACGTCGTCATTACGGAGGTGGGGGGAACCGTCGGCGACATCGAGAGCCTCCCGTTTCTCGAGGCGATGCGCCAGTTCATGTTCAAGTGCGGCGACAGGAATGCGATCGCCATCCACGTGACGCTCGTCCCCTATATCACCTCCGCGGGTGAAACGAAGACAAAACCGACGCAGCACAGCGTGAAGTCCCTCCTCGAACTCGGCATACAGCCCGATATGCTTATCTGCAGGTCGGACCGTCCGCTCTCTCATGACGTGCGCGAGAAGATCGCGCTCTTTACAAACGTGGAGCCGGAATGCGTGATCGAGGGACGAGACGTTCCCACGATCTACGAGGTTCCGCTCGCGTTCGCCGAGCAGGAGGTCGACGAGATCGTTCTGGAGAAGCTGGACCTTACCTGCCCGCGCCCGAATCTCCGCGACTGGAAGAAATTCGTCGAGCGGGTGAAGAACCCCGCGGGGAAGATCACGATCGGCGTCTGCGGCAAGTACACCGAGCATAAGGACGCGTACAAGAGCATTGCGGAGGCGTTCGTGCACGCCGGCGCGGCGAATAATGTTGAAGTCGAGCTCCGGTGGATCCGCGCGGAGGACATCGAACGCGAGGGGCCGGAGAAGCACCTGCAAGGGATCGCGGGGCTTCTTGTGGCACCGGGATTCGGCGAGCGCGGGATCGAAGGGAAGATACGGTCCATCCAGTTCGTCAGAACCCGCAAGATCCCGTTTCTGGGAATCTGCCTGGGCCTGCAGTGCGCCGTTATCGAATTTGCGCGCAACGTGTGCGGCCTCGACCACGCCAACAGCATGGAGTTCCGGCAGACGGATCAGAACGTGATCGACATGATGCTTGAGCAGAAGAAGGTGAAGGAATACGGCGGCACGATGAGGCTGGGGTCGTTTCCGTGCAAGCTGGAAAAGGGAACGCGCGCACACAAGGCGTACAAGAGCGAGCTGATTCACGAACGTCACCGCCACCGGTATGAAGTGAACGACGCCTTCCGGTCGACGCTTGCCTCGCACGGCATGATCTTCAGCGGCATCTGTCCCGACAACGGGCTTGTGGAGATGATCGAGCTCGGCGACCATCCCTGGTTTGTGGCGGGCCAGTTCCATCCCGAGCTGAAATCGCGCGCGACCAACGCGCATCCTCTTTTCCGGGAGTTCGTCAAGGCATCGCTGGAGTATGCGGAGTCCACGCAGCAGAGGGACTAGGCGTATGCGCCTGCAGGGACTCGCCGCTGCGGCGGCATGTGCACTCGTTCTGCTCCCCTGCGCCGCCCGGGCGCAGGCGGCCGGCGAACCCCTGCACGTCAGCGGCGTCCGCGTTGTGTTCTTCGGACCCTCCCGTGCCGAGCGCGATTCGATCGCACGGGATGAAGGGCTCGAGATCGACGATCTCCTTGACGACTTCAATTATAGCGCAGGGAAGGCGGCCGTGTATCTGAGCCGCGCAGGAATCCCCTCGGAGTTCACCGAGAGCCGCATAGTGATCGTGAAGACCGGAGGAGCGCAGTTCCGGACGTTCGACCGGAAGTCGATTCCCGATCCCGTGGGGATGGTACTCACGGACGGGTTCCATGAACCGCGCGTCGTCCCCGGCCGCGGTACGGACAGGGACCTCCTCATCGAGATCAAGGACTACTTTCACCTCGGCCAGTGAAACGGAAGATGACAGAACGGACGAAACACGCTGAGGGCGTGCTGCCGGAGAGAATCCGCTGATGCCGGCCTCCCCGCTCCCTTCGAAGCAGAAGAACGCCGAGGTCGTGGTCCTGAATTCGTTCAGCGGTCACGCCGACAGGAACGAGCTGCTGCGCTACATTGCGGGCTTTCCGCCCGCAGCACTGAAGGGCATTTTTCTCGTGCACGGCGATTCCGATCAGGCGGAGAAACTCGGTGTGGGACTGAAGGAGGCCGGGTTCGGTCATGTCGGTATTCCCGAGCGCGGTGATGAAGTTTCCCTGGTGTGACGGGAATGATGCAATGGCTGCGTCCGCTCTCGGTGGTTCCGATCCTCGGAGCCTTCACGGTGTGCACCGGGCTGGGCCAGGAGTCGTACCGCGGCGGGGACTTCCCGTCGGGCCCGGTCGACAGCACGCTGCGTGTGAATACGGCGAGTATCCTCTTCGACCGCAACCTGAACACGTATAACTGGATGGGACGAGCGGCCATCGATACGTCCGCAAACGGCATCCATGTCGGTTTACTCCAGCAATTCACCTCGAATGTGATAGAGTTCCAGGGGGGATCCGGGCCCACACCGCCGAAATTGCAGAGCAACCAGGAGAATCTCTCGCTCCTCCTTAGGGCGCCCGTGTCGGCGGGTTTCTCCCCACGCGCCCAGTGGTCATCGTTCGTGTATTCCGACAACAGGGGGACGGGACTGAACAACGCTTCCAGCGAGAACATCCTGGGGGGCGCCGAGGTCGTCCCTTTTTCCTGGATGTCCGTGACCCCGATGGCGGGGTACCGGTGGGACTCGCAGGCGGGAATCAGGGACCGCGGCATGACGTACTTCCTCGGCGCACGGATCCCCGGGTTCGACGCAGACGGGTACCAGGTGAGCGGCAACGCCCAGTTCAGGGAGGACGATCTCGCTCCCCGGACGCTTGAGGGGGACTTCGCCCGGATCAGCGTCGAGAAGGTGTTTTCGGATTATGCGCGCGATAGCATTGACGTCGGCGTGAACAGGAACCGTCACGAGTTCTATTCGCCGACGGACAGCACGATCGAGAGCCGGACGGAGCAGATCTTCTCGTTCGCAGACAAACTCGAGTATATTATCGACCCTTCCCTTGTGTCGACGTTTTTCGTCTCCATCAACGGCCGGGGTCTCGACAAGGCGGTGAGAAACTGGGATGCACTCGCGCCGCAGAGCGTCGTGTTCAGCACGCGGATTAATCAGTTTTCCCTCGATTCGTACGCACAGTCGGTGTACCGGACACCGGACGGACGAACCGCCGCCTGGCTGAGATTGTTTTACAGCGAGCGCTCGGAGACCCACTCGGCGGAACTGCCGGGAACGAGCTCTCCCTCGATCGACAGCCTGTTTTCCCAGGCAAATGCCCAGGAACACGTGAACGATAACACCGCCCGGCGCACGCAGCTCAGCGGGGCGGTCGACGTGCCGCTGTCAGCCTCGGACAGGGTTGATCTCTCCGGGTCCGTCGGCATCCTCCGGTACGACACGCCGAGCGATCAGAACCTCGAAGACAGGGATGAGCTGCTTGTGGCGCTGTCGCTCGCCACCTCGCACCGGGTCAGCCGATCACTGGAACTGGGCATTGTCCTTGACGGTTCGATTGACCATCTTGTGTACCTCCTGAAGGAACGGAGCGCCAACAACAACATCAACCGCGTGCTCCGGCTTTCTCCCCGGACGATCTACAGGCCGGCGCCATGGCTGTACAGCCTGAACGCATTTGAGGTCCTTGCAAACTACACGGTGTACGATTTCGAACAGGAGCTTCCTTCAGTCAGGAGCTTCTCCTATCGCCAGCTCGGATGGCTCGATTCCACGTCGGTGGACGTCACGCAGCGCTTGGGATTCGATTTTTTTGCATATTGGAAAGTCTATGAAAGGGGACAGCTTGAATGGTCCCAGTTCCGGGAACGGCTGGAGAGCTCGGCAACGGAACTGACGTACGCGGTCGAGTGCAGGGTGCAACCCGCTCCGCGTGCACTTTTTGCGGTCGGCATCAGGTACTTCGGCCAGACGAGGTATACGTATACCGGAGGGGTGCGGGAGGTGGATTCGTTTCTCAACAGCGTCGGGCCCACCTGCACGATTTCATGGGATCCGGGCCCGCATTCCAGGATCCAGTTCCAGGGCTGGTATGAGCGGCAGAAGCAACCTGACGGGAGTCTTCTCTCGCTTGCCAGCATGACGATGAATA
>PMJQ01000209.1:0-1697 GCA_003157485.1 Ignavibacteriota bacterium
TCATGAACACCCAGAAGAGAAAAAAGCCCGCCATCCCCCCCTTCACCATGAGCCAGACAACGCTGTTGTGGGCCTCATAGTCCCGGAGGGCGAAGTTCAGGGGAACAAGATACAGTGGCTGTTCATAGCGCGTCCCGAACCCGATGCCGATCGCGGGGGCATGCCGTATCGTCATCAGGAGGTCATAATCCTCGATTTTCCGGTACAGGTTCTNNCTCCCTCGCTGATGTCCATTCCTGACTTGATCTGCTGGAGCGGGCCTGCGATCCCCCCCTTGCTGTTCCAGAACACGACGGCATACACGGCGAGAAGGAGAATGCCGGGGAGGATGAACCGTGCGGTCCGGATGAGCTGCTTCCGGGGCATCAGGACGAGGTACCCGACGAACGACAGGAACATCGACGCGTACGCCGCCCGCCGCTTGCCGACGTAAAATCCGAGAAGAATCGGGAGGATGAGCACGAGAAGGACCGCCCGCTGACGCACGTGTCCGCCGTAGACAATCAGTCCGAAAAGCAGGTAGACGAGTGTCAGCATGAATATCGGATCCTCGTGCGCCTCGAGCGTCTGGAACGTACCCATGGACCAGCCGTTCCCTATGAAGATGGCGATCCCCTCGACGGCTTTGAATGTGATGCAGGCGATCGCGATCCAGAAAAAGGCGGCGATCTGCTCTTTGGTTCTGATCACCTGGGGAACGAAGACATAAATGACCCCGAGGTACATCAGTGCGCGCGCCTCCCAGAGCGCGGGGAGGAAATCGCCCCCCCGGAGCATGCCGTTCACAAACGCCGAGACGATCCACGTGAACCAGAGGCAGGCGGGGAACCAGAGCGCGACCGGCCGCACATGATAGTCGTTTCTGATGCAGATCCTGGCGAACCACACGGCGATGATGAAAAGGAACTGCAGCTCGAACGGGTTCGCGATGCCGAAATCGAAAGAGGGGAGGTAGGAAATCTCCTTGATGTTGCTGAAGTAGGAAATGGACCCGGTGAATGTGGGAATGCCCGGGACCTGGAACTGTCCGAACAGGAGCGACATCGCAATAAGGATCATGAAGCCGATGTCGACCCGGTAGATCGTCAGGAGTGCGATGATGCTGACGGCGAAAAACGCGCTCGTCGAGAGGAGCGACCCGTTTGTTGCCACGATAACGGACGCGAGGACGACGCAGAACGCGGTGACGAGCAGGAACAGCTTCAGGTCATCGGGGGAGCGGATGGCTCGTATCCCGGTCCCGGGGTATGGCAGGGTTTCATGGCCGGCTTCATGTGGCATACGCTACTGAGGTAAGGGTATCTTCGCATTGAAAGTGATATACAGCAATGTGGCAACCTGGAGAACTGCCGCGCCCGCGAGAAACAGGACGCTCCCTGCGCTCAAACGACGCGAGTGTTTCCCTGCAAATATCACGGCAATATAGATGCCGATAAGGCTGACAAGAGCTCCGGTCATATGCTCTCCGCCGCCCTGTTAAGGACAAATCCGAGTATCCGGTTCTTCCCGAGTCTCTGGGATGTCCGCATGATGTCCGTTTTCGTTGTCGTCCGGGAGTCCACGACGAACAGCATGCCGTCCATGTGACGGGTGAGGCTCACGGGAAGGACGGGATCGGAGATTGCCGGCATGTCGAATATGATGACGTGGAATCTCTGCTTCAGCGCCGCCATGAGCTGACGGAAGCTGGGGAGCGA
>PMJQ01000209.1:1710-17606 GCA_003157485.1 Ignavibacteriota bacterium
GCGAGGCCGGGGCGTATGCCGATGGCAAAGACCGAATGGAGTCTCGGACGGCGCAGGTTGAGATCCACAAGCAGCGTCTCCCGCTCGTCCCCCGTGGCCATCGAGATGGCGAGGTTTGCCGCAACAAGCGTCTTCCCGTCTCCCGGTCTCGCGCTCGTAACGCCCACAACGAAATTCTGACTGGTCGAGTCCCGGGGGAGCAGGGAACACTGGAAGCTGTTGTACAGCGCCGGGGAAACGATCCTGGAATCCATCGACAGGCTTTCGTCGTTCCGCATGACGACGGACTTCGTCGCCAGCACGATCGACCGGATCTCCCCCTCGGACGACACGTAGGAATGGGGGGTTCTGCTGTTGTCACTTTCTGGTTCTTGCACGATGACCTTCATCCTTCTTTGACGTCATGAGAGGTGTACCTGTCCTACCGGCCGGTTGTGATTTCCGGGAGGAGTGCCACGACAGGGAGATTGTAGATCTCGAGGTCCTGGAGCGTCCGCATTCTGGTATCCATGAATTCGGCGATCAGGGCCACGGCGATCCCGAGTATGATGCCGAACATTGCTCCGCCGCCGATAATGAGCGCCTTGTTTGGCTTTGACGGCCTGGAGGCGATCCGGGATGGGTCGAGTATGATGAATGAGGCTTCGGCCTTCTTCCCGAGATCCCTGGTAATCTTCGCCTGCTCCAGTTTCGTCTTCATGTCCTCGTACAGCTTCTGGTACATGTTGTAATTCGACTTGTTCCCGACGTCCTCCTGCTGATCGACGGAATAGTTCATCATCTCCCCGATCGTGCGCTGGCGGCTTGACCGGAGCTCGCCTATCTGTGCGGAAACCCCGGCCTGCTCCGTCTCCACTGCCGTTCGCATTTTGCGCAGGACGGCAAGGATTTCGCCCTCCGCCTTCTGCACGTCGGGGTAGAGCGGCGTGTAGCGGGAACTCAATTCTTCGTACTGCTGGCATGCGCCCCGGAGCTCGTTCGCAAAAGGAAGATCGGTCCGCCGGAGATCTTCGATCGCCTGCTTCCCTTTGGGCGTGTGGAATTTATCGGGAAACAGGGCGAGCTTGACGAGCGCGTCCTGGTCGATCCTCGATTTCTCGTCCGCGCGCTGGACCTGCTGGTCGAGGTCTTCGAGGTGCACGTTCAGCTCTGCGTTCCCCGCCGGACGCTCCCTCGTCCGCAGAAGCCCGACGAGATCTTGCTGTGTGGCCTCGAATTTCGTCTGGTAGTCCTTCAGCTTCTGCTCGAAAAACTCCACGGTCTGTGCGTTTCGCAGGGCCTCGCCGTTGATCCGGGTCTGTATGAACGTCCTTGCGAGACACGCCACCACCCGCTGGGCCCGCACCGGGTCGGTGTCCATGTACGAAATCGTGAACGAATCGGCCCCCTTGCGGCTGGAAGTGATGTTGTGCCGCACGTCCTCGACAAGATCGTCGAACGCGGCCCCCTGCGCGACCCCCCTGTTGAGTTTGACGCTGTCGATCACGGCTTCGATGGTCTCGCGGCTCTCGATGATCTCCATGAACGTCGCGAGGCGGTCGGGCGGAGCGGTCTGCAGTGCCATCTGGTAACTGATGAGGGGGTTCAGGGTTTCATCGGGCTGGACCCAGATCGTCGTGGTGGACTCGTATTGCTTCGGGATGATCTTCGCGCCGACGATGCACAGGATGGTGACAAGGACCGGGGGTATGATGAGGTATTTCATCCTGCGGCGGAAGAACGACGTAAGGTCGGTTGCGCTGAATTGTGTATTGTTCACGTCCGTTCACGTCCTGTCTGGTTGAACAAGTGGGGGGGGAAGCCCCACCTAATCAGGTCAACTAACATGCCAGTTCCGGGGGCATCAGGCCGCCGTAATCGGGGGGATAGCGCGCATTGTGTCATCGGGATAGTGGGGAAAAGCGACAGCCGCCTTCCGTGGTGGTTCAAAAGGAAACACATCGAACTCCCCGCGGCGGCCCCCCTTCTCCCCGGCGGGCTGAAAGCGGAAATGAAACGGCGCAATCCGGTTCCGGCGGGGAGAAATGAGCGGGCCCCGGAGAGGAAGCGGCGTCGGCACGGGAATTGCGCTAGCGTGAGGTGACTCAGTCCAATGTGCCTGCGGGATCTGTTACTCTTCCACAAGTTTGAGGGCGGCTGTGAACACGTCAATTCTGCATGCCGGGGGACTTCGGTTCGTTCTCCCGATAACCGCGATTCTCGCCGCGGCATTCCTGTTCGGGTGCAGCGGAGAGACGACAACGCAGGATTCGGGGAGGACGACAAGGCTCCCGGCGGCCGCTGCGGAGAAGGCCCAGGCGCAGTCGTCCGACGACGTGCTTGGGGTCGGCGATCAGCTCCAGCTCACGGTCTTCGCGTACCCGGAATTCAACAGCACCACGTTGGTGAAGCCCTCGGGGATGATCGCTCTCCCGCTTATCGGAGAAGTCAAGGCGGCCGGGCTGACGAAAGATCAAATGCAGACGGAAATCATCCGCCGGCTCTCGGAGTATGTCAAGACGAAGGTCTATGTGACGCTGGAGATCACCTCTTCGGTATCGGTGGGGAACATCGTCGTTTTGGGAGCGGTGACCGCGCAGAACAACTTCCCGCGCACCTCCCCTGTCTCCATTTTTCAGATTCTCGCAAGCGCGGGCGGTCCGACAACTGAAGCTGATCTCGGACATGTCCGGGTGTTCAGGAACGGCGATCTTTCCCGCGAGGAGGAACTCGACCTGTCCGGGATCATGACTCCGGGGAACCGGATGGGGAGGTCGGCCCCCATGGTCTATCCGGGTGACCTGGTGTTCGTGCCCAAATCCGACAATTTTCTGAAGGAGTTCGCTCCCTTTGCCTACAACATCGTTGTTGTCCTTACGTTATTCTCATTTGTGAAGTAGCGCCGGACCCATGAATGGAAAGCCGCTGAAAAGAATCCGGCAGTGGGGCCCCGCGCTCGGGGTCGTGTTCGCGCTCATGATCGTCACTCCGGCGTTTTCGGAGGCGCAGGGGACGACCGTGTTTCTGCCTGAAACGTGGATTTTCCCCGGTGCACGCGGCGCGGGGCTTGGTGATGCGATCAGTTCGGACACGCATGACATTGAATCAATGTACCGAAACCCTGCGGTTCTTTCGTTCCTGCACAGCCCCGGCATTATGCTGGATTACCGTCACGACTGGACCAACAAAGTCTTCCAGGAGAACATGGGGGTGCCGGTAATCTCCGGCCGTGCAACCTCTCTCGGACTTGGGATCGGCGCCGAGAACAGCGGCAAGCTGACGCGGAACAGGGTACTGAACTTTACACAGCTTGACCTTTACGGCGCCCTTTCGTTCAAGCTCACCGGTGTGTCCCCCGGGCTCAGCGTGGGGATCCTCGGCGATCTTCGCGCAGGGAGGGACGATTCGGTTTCGCGCGCGACCGGACAGTTTTCGATCGGCGTCTTGTTCGCCCCCGTCGGCGGCCCGGACTATTCAATTGTCTACAGGGGATTGGGCCAGACAATCGGCTATGCGTCTTCTCCGGTTGCGGGAAGGGACGTCACAAGAGGGAACATTGTCGAGAGCCCCCGGAGTCTCGAGATCGGCAGCACGATGAGATACCCCGAGTCGAATAAGATTCCGGTCATGACGCTCTCCGTTGCCGGCGAAAGGGATTTCATCTCCAAGGTATTCAGAGTAAAGGGGGGCTTGGAGGCGACGTTCTTCAGTATGCTGAATCTCCGCCTCGGTTACATCAAAGCGGAGACGTCTCAGTTGCGGTTCGGTCTGGGGTTCACGGCATCGTGGTTCAGCATGGATTACGCGGTGATGCCCTCGGATCAGGACGGACAGTTCGATGAAATCACTCTGAAGTTTGCCCTCTGACTATGGCGAGAAAAAACGAGCTTGTGGAAAGCATGATTCCACCCAGTCTGAGTGAATCGATGCAGGAGGCGCTTGCCGGTCTCCAGATGGTGGCCCCGGGCGATCTCAGCGTCATCCTCGTCGGGGAGCCCGGAACCGGAAAAGAGTGGGCCGCGCGGCTGATCCATCAGTTGAGCAATCGGGCGCACGCCGCGCTCTACACGGTGGATTGCGGTGCCGTGGGGGCATCCAACATTGAGAGAGAGCTCTTCGGATACGACGCCATTACGTGGGAGCACATTGAGATAAAGCGGAGCGCGTTCGAGGAAGCATCCGGCGGGACTCTCTTCCTCCATGATTTCGAAATAATACCGGTCCCTGTGCAGTTGAGGGTCGCCCGTGCGGTGGAGTACAGGCAGTTCAGGAAGATCGGCGGGGACGGGGATCAGGAAGTCAACATCCGTCTCATCGCCTCGACAAGCAGAGCGGCCGGAGGTGAAGTCCTGCAGGGGCTCCGCGGCGTGGACATCGAATCGCGTCTCGGGGCCATCACAATCACGCTCCCCCCTCTCCGTGACCGCAAAACCGACATTCCTGTTCTTATTGAACGATTCCTGAACGAGATGCGCGACCGGTACCTGAATCCGGTTCAGGGGATCTCGAGAGAAGCACTCTCGGTCTGCTGCGAATTCTGCTGGCCCGGCAACGTGCGGCAGCTCAAGAACGCGATGGAATTTGCGGCGATAATGAGCGGCGGGGGCCTCATCCACACACAGCATCTTCCTGCGTATCTCCACAACCACCCATCAATTTCCCTGGCCGGCTCATGAGCATGACTGTTCCGATATCGGGAGTTGCCCCTTTGCTCGCGTGCGGTGTTCTTCTTGTCGTCCTCTCTGCGCTGTCACTCCCCCCCCGGGTGGCTTCGCACCCGCCTCAGGCATTGCCGCAGTCGCCGAAATGGGTCAGCGCCTATTACGGCGGATGGCAGCAGGCCGGCCGCATCAAGCCGGAAGAGATCGACTACACGGCGGTAACGCATATCATCCATTTCGCGCTCATCGTGAGTCCCGACGGCACATTCTCAGGCGAGGGGAACGGTATTACCCCGTCCAGCGCGCTCGCGGCTGTCCGAGCCGCCCATGCGGCGGGAAAGAAGATACTGATATCCGTCGGCGGCGCCGATTCGGACGCGGGTTTCTCCGGCGCAACTTCCCCGGGGAACCGCCCCCGGTTCATCGCACGGCTCCTGGACTTCATGAATAGGTGCGGCTACGACGGGATCGATGTGGATTGGGAGCCCGTACCCGTCGGTTCATCATACGTCGAATTTGTCCGCGATCTGAGACAGAGGCTTTCCTCCTCAGGGTCGCTTCTCTTCACCGCGGTGATGACCGGGACGGACCGCTCCATACTTGCCGCAGTCGCGCCGTATGTCGACCAGATCAACCTCATGACGTACGATATGTCCGGCCCCTGGACCGGGTGGCAAACATGGCACAACTCCCCGCTCTACGATGGCGGCGCGCTCTTCCAGAGCACCGGTGGACCCCTCCCGTCTATCGATCAGGTCGTGCGCGACAAGATTGCAGGCGGTGTCCCCGCAGCGAAGCTGGGTATCGGCATCGACTTCTACGGATACCGGTGGCGGGGGGGTGAGGGGACAAGCACAGGGGGAGTATCCAGGCCGGGTCAGACCTGGAAAACGGATCCCGACGTGAAGGCCAATATCCCGTATTTCGAGCTCATGGACACGTACTACCGGTCCGGTGTAACATGGGACTCCGCTGCCGGAGCGTCCTACATCGGTATCGACAGCCCCGGAGCAGCGCAGGACGAGTTTGTCTCATTCGAAAGCGATCGGTCGATCCGCGCCAAGGCGGCATACGTGAAGAGAATGGGTCTGGGAGGTGTAATCGTCTATGAGCTCGGAGGTGCGTATCGACGCAACCTTCCGGAAGGTTACCGTGATCTCCTCCTGCAGCACGTCCGGTACGCTTTCACGGGCGGAAATGAACCTCCTGCAGACAGGATTCCCCCCACCGTTCAGATAAAGAGCCCCGGTCCGGGGACCCGCATATCGGGCACCGCTCTCCTCGCTGCAGAGGTGACTGATAACACTGCCGTCGAGTGCGTCGAATTCAGGATCGACGGGCGCATGGCTGCTCCCGTAGTGAGCGCCCCCCCGTATACGGTCTCCATCAACTCCTGGAGATACAGGAACGGAAGTCATACTGTGGAAATTGCCGCGTACGATGCATTCGGAAACAGCACAAAACGGGACGTTGTTATCGCGATATGGAATGAGGGAAAAACGCCGGTCCTTTCCGACAGGGTTGTTTTCGACGGCACGCTTCACCCCCCATTCATAAACGCATCATGGGGGGCGACAGTCCGGTTCGGGATTCATGATCAGATCAAGAGCCGCCCCGGCACCGCCGCGGTAAACTATTTGGCATGGGGGGCATTCGATCTCTTGAGCGGCACGTGGCAGGCGGCATCTCCGCTCGACCCTGTCGAGTTTGACACGCTCAGGGCGGACATATACCCTCTGGAAGCGATGAAGCTCAAGATTGCTTTCTATACAAATACGACGACGGTCGTCTCCCTGAAGGCCGGAGAGTGGAACAGCATCGCCGTGCCTCTGGAGTTCTCCCATAGTTTTTCCCGGTTCTATTTTCAGAGTCTGCTTGATACGCCGGTGACATGTTACTTCGACAACATCAGATTCACTGCGGCAAATTTTCGTGACCCAATCATGAGGTAGCGTTCATGCTCTACTTTTATGGTCTCGGAGTCGGCCTTGAATCGATCGCCCGGGGACGGTTCTCGCGTGAGACCCTGAAGAATGTGGTCGTCCCTGAGAACTACTGGCGTTCGCTTGAAAACCGGCTGACATACAGAGAACTCAATGCTTCCTCGTCGGACACCGTGCTTGACCTGGGGAGCCCCAAGCTCCTCTCCCTGTACCTTGCGGACCGGGTGAAGGCGGAAGTCTTCTCAACGGACATCGAAGGATACTTTCTGCGGGACTACACCGCGTTCGGGCGTCAGAAAGGGGTTCCGGAATCGCGATTCCACGTTCTTGAGGCGGACGGCCGGAAGCTCCCTTTTCCTGACAACCATTTTACGAGGGCATACTCCATCTCCGTCCTGGAGCATATTCCCGGGACCGGTGACACGGAATGCGCGCGTGAGATCGGCAGGACTTTGAAGAGCGGAGGGATCTGCGTGATCACGGTTCCGTTTTCACCCGAAAGCTCCGAAGAATACAGGAAGCCCTCGGCGTTCTACTGGTCCGGAAAGTCCGTCAAAGAACCGGCCCCCAAGTCGGCGAATGTCTCGGCGAATGTGTCAGGGGGGAAGTCCAAAAATAGTGACGAGCCGCCGAGGGTCTTCTATCAGCGCCGGTACAGCGAAAGTGATCTGCACGACCGTATTATTGTCCCGTCCGGCCTCCGTCTGAAAAAAGCGGAATTCATGGGGGACAGGGTGGCGCGCATGAACGGGAAAGAGATCGCGTATTATCTCCCCCGGCTCGCCGGTCCGCTTCACCCGATCCTCTCCCGGATGTTTCATGCGACGCCGTCGGAGTCCTGGAAGGATATGAAGAACCCCCTGGGGGCGCTGCTCGTACTTGAGAAGCCCTGAACAGGTGCCTGAGAACATGCAGGAAATAGTGCCTGAGATAATGCCAGAGATGATGCCAGAGATAATGAAAGAGATAATGCCGGAGATAATGCCACAGATAATGACGGACAGCACGCCGGGGAACACTCGAAAGAACATGCGCCGGTTGAGAAATATGAACAGCCCTCGTTCGCTCCAGATTCTCTCCGTCCGCGTCTCATGCGTGACAATGAGCGAGACGCTCTCTGCGCTTGAATCCATGGTCGAGAGCCGGGAGCCCCACCACGTTGTGACGGTGAATCCGGAATTTATAATGGCCTCGCGCGGGAACAGCGCATTTCGTCACGTGCTCAACAGCGCAGATCTTGCGGTGCCCGACGGCACCGGCGTGGTGCTCGCCTCGGGTATTCTCGGCAGGCCGATCGGGGAGAGAGTTCCGGGAGTGGATCTCATCGAGCAGTTTGCCGTCCGGGGGGGGAAAAAGCGGTTTCGATTCTTCCTGCTCGGGGCCTCACCCGGTCTCGCGGATCGGGCTGCTTTCGTCCTGCAGGGCCTGAGCAGCGGTCTGGAGATCGCAGGGACGTTCTCCGGGTCGCCCGATCCCGAATCGGAGGATGAAATCTGCCGGAGGATCATTGACGCAAAACCCGACGTGCTCCTTGTCGCGTTCGGATCTCCGGCACAGGATCTCTGGATTGCGCGAACGAAGGATCGATTGAGAGTTCCGGTAAGCATCGGCGTCGGCGGTTCGCTCGACTACATCGCCGGATCCGTTGCTCGGGCTCCCGCGTGGATGCGCGGGCTCGGGCTGGAATGGCTTTACCGGTTAATGAATCAGCCGGGACGCTGGAGGAGGATGCTCGTCCTCCCCGGGTTTGTCATCCTTGTGCTGAAACAGTCCCTCGAGAGAGACGGCCGGGATCTTGCCGCCGCCGGAAACACCGGCGAAGCACAATTAAAACAGGCAGTGTAGGCGGGTCATTTATGCCGACAATATTCCTCTCGGTGCTCATTGGGTTTGCCGCTGCGTGTACATTCGCGCTTCTGCTGACGCCTGTTGTTATCCGACTCGCCGGGCGCCTCGGGGCTGTGGACCAGCCGAACGACCGGAAAGCGCACTTGGCGGCGATGCCGCGCATGGGAGGCGTCGCGGTGTTTGCTTCCTTCGCGCTCTCGATCGCCATCCTCAGGTTCGTGAATCCTGAGATGGGCGGGAATATACTTGCGTGGGACTGGCAGACCGGCGTTCTCGCGGGTGCAATGGCGTTGATCCTCGCCCTCGGAATCTGGGATGACATCAGGACCCTCGGTCCGGGCTTGAAGTTCGTTGCGGAGATTGCCATCGCCTCGGCGGTGTATGCCGCCGGATTCAAGATCTCGGTTGTCAGTTTTGTGCATTTCGGAGGTCCGCTCACAAGCGGGGTCTTCCAGTACCTTGTGACCGTATTCTGGATCACGGGAGTGACGAACGCCGTGAACCTGATCGACGGCCTCGACGGACTCGCTTCGGGCGTCGGCATGATCGCCTGTCTGACAATTGCGCCGATCGCCTACATGAACTCGGATTTCAGCACGGCCGTTCTCGCCCTGTTGCTCGCAGGGGGATTGCTCGGGTTCCTTGGCTACAATTTTAATCCCGCGAAGATATTCCTCGGTGACTCGGGGAGCCTCACGCTTGGATTTGCCCTCGCGCTTCTCTCGATCCGGAGCTTTACAAAGGCATCAACGGCATTTGCCATCGTGGTGCCGATACTGGCCCTGGGGCTCCCCATCATGGAGACACTGGTCTCGATGTTGAGGAGATTCCTGAGTGCCGTTCTTCCGGGGGAGGGCTCCTCCGTGCCTCTGAGCCGGAAGCTGAGGATGATGTTTCTCCCCGACATGCAGCATATCCATCATCGTCTCCTCTCATCCGGTTTCTCCCACCGGAAGGTTGTCATTGTGTTGTACGGGGCGTCCTGTGTGCTCGGGGTTGGGGCATTCGTGTTGAGCGCTGTGCACAACGTCCCTGCTTCCCTCATACTCGTCGTTGTGGGGATTGCCGCGGTGCTCGGGATCCGTCACCTGCGGTACACTGAAATGGCGGTGCTGAGGAACGGTGTGCTCCTTCCTCTTTTCGAGGGGGCGTTTATCAACCGTGAGACGTTCCGGGGATTTCTCGATCTCTTCTTTGTGGGCGGCTCGTTTCTCCTGGCACGCCAGATCGCGGAGTCGAGAGCTCTCGAACATTTCTTTTCCAATTCCATGATTATCATGGTGGCCCTGGTGAGCGTGGTCCAGTTCGTCATACTCCTCCTTTCCGGTCTTTACAGGGGATCGATCCGCCACATGGACGTAAGGGAGATGGTGCGGATAACAACGACGATTGCAGTTGCCGTCACTGTCACGGGCATCATATTCGCAATCGTCGGAGCGCCGATGCTGCACGTTACGTTCGGGACGATTGTGCTCGATTTCTATCTCCTTCTTACGTGCGTTCTCGGATCGCGCCTTTCTTTCACTGTCCTCAAAGAACTGAGCCAGCATGGCGCAGTCGAGGGGACCCGCGTCCTGCTTTATGGCGCGGGGATAAACGGGCGGCTCATACTGGATAATATCAGGAGCGGGAAGCTGGCGGGTCTCGTGCCTGTCGGCTTCCTTGACGACGATCCCGCTCTGGAAGGAAAGCGGTTCAATGGTCTCACCGTTTTCGGCGGTCACTGGAAGCTCCGGGCTATCCTCAACCGGTTGAAGGTTGACGAACTGCTCCTCATGACCGACAACATGAAGCCGGAGATACTCAGGAGAATCAATGAAGTGGCCCGGCTCCGGGGGATGCGCGTCCGAAAGCTCAACGTGAGCCTGGAAGAGCCCGGGAGCCGCGAAGCAATCCCCGTGCTTGCACGCCCGGCATATGCCGGGCTTCCTCAGGAGCATAGATCGCATTTGTGAATTGACTCAAGCGTAGCAGTTCGTCGACCCCCTCGCCTCCCCGGCGTTGCGGGGGTGGAATAAGTGCGTCTCAACCTCGTTTAGCCCCCCCCTCAGAGTCTCCCGCCACAAAAAATCTCCAGTTAGTCTCCATTCTCCCCTTTTTACCGATTTCCCAAGAAACCCATAAATTCGCGTTTTCTTGCCACATTTGCGGTAACTTCTCCTTCACGTTCTCCTGCAGTCGATAGTCTGCAAGACCTTCCTCCAAAGATACTTCAGATTCTCCTTGACTTGACCGATTCTCGGTTCTATATTGAAAACAGCTTATTCGCAGTTAATCATCTATTACGAATACTCGCAGTTTTTTGCATATATAGATTCTGAGGAGTTTAAGTGACAAACAGGGAGTTGAGGACATGTTGAAACGAGCTCAGCAACTTCTGCTGCTTCTTGCACTTTCTGCCGGAATCTGTTCGGCACAGTCGCACTGGGTGACCGCGTACTACGCCGGCTGGGCAAAGTGGAATGCAACCCCTGTCGACATCCCTCAGATAGACTTTACCTGCGCAACGCACTGGGTGCTTTTCGAAATGAACCCGACGGTCACGGGGACGTTTGATGGTACGAACAGCGGGATTGACAGCACCCGGCTCCGGCAATTCGCCGCAGCGGTGCACGCTGCCGGAAAGAAGGCGATCATCGGAACAGGGGGTTGGGGTTCGGATTACACCGGCGCGGTGACGAACCCGGCCGCTTCGGTGGGCTTTCTCACAAACATCATGAAGTCGTACGGCTTCGACGGGGTCGACATCGACTGGGAACCAGTCCCTGCCGCGCAATACGCGAACTTCGCGTCCTGGGTTCAGCAACTCAAAACGGCCATGCTGGCCATCAATCCGCAGGCATGCCTCACCGCGGCGGGTCTGGGGTTCGATCAGGGGCTTGTGAACAACAAGCAGTACCTTGATCAGATCAACATGATGACGTATGACATGTCGGGTCCCTGGCCGGGGTGGGTGAGCTGGCACAACTCCGCCACGTTTGATGGCGGGAACAAGTTTCCCTCGACAGGCTCGGCCATGCCGTCGATCGACGCCTCGGCGAACGCATACCTCGCAGCGGGTTTACCTGCGGCGAAACTCGGCTTCGGGATCGAATTCTACGGTTACGTCTGGAATGGCGTGAACGGTCCGATGCAGAGCGGATTCGGCACCGTGCAGAACACCGTTTCGTACGCGCAGATCATGGACACGTACGGCAATCTCCCCTTGCAGTGGGATGCGGGCGCACAGGCCTCGTACTACTCTGCGGGAAATCAGTTTGTCTCTTTCGATGCGGAAACGACAATGGCGGTCAAGGCCGCATACATGAAATCGAAGGGCCTCGGCGGCGTGATCGTCTATGAAGTCGCTGCGGGTTATCGGGCGAATCTCCCGGCCGGATCCAGGGACCGTCTGCTTCAGGCGCTCAAGCAGGCCTTTGAGGTCGCATCGGCGCCGGATTCCATTCTTCCCGTCGTCAAGATCATCTCCCCGTCACCCAATCTGGTCGTCACCAATATGGTGACAGTTCAGGCGGCGGTTACGGGCAGCGTCCCTATTGCCGGCGTGCAATTTCAGATCGACGGCAAACCGTTCGGCAGTGAACTCGTGTATCCCCCTTATGCAGCGGCAATCAGCACGCTGGCGCTCCCCAACGGCCCTCATACGATTGCCGCCGTTGCACGGGACGTCGCAGGCAATAAAAACGTTGCCGTCGTAACAGTTATAGTTTCCAATGACGGAACGCAGCAGAAAGTCGTGAGCAGGGCCGTCTACGCCGATTCCCTGCAGGCGCCGTTCATGAACAACTCCTGGGGCGCCGTTGTGGATTTTTTGAGCACGGCCCAGGTGTCTCCGCAAAGTGCGCGATCGGCAAAGGTGACGTATAGCGGGTGGGGAGCACTTGAAATGCTCAGCGGGACGTGGTCGAATCCACTCCCGGTTGACGTGACGCAGTACGATTCACTCAGATTCGACGTGTATTCTCCGGCTCATATCCCCTTGATGATCGGGTACTATGTCGGGTCGAATGTTGCCGTCTCTGTTTCCCCGAACGCCTGGCAGACGATCTCTGTCCCTCTCCCGTCACAGCCGTTTACCCGCTTCTTCATTCAGAATGGAGATAGCTCTGCCGCGACCGTGTATTTCGATAAAATTCAACTCACGGGAATGGTCAAAGTCGCGACGGCGGCGGCGGTTGAAGGACAGCCGCTGCGTTACGCTCTGGAACAGAACTATCCGAATCCTTTCAACCCCTCGACGACGATCAGGTTCTCCCTCCCTGTCGCCGGGCATGTTTCTCTGATCGTGTACGACATACTCGGTAAGGAGGTCGCGAGACTGATCAACGATGATCGGCCGGCGGGGGCATACAACCAGGTCTTCGACGCGGCCTCCCCGGGTGGGAAAATGGGTCCGCTTGCAAGCGGTGTCTATATGTACAGGCTTGTCACCGGGACGTTCAATCAGACGAAACGCCTGGTTCTTCTCAAATAGTCCGTCCGCAATGCCGGCCTCAGGCCGGCATTGCGGGGTCACAAATCTGATCTGATTTCATCTGGACATACGGCGGGCGCGAGCGACAATCACGCGCCCGTTTTGTTTTTCTCCGCTGCGTAGCGGCGGAGTTTTTCGTACATCGCCTTCCTGCTCAGCCCGAGTATCCTTGCAGCCAGCGACTTGTTGTTTTCCGAAAGTGCGAGCGTGTGAAGAATCAGCCGCTTCTCCGACTCCGCCAGTGACGTGCCGTAAGGGACTGAAATCGAATCACGGGTTTGCACTTCCCTGACCCCGGGGCCGGTATGGCTCACTTTGATGGGAAGAAATCTCGCTTCCACAGTGTCCTGCGGGCAGAGGAGCACAACAGTTTCTATGACATTCCTCAGTTCGCGGACATTTCCTGGCCACTCATACCCGTCGAGCAGCTTGAGCGATTCCGGGGAAAAATGCTTCAGGGGGCGCCTGTGCTTCTCGCAGAACATCTGCATGAAGTGGTCTGTAAGGAGCGGGATATCGCAGATTCGTTCGCGGAGGGGGGGGAGGTGGATCTCGACGACGCTGAGCCGGTAATAAAGATCGGACCGGAGCGCTCCGGATGCAAGCGCCTCCGGCACTCCCCTGTTTGTCGCTGCTATAATCCGTACGTCGACCCGTATATCCTCGTGCCCGCCCAGCCTTCTGATGGTTTTCGATTCGAGTGCCCGGAGGAGTTTTGCCTGTACCTGCGGGTGCATTTCGCTGATCTCGTCAAGGAACAGCGAGCCGCCGTTCGCCCTTTCAAAGCATCCGGGACGTCGTGAAACTGCTCCCGTGAACGCCTCTCGCTCGTGGCCGAAGAGCTCGTTGTCGATAACGTCCTTTGGAAGAGCGGCACAGTTGATGGCAACAAATGGACTGTGGGGCCTGCCGCTCTTCAGGTGGACAAGCGTCGCGACGACCTCTTTGCCCGTCCCGCTCTCACCGGTAAAGAGAACGGAAGCGGATGTTGGAGCCACCAGCTCAATCGTGTGGCGAATTTCAGTGAAAGCGGGGCTCCTGCTGACAAGAGCAGGTTCCTCCACCTTTGCCCGCTCGATTACGATCGGGCACTCTTTTACTCCCCCGTCAATAAGCCGCTGTATGTCAACCCCCCCCATAACGCTTCGATCTTTGGTGTCGAAAAGTGCAGAACCCTGGCGCTGATTCAGCAGCGCCCCCGATCCAGCGTACTGACTCACAGGTACTATTGCAGGCTGGGTGTGCATGCTGCCTTCTGGTTTCGCACCGGTAAACCCCGCTTTTTCCGGAGACTCATCCATCTGCCCGACAGATGCAGTGAGGGAGTATCCCCGTCCGCCCAGTCATATCATACGCAAAGCGATATTATGAAAACCTCGGGCAAAGGGATGAAACAGTGGTTAATCCCTGTTGAGGGGGGAGGGGGGAAACCCGGGGGCGGCAGATTCAGGCATATCAGGAGATATGCGGGATTTATGTCTCTATTGCAGCCCCGTTTGGCCGCATCCCGGAATTCGCGCCGGTGCCGAAGATTGTGGGACTACCTGATCAATATCATCGATTTCGTCTTGACCACACCTCCGAATGAAATCCTGTAGAAATAAGTCCCCGACGCTCTCCGATCGGATTTCCAGACAACAAGGTGATCCCCGGCGGGCTGTATGGCGTCCAGAAGGAGATCAACGACCTCTCCCCGCACGTTGAACACCTCGATCCTCACGTTTCCCGACTCCGGAATGTGGTACTGGATTGATGTCGTCGGGTTAAACGGGTTCGGGAAGTTCTGTGAAATAATAAAGGCGTCAGGCATAGATGAACGGGACTGCTTCTGACCCACGGATGTCACCGTGTAGTCGTATGGCTGATTAACAAGATGGTACGCGTCCTCACCAGGCTGCGGGAGATAGACAGTCCTGATCGGTGTTCTCTGAAAATTGTCCAGCGGCGTGAGCGTGGCGCTTCCGTCGGATTTCCATTCGTACAACGGGACGTCGTGGGGATTGAGGAAATGTGAGAGTCCCCGCTCCGATGCGATATGGAACAGACCGAAGTTCCCCGGCTCATGTCCGGCAAGGTAGACGCCGATCAGGTCCACGTGTCGCGCATTCTTTCCGAATATCACCACGTTGGTCATGATGTCGATCCCGTACCCCGCAGGACTCGGACCTGAGACGAACGATCCTTCCCGGCCGTAGACGCCTTCTATGATACTAATCACCGGCTGCGTCACGGAATTGTTGTCAAGACACCGTGTCGTGTGGGTCTCCATCCAGAGCCCGCCGGCGGAGCCGCACGCGGGATCTCCGTCGAGTGTCTTCCAGCGGGGTATCGACTCCTTGTGTCTGTTGTAGTTCGACTGAATTGTAGGGAATGCATTGGTCTGAATATCCCCCGCATCAACCCCCGCCATGGCCGTCCCCCACGCGGTACAATGGGCCTGATACTTCTGTGCGTTGGTCCCCTGTATGTTCTTGGAGCAGAGCGTCATCCCCATCCCGTGGGATTTGAATTTCGCGATATTAATGAAACATGAGCCGGCTGTGTTGAAGGGGACCAGGTAGGGGATCCGTTTGTACCATATCCCCGTCGGCACGTCAATCCACTGGACGTCCCCCGATGCCAGTCCCCCCCCGACGGGGGGGAACTGCTTGAGGTTGATCCCTGTTCGTGCGGCCAGATCGCTGTACCATTTCCCGTCCACCGCCGCCGCGACATAGTTCGCGTCACGTATGAACATGTTCCCCGCCGGGACGGTAAGATCTGTAAGGCTCTCGATCACCCCCTCGACAAACCAGGGATCGGTTTGTATCCCCATCGTCGTTTCGATCGGCGGTATGTCCCATGACCACGACGTGATGTTCGGCTTTATCGCGACATTGCCGGTCACGGGGAATGCATTGGTCGGTCCCGTCTTTGTGACAAAGAGCGTCTTCCCCAGCGTGTATCCTGCGTCCTTAATTGACGCAGTATTGGTCTTCACGTCCACGTTCG
>PMJQ01000027.1:0-915 GCA_003157485.1 Ignavibacteriota bacterium
GGGAAGCGGCTGGCATGATGAGAATGGTATCAACCCTCCCATTGACCCGACGAATGCCACGGTGAAGTTCCTCGTCAAGGGCGATACGCTCTGGGTCGGTATCGTTGCGAAGGACAAGTCCGTCGGCGCAGGGCTCTTTAACTGGTTCGACGGCATACTGGCGAACATACGGTACCGGCAGGCCACGGGGTATATTCCGAGCCCGATCAACCCGGGGTGGAACCTGAACATGGAGAACGAGATCTTCTACGCATGGTGCAGCGAGACGTGGGCCGACACGCAGACCGCGTTCATGGGCGCTGTCCCGGCGTTTCTGGGCCAGCTCGGCAGCCCGTAGTACGTCCATCCCCGCCCCGATTCCCTGAAAGCGTTCTGGGACGCGGCCACGACGGTACAGGGGAAGGTCAACAGCGATACGACCGCCGACACCTCGTGGACGACCGAGATGCGTTTCGGGCTGAAGAAATTCGGCTATGACGTCACGCAGTCGGGAGGGGACGTCGTCATGTTCTCTCTCTCGATCTATGACGCCGATTACCGGTGGCCGATCGACACGACAAGGTTTACCGGAAACCGCACGTGGGCGCAGTGCCCGTGGGGGAACACGAGCGCGAACGATCACATCCGTGTCTTTGCCCGTCCCGACGTGACAACGAGCTTGAGTACCGTCCCGGCCATTGCTCCCGACTATATCGTCAAGGGGGCGGGGACCTCTCCGCCGATCGTCTTCGACGGGAAGCTTACCGATGCGGCGTGGGGTCTCGCGCCGAGCATACAGCTCCAGTACGGGAACAACACGATCCGCAATGCCTATCCCAACTCTCTGAAATACAGAAGCGGTCAGGCCCAGCCGACGGTCAACGGCGGTACCGCCTCTGTCCTGGACCCGAACCTCGTGACGGTGAAGTACTTCTA
>PMJQ01000027.1:944-5117 GCA_003157485.1 Ignavibacteriota bacterium
GGAAAGACGATCTCGCGACGTGGGACACGCTGGGGACTGCCGCGCAGGTCGTTCTCGCGCTCAAGGGCGGCACGACCGTCGACACGCTCGGCCTGACGCCCGATTCCGGGTACACGGCCGAAATGAAGATCTTCCTCCCCCAGTTCGG
The DNA here is from genome assembly GCA_003157485.1 of Ignavibacteriota bacterium. Lineage (GTDB taxonomy): Bacteria > Bacteroidota > Ignavibacteria > UBA10030 > UBA6906 > Fen-1273. Next base: position 1,093 of record PMJQ01000027.1, read on the forward strand.
NNCGGGGCGACAACGGCCAGTACAACGACGGTCCGGCGTGGTTCTATATGGATCCCAACCAGACGATCACATCTGTGGCGTCGAAGGGGAGCGAACTTCCCTCCACGTTCGCGCTTCTGGGGAGCTATCCGAATCCGTTCAACCCGTCCACGAACATCAAGTTCCAGATCGGACAGTCGAGTGAAGTCACGCTCAGCGTGTACGACATACTCGGCCGTCTCGTCAGCTCGCAGAACCTGGGCCTCACGGTGCCGGGCGAGCACGCGGTGAGCTTTAACGCCGCGAACCTGGCCTCGGGGACGTATTACTACAGGCTCAAGATGGTCTCCACGGGCCTCACGCTCGTCGGGAAGATGCTGTTACTGAAGTAAGTGCTTGGTTGTGAGCGTTTCTCAGCTCATCACGCGCGCGCTTTCTGCCGCGTGACCGCGGGATGACAGTGCTTTAACCGTTTTACCGTTGTTACCCTCACTCCGGGTTGCTCCCGGAGTGAGGGTCAAGTTACTCCATGCAATCCCCTCTTCGCCGCACACGGACCGGCCACTTCGCAACGGGAAGCACGCACATGAACAGACACCTGAAACGCTTCTGCCTGACAATCCTTCCCTTCTTCGCGCTCATTGCAGTCATTCCCCCGCGGACGGCCTATGGCGCGACGACGGGGAAACTTTCCGGGCGCATAGTCGACGAAAAGAAAGAACCGCTCCCCGGCGCGGCGGTCGTCATACTCGGCACGACGCTGGGCGCCGTGACCGATCTGGACGGCTACTACGCGGTCCTGAACATCCCCCCGGGAACGTATACGGTCCAGGTGCGCATGGTGGGGCGGCGTTCGTTCATGGAAAAAGGTGTCGAGATCACCGTGAACAACACGACGAAAATGGACGCGTCGCTCGAGGACGAGTCGATAACGACCGAGGCGGTCGTCGTGACCGCCCAGAGGCCGGTCGTCGACGTGGGACTGACCAGTACCGTCGCCACGGTGACCGACAGGGACATCAAGTCGCTCCCGGTGCAGGAGCTCGGTGACATCATCGCCCTCCAGGCGGGCGTCGTGGACGGGCATTTCCGCGGCGGACGGGCCGGAGAAGTGCAGTACCAGGTGGACGGGGTGTCGGTGAACAACGTGTTTGACAACACCTCGACCGTGAAGATCGACCGCTCGCTCATACAGGAAGTGCAGGTCATCACGGGGACGTTTGATGCCGAATACGGCCAGGCGATGAGCGGCGTGGCGAATACCGTCCTGAAGTCCGGCGGCGAATCGTTTGAGTTCCACGGCGAGGCGCTGGGGGGGTCATTTGTCTACGGGAACGGGGGGGACCGGAATCTCGTCTATAAGTTCAGGCCTGCGACGACGCAGAATTACCAGCTCTCCCTGAGCGGCCCGGTGGGGCTGCCGCAGACCTATTTTATCCTCAGCGGCCAGCGCTACACGTACGACGATTACCTGTACGGGACGCAGACGTTCCTCCCGACCGACACGTCGATCACAAAATACAAGATCGCCCCCGCGCCCTCGGGGAGCGGCAAAGAGGTTCCCCTGGGCTCGATGCAGCAGTGGTCCGGCCTCGCCAAGGTGACGAACCGTTCGATACCGGAGGTGGAGATTACGTACCGGGCGACGTTCAACATTATCGACGGGCGCCTGATCAACAACGGCTCCGGGCTCGACGGGTATTTTCAGTGGCGGCTGAATCCCGACGGGAGGGCGGTTCCCCATACCCGCTCTATCGTGCATGCGCTGGATGTGACGCACACCGTTTCCGCCTCGACGTTCTACACCGTCTCCGTCCAGCAGAATTACTTCGACTATTACAGCTGGGCGTACGACGACTTCTACGACCCCCGGTACGACGCTGCCGGTCCGCCGCTCTCGCTCCCCAACAATCAGTACAACGGCGCGATCGTTCAGGGGGTGGACTTCGGCCGGTACCGCCAGCGGACGAACACGCTCCTCCTGAAGGGGGCGCTCACGAGCCAGGTCACGCGCGATCATCAGATCAAGATCGGCGGGGAGTTGCAGGATACGAAGATGGAATTCGGGACCGCGGGGACGCTCGTGTATCTCGGGAACAGCCTGACGCTGAGCCGCATCGTGAACCAGCCCCCGGCGTATCCCGGCGTGCAGACCTACTACCCGATCTCCGGGGCCGCGTACGCATCCGACATGATCGAGTGGAACGATCTGACGATACGGGCGGGGGTCCGGTTTGAATTCTTCAACGGCCGCTCATTCGTACCGAGCGATCTGGCGAATCCCGCCGACTCGATTCCCGGTGCCCCCGCGTCCTACCAGGTCCGCACGACTCCGAAATACTCGGTCGCCCCCCGGTTCGGGCTCTCCTACCCGATCACGGAACGCTCATCGGTCTTTTTCTCGTACGGGCATTTCTATCAGCTCCCGAACCTCGGGGACATGTTCACGAACGCGAACTACGCCCGTCTCGGCCTGATACAGGCGGGGACCCCCGACTACACGGTGATGGGGAATCCCGACGTCAGGCCCGAACGCACCGTCCAGTACGAGTTCGGGTACAAGAACGCCGTGACCGACTGGCTCGGCATTTCGGTGAATCTCTTCTATAAGGACATCCGGGATCTCCTCGGCGTCCAGTTCATACAGACCTATACGAGCGCGCAGTACTCCCGGCTTGCGAACGTCGATTTCGGGAACGTGACCGGATTCACGCTGACGCTCGACCAGCGGCGTGTCGGGATCGTCAGCTCGACGATCGATTACACGTGGATGATGGCCCAGGGGAATTCCAGCGATCCGCAGGAGACGGCGCAGCTTGCCGCGGCAAACCAGGATGCGCGCCCGCGCACCGTTCCGTTTAACTGGGACCAGAGAAACACGCTCAACGTCACGGTGCAGCTGTCGCAGCCCGACAACTATTCGGCGGGCGCGATCATACGGTATGCAAGCGGTCAGCCCTATACCCCCTCCGTGGCCTCGGGGTTCGGCTCCCTGATCGAGACGAATTCCGGACGGAAGTCCAACGCGGTCCTCGTCGATCTGAACCTCGAGAAGGATTTTCTCGTCGCGGGGTGGAAGATGGCGGTGTTTGCCCGGGTGTTCAACCTGTTTGACGCGACATTCTTCAACGGGTTCGTCTATCAGAACACCGGGAGCCCGGCGTATTCGATAACGCCCGCGGCGGACCGGAACAGCCTCGTCGATCCGACCCGGTTCTATCCGCCGCGCCGCGTCGAAGTCGGCATCTCAATGAATTCACCTCTATAAGGACGAGCGCGGAGTAATCCGTTATGAAACTTCTGCGAAGCGTTATACTGCCGGCGGCGATGCTTGTCGTCGTTTCACGCGGGGCCGCACAGTCGATCGATCCTCCCAAGCCGCTGCGCGGGACATCCACCGCCGAGCGGAAGGGGATGCACGACGCCAACGACATACGGACGGAATTCTGGAACTTCGGCATGGTCGGCAACTATCCCCCCGACCCGCTGAACGTCGACCTCACAACGTTTCACTCGGTCGAGGTGCCGAAGGGATCAGGCGTGAACTACAGCGACGGCACGACGCCGTTCGTGCTCGCGCAGATCGATCCGGGGACCGGCGTCCCCGTCTATATCATGGAGACCGGCTACCGCGAGCGGCAGGCGCAGACGGCGAACGGACAGATGATGCGTTTTGAGCCCCGTCCCGGGTATTTCCAGCCGAGCACCTCGATCAACGCCGCGCTCTCCCCCGCGATAAGCAACGACACGAGGACGTGGCCCGCCACTTGGCCGGACAAGGACCATTCATGGGACGGCTCGTGGGACGGGTATTTCGGGAAGCGGCCCGCAGCCGATCAGGAGAGCTTCACGGTCATGGATGACGATCTGTACAACGATACGCAGCTCTGGCCGAATTACCACCCTGACGCCAACGACCTTTCCCGCCACGGGCTCGGCATGCGCGTGGAGGTGCGGGGATTTCAATGGTCGAATCCGGAATCGCAGGACGTCATATTCTGGCACTACGACATCACGAATGAAGGGACGACCGATTATCCCCAGTC
>PMJQ01000164.1:0-6019 GCA_003157485.1 Ignavibacteriota bacterium
GTATATTTCTCTACTTTGATAGCATTTGCCGTAGAAGTATAGACTATGTCGATTCCATACAATCCTGCCTTGCTAACGTATGTAATCGAGGGATAAAGATCATGCACGGAGGGGGCATCAACTGCGAATTGAACGAATCCGCTTCCCCAGGATCCATCGGTATTACCTGATCTGTACATGATCGTGAATTCGTTGTGGCTATAGCTATTAGCGCACCACGCCGCCAGGGGCCGGTTTTGAGGATCGACTGCAACAGACGAGTATATGTTGTTGTTCATCCCGTCGCCGGAACTCACTAGCTGTTCTGACTGCCATGTTCCATTGTAGATTCGAGAGAAGACTCCGTTATAGCGTCCGTCATACGTCAGAATCAAGAAGTTTGAAGCTGCGGCAAGGCTTGGATACCAAACGACCTGTCCTCCACTGCTAAGCCCTGTAACTGTCCCCCAGCTCTGGCCGAGATTCTTTGAGATCGTGTACTGCAGTCCGGTTATGCCATTATTAGGATTGCCGGTACACCAAACAACAACCAGTTGAGTTGTACCATACTCGGCAATGACCGGATAGACGTTCCACTGACTCGTAATTATCGGAATGTTCTGCGCCAACGCGGAGCGTGCGGACCACGTTGTACCACCATCTGTGCTTCGGGAATACCAGGCATTGTAAGACGTTGAACTTAGCCTTTGCTGCCAAACAACATGAAGCGATCCATCATGGGCGACAATCATTGAAGGATCGTTTAGCGAGGTATCGCTGTCAGCACTTATCCTCTGTGTCACTTCCCAACTTCCACTCAGGTCTTTTCGCCGGTAGACAATCTGGCCCCCGCTATAGTAGACTTCATGGAGTTTCGTAGACGTTTTTGCGATGTGACGCGCGCCGTTAAAAGCTGTAGGGGCCGCGTTGTCTGCTTTGTTTTGGGAGGTAATCCCCGTGCATGTTGTCACTGCATTGTAGAACACGCTGTCGGTCTTATCGAGATAGTCGATGTCAACAACCCAATGCCCGCCAGACAACGCGTTGGTAAGCGTGAAGTCTTCTACTCCGGCGCTCCCAACGACTGGTACAGTGAACAATTCATACTCTGTATTTGCCGACCAACTTATTGGTACTACTGAATTGAGAACGAATTTTTGATATTTGAATCCTCCAACCGACATTACTGTATCAAGCTTCGTAATTCCATAAGTCGGCGAGGAGACAATGCCTAGTGAAAGGGGGTATCTTGCTTGCCAACAGAGGGTGACAACTAGGCCACGAAGGGTATCGGAGTTTGTGAACGAAACAGATGGCTTTGCCCTTACGGATAGAGTATTTGTGCCAAGAAGATTAAAGATACCACCTTTGACAGCAGGTTCGGGCGACAGCCCCGCCTTGATCCACACATCTGTTGCATTCACGTGATAATAAAAGTGAACAGTATCTGAATCAAAAACATAAACATTTCCACCCGCCGGGAATTTCAGTTTCTGTTGCGGAATTCCTGAAGCAGCATCAAAAATCCAAACATCACCCGTTTTGACATCCCCTCGAGGGTAACCAGTCGTCTGAATCTCCACGCGCGAAGCAATTATTTGAGTTCCATTCGGTGAAAGCGTTGCTTCCTCCCTAAATGGAAAGCTGGACGCTACGGAAACGCCTCCTGAGACTGGATCGTAGACAAGGTAATGATTATCCGAAACATCTCCCGTTGGATACGCGTAATTAATCAAGCACTTACCTCGACGCCCAGTTACGAGGAGCTTTACGTCTGTGGGTGGCCCTATGTCGAACATTCTGCGTTGCCACTGAATCGACTTTGTCGAAATTGAATAGGCAATAAGGTACGGCTGACTAGTCGCTTGATCGAAGATGTCGTAATAGAGGGTAGACTCGTCAGGAGATATAAATGCCCCAGCTGACATTGCAATGTCGCTCGGGAACGAGTCAACCAGNNCCACCGTCTTCCACAGGATATGCTAGAATGCCTTGGTCAATGGTGTCAAGTATGCTGGTTGCAGTAAGGAATTGTCTGTCCTGATGGAATAGCCAACTTTGAGCGGGATCCCAGAAAAGAGCCCGCACAGGTGCATTCACCGATAAGAAATGAGTCCGTTGATTGGTTGACAGATTCGTGCACAAAATCTCGGTGGAGTCAATGGAACCTCGAGCGGAAAAGCCGTATGGTTGTGCAAAAGTCACACCGAACTGACCAGGAATGAAAATTACGGCAATTGCCATCAAGAGAAGAATCGCCTTAATCGAATGAGGGTTCATGAGAAGAAAACGGCTCCTTTCTCGCTATTACCAATCAGGACGGTATAGGTTGTGACTTACGGAATCCAGTATACCATATGCTTCGGCACCATAAGATATGCTCGCACCAGGCGCTATCCATGGTTGTGCAACCCATAACCCCGCGCTATTCTTGTTCCCTCTCTTAACTGGATGCCAGACCCAGTAGTGTCCTCCCTGGTAGAGTTGGAAGCGATCATAGATCAGTGAATCCGCGCTCAAGTCGGTTGCATTTTGATAAGCAGTCCTGTCCAATTTTGTACCCCTTCTGACATGGGCGGCCCAGTTTGCAGCCACAGTTGTGCACTGCGCGTACTTTATTACCCCCGCAGCCCTATTCTCTATCCAACTCCAATACTGGTTGTCCAATGATGGGGGATCTAACTGGGCGACTCCATAGCCAGCAGGAGTCCCAAAAGTTGGAGTACTGTCCTTTGCAAAAGCAGAAGAGCCAATGCGTTCGGATTGAGTTTTGCTTCCGAACTTCAGAGTTATTCGGGACTGCAATTCAGCACTGGCATTGGAGAAAAGTTTTGATGCGAACAATCATTGAAAACTGCGACAATATATATCGCTACACAGCGATATCCAAATTGGAGGAATATCTTGGAATGTTGCCGATTCGACCATGCATCCGACCAAAACGAAAGATACTTTATTCAAAGGAATCCGTTTCGGTGGCGGGACGGTAATGAAAAGATAATATTGGGATTGCGCCAGTGGACAATTACCCCATATTACATATCCGATCTCGAGCGAAAATGGAAACACTTTTCGAAAGTATTATCCTCGACATGAGTTCATCCCCGATTGGAGTATTCCCGCCCGCTACCGCCCTCTTTCAGTTCTTTCTTCGGCGCATTAAGTACCACGAACCTGAAATCGGGCGGGCCGTCGTAAGACACCCAATGTTTGCTCCTGCTTCTGCAACTGAGAGCCTCGGCATCACCTCTCGGGGGTTCCTTTTTGTCCAGCATTGCATTGCCTGTCCTGAATCTCGTTGAGTTCGGTTAAGAATTTGTCTCCGCTTGATCCCCCGACTGGACCAACATCATCGAGCGTCGATTGGTTGAAGTCAGGGGTGGCAAGAGTGGAAGAAAGACGTATCGCCACCCGGGTGGTAAGGAGCGTTTCGAAGAACAGCGAAACTCTTGATCGAAGATAATGCACGAAATCACTGTCTCCAAATGGGGTAATTTTCTGTTATCTTTATAGAGAATCGCCCTTGCAAGCGCAAATAATCTGGTATTTCCATCATCATAATTGCGAATCATCAAATCCGGCTTAACGCAAGTTTAATGCGATGATTCGCTGAAAAGAGAACACTCCCCCTTTTATCTATATATCCCCCGTCATGAAGAAGATGGAGGCATCCAAGAAAATTCCTTCCACACATACTCAGGCTATGCAGTCATTCAAGAACCTTGGACTCAAGGCTCTTCTAAGACTCATCGTGATCGTCGGACAGGCATATCATTTCTAATACGAGATTCATCCCCTGCAATCATCCTCTTACCATTCCCGCGTCGCCATGTTTTTCCAAATCGACTCCTCCAAGATCCTGTACTTCCTTTCGCAGCCGCGGAATGGCTACCGATTCTTGATGAACTGACCGCGATTCCTGAGTTCATCTTGCCGAGCACCAACACCGACTTCCCCACACTAGAGCGGGTGCGGAACGGAGTAGGAACAAAGAATTCCCTTTTCCTGCGTTTCCAGGGCGTCGTCATCGCACCGGACGGTGCGTTGACGATGGAGGTCCCAAATTAGTGACTTTTGAAAGCACTTTCGGCATTTTGAGGTTGCCAATTTGGAACTGGCTGTGAACAGCTTAAGGGATCATCACGCGGAGGGAAAAGAGCAAGCGAAGAAAGCCAATGCAGAGGAGGGCTCGAGAGAACAAATCGGGGGCACCGAATTACCGGCGCCCCCGTTTCAATTCAGACACAATCGTTGAGTGAAAAAGAGTTTGCAGTTCGCAGGAGAAGAAATGCCTGCAGCGAGATCTCAGTGACTTATGACATACAGAAATGCCCCCACGACCGGACCGCGCGGACGGCGCCCGCCTTCTCCCTGGGGCGCATCGGACGGGGGAGGTCCGTAGACCGGCTGGAACAGGTAGGCGACGTGTTTCACCGGATCGACGGAGATCGTCTTCGCGCCGGCAGCGGTCGTGACTGTGGCAACGACGGTGTACTTGTCGGGCGAATCTTCATGAACGATCGTCACACTGCTGTCGCGGCCCGCGGGAATGTAAATAAGCTTCTCTGCGGGGTCCCAGCCGAGCGCATCGACCCCCTGGCCGTTCGCAATCGTCGCAACGATCTTCCCCGTCTTCGCGTCCAGGACCGCGGACGTCTTGCCGCAGCCCGTGAATATCCTGTCGGAAGACCTGTCGTAGGCGATCCCGGTGGGTCCATCGCAGGGATCGAGAGGCCACGACGCGATCGCGGTCATCGTTTTTGTGTCGATCACCTGGATCGTGTTCTTCCTCTCGTTGTTGACAAAGAGCTTCCCCTTCCCGTCGCTCGCGGCCCCTTCCGGTGAGTCGTCCTCGAGCTGCCCCTCTCCCGTAATCACCCCTTTGTCCGGATCGATCGCGGTCACGGTGCCGGGCTTGCTGTGATTCGTCAGCATGACGCGATCCGAAAAATCATCATACATGATTCCGTCCTGTCCCCCCGCGGGAATCCTGATCTTCCTGATCACCGCCAGGGTTTTGAGATCGAACATCGAGACCGTGGAATCCCCCCGGTTCGTCGTGAACCCGTGATTGTATTTTGCCACGAGCGCTATGCCATGCGTGTTCGGCGTCTCAGGAATGTCCCCCAGGACAGTCCCCTTGATTCCGTCGAGCACCATAACATGGAAACCGCGCGAGACGAAAACGCGCCCCGTGCCTGGCTCGGCCGTCAGGTAGTCGGTCCCCCCTTCCCCGCCGATGTTGAACTTCTGCACTTTGAATGTCTGCGCCTGCACGGATGCGGCGATGCCCACCGCGAGAAGCAACAGCGAAGCGGTCTTGCAGAGTTTTTCCATAGCGTTCTCCTTCATGATGATGAGACGGACACTCTACCTTGTGAGCGAGCGTTTTGCGTCGACGAAATTGCGGACCATGCGCGCAGCCTTCTCCGTGAGGATTTCGTAGTGCCCTTCCTCTATCGCTTTCCTGTCGAGGAGGTCGCTCCCGATCCCCACGGCGACGGCGCCGGCTTTCACCCATTCGCCGACGTTGTCGATTGAGACCCCCCCGGTGGGCATGAGGCGGATGTGGGGAAACGGCCCCGCCACGTCCTTGAAGAACTTCGGTCCGAGAGATGTCGCGGGGAACACCTTGATGATGTCCGCTCCCGCCTCCCAGGCCGTGAGTATCTCCGTGGGGGTGTAACACCCGGGGATCGCGACCGCCCCCGCCGCTTTTGTCACCGCCACAACTTCCGGACGGAACACCGGGCCGACGACGAATTTTGCCCCGGCGGCGATGACGTCGTTTGCAGTCCCCTTGTCGGTCACGGTCCCCGCTCCGACAAGAACGTCAGGGGGGACTGTTTTCACCATTTCCGCGATGATCTCGACGGCACCGGGGACTGTCATTGTAATCTCTATGCATTTTACACCACCGTTGCGAATCGCCATGACGACTTTTGCAAGTCGCTCCGGGTCCTTCATGCGGATGACGGCAACAACGCCTGATGTGAGTATGTATTCCAGCGTTTCATTCTTTGTCATGGGAATGTGCTCC
>PMJQ01000164.1:6026-45451 GCA_003157485.1 Ignavibacteriota bacterium
GCGGGCGGCGCCCGATGGCGCCGCCGGCCTCACCATTTTGCGCTATTTCCCCTTCACGTACACTTTGTCCATTTTTGCATTGTAATAGAACTTCCCGCCCTTGGGTCCTTCGTAGATATTCATGCCGTCTTTGGTCTTGCCGACGATCTTCGCGCCGACAAAATCCTTGACGTAGGTCTTTGTCCCTTTCTCTGTGAGGTAGTAGAATCCACCCCTGGAGCCTGCAAAGACGATTTTCCCGTCGGCCGTCTTGCCGACCGCAGGATCGTCATTCTTCGTATTCTTCTTATCGTCTCCCCCTTTGCTCGTCGTCGTCTTCGATTTTGCATCCTTCGACTGCGCCTGCATGAACGGCTGTCCGGCGAGGAGCGCGGCGACAAGGATAACGACGGGAATGAATCTTTTCATGATGCGCCTTCGTGAAGTTGTGATATGGATTGTGAGTTGTGGGTTTGTGAATCGAATTCAAGAGATCAGGAGGGAACGATCCCCCCTTCGGCGAGCCGGCTCTTCAGGTCGTCGGCATTCCCCGGCTCACATTGAAAGAGGCAGTGAAAAGGCGTCGGAGGCTCCGCGGAGACCCAGTGCCCGGCGGCGGAGGCGAGTACGCCGGCAAACGTCTTCAGCTCTCCGGGGCTGTTCTTCAGAATCTGGTCGGCGTTCGTGATGATGAGGACGAACGCTTCGGCGGAGAGCCACTCGAGATCCGTGAGACAATCTTCAAGGGCATCCCAGTTTCGCGAGAAGTACTCGGGAAAATCCAGCCCGCGGGCGAACTCTTCCAGCAGCTCGTCTTTCCCGGCGCAACGGCTTCCCCGGACGATCCTGACAGCGGCATGTTTCCTCTGCGGAGCCGTCGCGGCGAACTCCTCCACGCGCGTTCTCGGAACCGCGGCGACATGGGCCCACGCGGGCGTGCGCTTCAGCAGCATCGGCCATGAAAGCTGTCCCGTCATTGCGCACCGGTTGCCGTGTGAGGAGGGAAAATCTTGTTGAATGTACTCGAACGGCAGCGAATATGCAAACCGCTCCTTTTTGTGTTTTCAGGAGGATTTGCTACCTTGTGCCATGACGGATTTGAATGAAATCACAGAGGTCTTCGAGTACCTCCCGGACGCGGTCATACTGACGGACACAGGGGGCCTGATCAGGGGGGCAAACACGCAGGCCTCCAGGCTCTTCGGGTACACCGCGGGGGAACTCGTCGGGAGGGAGATCGATCACCTTGTCCCCCGGGAGCTTCGGGAGGCGCACGGCGCCCACCGCTCGAAGTTCTACCGCTCCATGTCCGTGCGCGCCATGGGCACCGGGGGCGAATTTGCCGGAATGCGCAGGGACGGTTCCAGATTCCCCGCCGATATCAGCCTGAGCCCCGTCGAAACGCCAGCAGGGACGTTTATCATAAGCGTCATACGGGACGTGACGGAACGTGTGCATCTCGAGGAGGCCAGGCGGGAAAGCGAGGAGCGATACCGCTCGCTCGTGGATCTCTCACCCGAAGCGATCGTCGTGCATGCGGCCGGCACGATCGTGTATGTCAACGAGGCGACCGTCCAGCTCCTCCTTGCGCCGTCGCGCGATGCCCTTATCGGCCGGCTGTTCCTCGATTTCGTTCCTCCCGACTATAAGGAGGACGTCCTGCGCCGCATGGCGGCTCCGGCGGAGGAGGTGCAGAAGGAAGGGCCGCTTCTTGTCAAAGCGACGCGGGGAGACGGACAGGAGTTTTATCTTGAAGCCATCGGATCGCGCGTCACCTACGGCGGCCTCCCGGCCTCGCAGGTCATACTCAGGGACATCAGCGACCGCGTGAGGGCGTATGAGGAGCTCCGCGCTTCACGCGAGCAACTCCGGAGGCTGTCGACACATCTCCAGTCAGCCCGGGAATCCGAACGGGGGGCAATCGCGCGTGAAATCCATGATGAGCTCGGGGGAGCGCTGACCGCGCTCAAGTTCGACATCGCGTCGTTTGAGGAGTTACTCCCTCCGGGGGACGCAGGCGGGGCACGGGNNCTCGCCGAGGGCGACCGGGCGACCGCGGTATACAGGATCGTCCAGGAGACGCTCACGAACGTCGCCCGCCACGCCGGGGCGACGCATGTCGCGATCACGATGGAAACCACCGGGGGAAACCTCCGCCTCACGGTGCACGACAACGGCAAAGGGGTGAAGGAAGAGGAGATCGGTGCCCCCGGGTCATTCGGCATCATGGGAATGAAAGAGCGCGCGCTGATACTCGGGGGGGAAGTCACGCTCGCAACATCGCGCGAAGGGGGGACCATCGTCACGCTCGCGCTCCCCCCCGACGGAGCACGGGGGCTGCGCCCCGCGGAAACACTGACCGGCCGGAACGCATGATCAAAGTCCTCATAGCCGACGATCATCCGATCGTCCGCGCGGGCCTCAAGCAGGTCATCGAAAGGTCCCCTGACATGAAGGTGGCGGGGGAAGCACTCGACGGCCAGCAGGTCATCGACAGGGTCGCCGCCGAGGAGTGGGACGTCGTGATACTCGACTTCTCGATGCCGGGAAAGAACGGACTCGACGTCATCAGGGAGATCCACCGGCAGCGGCCCGCGCTCCCCGTGCTTGTCCTCAGCATGCACCCGGAATCTGAGCTCGCGCCCAGACTCCTCAAGGCAGGAATTGCGGGATACCTCATGAAGGAGAGCGCGACCGCCGAGCTCGTGGGCGCGATAAGGAAAATACACTCCGGCGGACGCTACGTGAGCCCCGCTCTCGCCGAAAAACTTGCCGGCGATCTTTCGTCCAACAGCGGCCGGCAGCCTCATGAGCTCCTCTCGGACCGGGAATACCAGGTGCTTCTCGGCATCGCCGCGGGGCGCACCGCTCGGGACATCGCCCTCGAGCTTTCGCTCAGCGTCAAGACAGTCCGGACGTACCGGGACAGGGTGATGGAGAAACTTTCGCTCAAAAACGACGTGGAACTGACCCGCTACACGATCGACAACCACCTCCTCCCCCGTTAGGCGCTTTCCCCCCTCCAGCACCTGCAATAATACCGAGGCTCATTCGTACTGTACGTTGGCGCACCCTATTCTACGATCTGTCTCCCGTGGTGAGGCCGCACGCACCCGGCGCGTCTGCAAACGCCGGGGCCACGCTCCCTGTAGTCCGGGGACTACACGAAAAACCGCCTTTTGCCAATTGTCGGGCCTGCGATGAAACTCTATATTGCACAATCCGTTAACAGACCGGGACACACATGGTGCGCGTACTTATCGTGGACGATTCCCTCATACTCAGGGAACGGCTCTGCTGCCGACTCGGGAGCATCGAGGGGATCGAGATCGCGGGAAAGGCCTCCGACGTCCCGGGCGGAATAGAGACGTTCCGCAGGGTGAATCCCGACGTCGTCGTCCTTGACCTCCTGATGCCGGGGGGGAGCGGGATCGACGTTCTCGAGGCGATCAAGAGGGAGCGCCCCTCCACGATCGTCGTGATACTGACAAACCACCCCCTCCCCCAGCTCAGAAAAAAAAGCCAGGAAGTCGGCGCGGAATATTTCTTCGACAAAACGCAGGAATTCGGCAAAGTGGCCGACGTTCTGCGCGACGTCGTTAAGAACAGGATGAACGTACAGAACTGAAGACCCATGCGACTGCACTTCAAGGAGCAACAGACAATGATCTCACGAATTCTTCCGCTGGCCCTTGCGGCGATGATTGCCTCAGCGGCCCAGGCCCAGCAACCGGCTTCCCGTTCACTCACCGTCGAAGAGGCGGTCCAGATCGGGCTTGACAACAGCAAGATGCTCCGCCAGTCGGCAAGCAAGGTTCTCTATGCCGACGCACGGTCGTCGGAGGTCAACGCCTCCGCCCTTCCGAAGGTGAGCGCCACCGGGGCGTATACGCACCTGTCGGACGTCCCGGCGTTCGCGTTCGCGCTCCCCCCGGCCGCCGTCGCCTTCGGGTTTCCCCCGTCGCTTGTTCTCGCCCCCACGATCGTCGACAACTACAATTTCCGGGTAGGGATACAGGACCCGCTCTTCGCGGGATTCAGGATCGACGCCTCCAAGGAGATCGCGGCACGGAACGTCGACGCGTCGAGCCAGGACTACAACAAGGACAGGTCCGATCTCATATTCAACATCAAGACGGCGTACTGGGCGCTTTTCCGCGCGCGCGAGCTGAAGAAACTCGCCGACGACAACGTTGCACAGATCACCGCCCACCTTAACGACGTCAAGAACCTGGAGGACCAGGGAATGGCGACGACAAACGACATGCTCGCCGCGGAGGTGCAGCTTTCCAACGGTCAGCTCGGGCAGGTGGACGCGAACAACAACGCACAGATCGCGCTCGTGGCGCTCGATAACACGCTCGGCATTCCCCTTGCCACGGACATCGTGATCGCCTCCCCGGTCGCGGAGTCTCCGCGCCAGTTCGCATCGCTCGATACGCTCGTGGTCCAGGGGCTCGATGCGCGCCCGGAAATCCGGGGGATGGACGCCCGCGTGAAGGCGGGGGAAGCGGGGGTGACGGCGGCGAAAGCAGGATGGTGGCCCCAGATCTATCTGACGGGGAACTACTATTATTCGAACCCGAACCAGCGGTTCCAGCCGGCGTCGATCCTGTGGAGGGACAGCTGGGACGTGGGGGTGAGCGTCACGCTCGACGTCTGGAACTGGGGGACGACGCTGCACCAGACAGACCAGGCGCAGGCGCAGCTCGAGCAGACGAAAGAGGCGTTCGGCCAGACGCAGGACGCGGTGACGCTCGATATCACGCAGGCGTACCTGACGCTGAAGCAGGCCCGCGAAAGGGTTGCAGTCGCGCGCCAGGCGGTGGCGCGCGCGGAGGAGAACCACAGGGTGACAACGCAGCGGTACAGGGAGGGTCTTGTGCTGAACTCGGAAATGATCGACGCGCAGTACTCGCTCACGTCGGCAAAGACGACGTATACGCAGGCGCTTGTGGACTTTGAGCTTGCGCAGGCCAGGCTGGCGAAGTCGATAGGAGAATAAAATACGAATTCTGAATTCTGAGTTCAGAATTCAGAATTCAGAATTCAATTACATGAGAGAGGAATTCAGATGACCAGGACGAGGGCTATTATTGCTGGGGCGGTGATACTCGGGATCATCATCGTTGTACTGCTGAACAATCGCGCCAATATCAGCGCGAAATCGAGGAATGAGTTCCAGGGGGCGATTCCGGTGACTGTCGCAAAGGTCACGGAGCAGAAGCTGTCGGAAACGCTCTCGCTTGTGGGGACGATCACGGCGATCAACGACGTCGCGGTAACGGCGGAGGTCGCGGGGAAGGTGACGGCGGTCCTGGCGTCCGTCGGAGACCGGGTCGGGGCCGGCGCCCCCATCATACAGATCGACGACGAGCTGAAAAAGGCGGCGTTCGAACAGGCCGAAGCGAATTACGACAGGGCGAAACGCGATTTCGACAGATTCAAGTCCCTCAGGGAAGAACAGTCCGCAACCGAGTCGCAGAAGGAAAACGCCTGGACCGCATTCAAGGTGGCGGAGGCGCAGTACATCGTGGCCAGACGCCAGTTCCATGACACGAAGGTCTGCACACCCATCGCAGGGATCGTCTCCGCGCGGAACGTGGAGCTCGGAACGATGGTCAACGACAGGATGGTCGTCGCCAACGTCGTCGACGTCTCGCGCCTGAAGGTGAAGCTGAACGTCGCGGAAAGGGATGCGTTCAAGCTGAAGACCGGCGACACGGTCGAGGTCACAACCGACGTGTACCCCGGGGTGACGTTCGAAGGGCGCACAACGTCGATAAGCGCCAAGGCCGACGAAGGGCACACATACCCCGTGGAGATCACCATGGAGAACAGCCGCGAGCACCCCCTGCGGGCGGGGATGTTCGGGCGTGTCGCATTCGTGTCGCTCGCGAAGAACGAGGCCCTCGCGATCCCCCGCGAGGCGCTCGTCGGGAGTATGAAGGATCCCCGCGTCTACGTCGTCGACGGGCCGCTCGCAAGGGAGCGGACGATCGTTGTCGGGGGCGAAACGGGGACCGACCTGACGGTCCTCTCCGGGCTCACGGCGGGCGAAACGGTCGTCGTCAACGGGCAGAACAACCTCAAGGATTCGGTTGCGGTGCAGGTCCTCAAGTAGCTCGAGCAATTGCCGCTTCTGCGGGAAGAACATTTTTCATGAAGGGATGACATGACACTTACCGAGCTCTCGATAAAACGGCCGACGCTCATCGTCGTCATATTCTCCGCGCTCGCCGTTCTTGGCGTCTTCGGGTTCAACCAGCTCAAATACGAGCTTCTCCCGAAGATCAACACACCGTTCGTGACGATCACGACGGTCTACCCGGGCGCCTCGCCCGATGAGGTGGAGACCGCGGTGACGAAGGTTGTCGAGGACGCGGTCTCGGGGATCGACAAGATCTCCACGGTCCGCAGCTCCTCGCGCGAAGGGGTCTCCTTCGTGCAGATCGAATTCGACCTGACGGCGGACGTCAACACGTCGCTGCAGGACGCCCAGAGGAAGGTGAACGAAGTCCTCAACCTGCTCCCGAAGGACGCCAATCCTCCCGTGATCACCAAGTTCGCCCTCGACGAGCTTCCCGTCCTCCGGATGGGCGTCACGTCCACGATGGGGTCCCGGGAGTTCTTCCAGTTCGTGAAGGACAGGATACAGCCCAGGCTTTCCAAGCTGGCCGGGGTCGGCCAGATCACGCTCGTGGGGGGAGACGAACGGGAGATCCGCGTCAACATCGACGCGGCGAAGCTCCGCTCGTACGGGCTCTCGATACTCCAGGTCGCCAACACGATCAAGAGCTCCAACCTCGACTTCCCCACGGGGAAGATCAAGGAGGGGGAAAACCAGTACGTCGTCCGTCTCGCCGGGAAGTTCACCTCCATCGACGAACTGCGGCAGCTCGTCATCGGCAGGACGCGCCAGGGGGGGGACATCACTGTCGGGGACGTGGCGGAGGTGGAGGACGGGCAGAAGGAATACACGACGATCTCCCGGATCAACGGCGCGACTTCCATCGGCGTCCTCGTCCAGAAGCAATCCGACGCGAACTCGGTCGACGTGAGCGCAATCATACGGCGGGAGCTTCCCCGGATCGAGAAGGACTACAAATACCTGAACCTCAGGTTCGACGTCGCACAGGACGGGTCGACGTTTACGCTTGACGCCGCCAACGCGGTAAAAGAGGACCTGGCGGTTGCCGTCCTCCTCGTCGCGCTCGTCATGCTCGCGTTCCTCCACAGCATCAGGAACTCGCTCATCGTGATGGTCGCGATCCCGGCATCGATGGTGTCGACGTTCATCGCCATGTACGCGGCGGGGCTCTCGCTGAACCTGATGACGCTCCTGGGGCTCTCCCTCGTCGTGGGGATACTCGTTGACGACTCGATCGTCGTCCTCGAGAATATCTACCGCCACCTGGAGGCCGGCGAGGCGCAGCGCCCCGCGGCGCTCAAGGGGAGAAACGAGATCGGCTTCGCGGCACTTTCCATCACGCTCGTCGACGTCGTCGTGTTCCTCCCCCTGAGCCTTGTCACGGGGCTCGTGGGAAACATCATGAGGGAATTCGCCCTCGTCGTCGTGTTCTCAACGCTCATGAGCCTCTTTGTCTCGTTTACCGTGACGCCGCTCCTGGCCTCACGGTTCACGAAGCTGGAACACCTCTCCCGTTCGACGCTGATGGGCGCATTCGCCCTCTGGTTCGAGGGGATGTTCAAGAAGCTCACCGCCGCCTACCAGCAGACGCTCCGCTGGGCGCTCCGCCACCCGACAATCGTCCAGGCGGGAGCGGTCGCGGCGTTTGTGCTGGCGCTCATGCTCGTCCCGCTCGGGTTCATCGGCTCCGAATTCATCGCCGTGGCCGACAGGGGCGAGTTCACCGTCACGCTCGAGCTGGCGCCCGGCGCGACACTGGAGAACACAAATTACGTCACGCAGCAGGCCGAGCGGACGATATCCTCGATGCCCGAGGTTGCGAAGATGTTCGTCAACGTGGGGGTCTCGAGCGAAGGGCTCCTCGGCCAGAGCTCGAGCAACAATTCCGAGCTCAACGTCACACTCGTGCCCCGCGATCAGAGGAAACGCTCCACGGACGACGTCGGCGCGGCGATCAAGGCGGATCTCGCGAAACTCCCCGGCGTGACCGTGCGGGTCAATCCCATAGGCATTTTCGGCACTGCCAATCAGACGCCGATACAGCTCGTCGTCAGCGGGCCGGATTATGAGACCACGCGGCGCTCGGCGGAACAGGTCGCGGACATCGTCCGGGCCGTCCCAGGAAGCGCGGACGTGCGCCTCTCAAGCGAGGAAGGGAAGCCCGAGACGAGGATCAACATCGACAGGCAGAAGATGGCGGCGCTCGGACTCTCCATGGCGGACGTGGGGGCCACACTCCACACGGCGCTTGCGGGTGACAACGACTCGAAATTCCGGGTCGGATCGGACGAATACGACATCCGGGTTTTCCTCGACGAATTCGACAGATCCCGGGTCGCCTCCATCGGCGACCTGACGCTCCTGAACAGGGACGGGAAACTCGTCGAGCTGAACCAGTTCGCCGCGATCACGCAGTCGACCGGGCCGACGAAACTCGAGAGGGTCGACAGGAACCCCGCCGTGACCGTGTTCTCGCAGGCGGTGGGGCGGCCGAGCGGCTCGATCGGCGCGGACATCAAGCAGAGGCTCGACCGCGCAACGCTCCCCCAGGGGATATCGATCACGTACCAGGGGGACCTGAAGAACCAGTCCGACGGGTTCGGGAGCCTCGGGCTCGCGCTGATGGCCGCCATACTCTTCGTCTACATGATCATGGTGGCGCTGTATGACTCGTACATCTACCCGTTCGTCGTCCTCTTCTCGATCCCGGTGGCGATGATCGGCGCGCTCCTTGCGCTCGCCCTGACGATGAAATCGCTGTCGATATTCTCGCTACTGGGGATCATCATGCTCGTGGGCCTCGTCGGAAAGAACGCGATACTCCTCGTGGACCGGGCGAACCAGATGCGGGAGACGGGGCTGTCACCGTATGATGCGGTGATCGAGGCGGGGGGAACGCGCCTGCGCCCCATACTCATGACGACCGTCGCCATGGTATTCGGCATGTCGCCGATCGCGCTTTCGACATCGGCGGGGGCGGAATGGAAATCGGGGCTCGCCTGGGCGCTCATCGGGGGCCTCATAAGCTCCCTGCTTCTGACGCTTGTTCTCGTTCCGGTGGTCTACGTGAAGGTCTCCGCGTGGCGCGAGACGGTCCCCGCCGCCCTCAGGGCTCTCCCCGAACGGCTGCGGGCGCGGAAAAAGAGGGACGTCGAAGTTGTGGGTGAACCGCAGGTCAACTGAAGAAGCGGTCCGGGCCGGCCTGAATTAACACAACGGTCACAATTTGGTAACGATTCCTTTCTTGCCCCTCTCCTCCCGAACCGGCATATTCAATGCCGGTAGATTCAGGAGATGGGGCTGGAACTCCGGGCAGACGGCTATGGCGCGATCCTTTCGATGTTCAGGCAGGACCCCGGCCCGGCCGACGGAGGCGAGGAGTCCAGCACCGAGGTGGGGACCGTGAGCGTGGAGTATGACGAGCTCCTTGACATGCCGGACGACGTGATGGCGCGCGTACTCACATTTCTCCCCCGGGGGTAGGCTGGTCCTCCCCCTTTCCCGGCCGCTGATGCCCGGCAGGCGGCGTGAGTTTTCCCTGTTTTTCCCTCTTTTCTCCGAACTTTCAATCACGATCAGCGGGAGGCATGGAACCTTACCCGGAGGCACAATGTTTTCAAGAAAAGCGTGACGAAGAAAAAGGGTCAGTGAAGATCGTCCACGTGAAGAAGCGAGTCCTCTTCATCTGCGGTTCAATCAACCAAACCAGGCAGCTGCATCAGATCTCGATGCACCTGCCTGACGTCGATGCTTCTTTTACCCCGTACTACTGCGACGGAGTCCTCGAGATCATCCGCAAATCGGGGATTCTCGATTCCACCATACTCGGCGACAAGCTGAAGGATCGCTGCCTCGCGTACCTCCGCACGTACGATCTGGACATCGATGACAGGGGGACTCACGGCCCCTATGATCTCGTCGTCACCTGCTCCGACCTTATATACCCCCGCAACATACGCAATACACCCTGCGTACTTGTTCAGGAAGGGATGACCGATCCCGAGAACCTGATCTATCATATCGTGCGCCGGCTGAGATTCCTGCCGCTCTGGCTCGCCAGCACATCGACAACGGGGCTGAGCGGACTGTACAACCGGTTCTGCGTGGCGAGCGAAGGATACAGAGATCTGTTCATACGCAAAGGGGCGGACCCCGCGAAGATTGTCGTGACGGGAATGCCGAATTTCGACAACTGCGCCAGTTACCTGAAGAACGAATTCCCGCTCAGGCATTTCGTTCTCGTCTGCACGTCGGATATGCGTGAGACGTTCAAATTCGAGAACAGGAAGATGTTCATCAGGAAAGCGGTGCGGATCGCGGCAGGAAGACAACTCGTGTTCAAGTTCCATCCGAACGAGAATTTTGCGAGAGCGGAACGCGAGGTCCGGCGTCATGCCCCGGGAGCGCTCATCTACACGTCCGGCAATACGGATGAGATGATCGCGAACTGCGACGTCCTCATCACCCGCCTTTCCACAACCGTCTACGTCGGCATGGCGCTGGGGAAGGAATGCTATTCGGATTTCCCGATGGAGGAGCTCCGCCTGCTGGTTCCGCTCCAGAACCGCTCGGCATCGAGGCGTATCGCGGAAGTCTGCACGGGCATGATTGAAGATCGGCACGCGGAGGAGGAATTTCACGCGGGGCCGCGGCGATACCTCCCGAGAGGGAGCATGTACAGGTTGATCATTGCCGGGCTTTTCCGGGGGACCGGAGTGTGAAGACGCTCGTCGTTGTGCAGGCCCGGACAGGTTCGAGAAGGCTCCCGGACAAGGTCATGATGCCCCTGGCGGGGGAACCCCTCCTCCACAGGATGATCGAACGGGTACGGGGAGCACGGACCCCGTTTGAACTCGCGGTCGCCACAACGACGGAGAGCGCCGATGACGGGATACGCGCCCTCTGCCGCCGGCTCGACGTCGAGTGCTTCAGCGGTCATCCAACGGATCTTCTCGAGAGGCATTACCGCGCGGCGGTCTCGGCCGGGGCCGACGAGGTCGTCAAGATCCCTTCGGACTGTCCCCTTATCGATCCGGCGGTCATCGACAGGGTGCTCGGATTCCACGCAGAAAGGCGGGGGACGCTCGATTACACGAGCAACCTTCACCCTGCGACGTACCCGGACGGGAACGACGTGGAGGTGGTCCCGTTCGGCGTTCTTGAGGAGGCGCACCGCGAGGCAGCCCGCCCGTTCGAACGGGAACACACGACGCCGTTCATATGGGAGCGGCCGGCCCGTTACCGCACCGGCAACGTCGCGTGGGAGACAGGACTGAATTACTCGATGACGCACCGCTGGACGATCGACTACCCGGAAGACTATGCATTCATCAAGACGATCTACGACGAACTCTGGTCTCCGACGGGGCCGCCGTTCCCGATGGGCGAGATACTGCGCCTTCTCGAGTCGCGCCCGGAGATCGCGAAGATCAACGCCGCGTACGCCGGGGTGAACTGGTACAGGAATCATGCACGCGAGCTCACCACCGTTTCACCCGCGGAGTACCGGCAGATTGTCTGATGCTCCGCGCCACCCACGCCGGAACCGATAGCCATGGATCAGAAGCGGATTGAGGAATTGCAGCAGACCGCACTGCGTGTGCGGGAGCACATCATCAGGATGTCCACGGACGGCGGATGCTTCATCGGCGCGTCCCTCTCCTGCGCGGACATACTCGTCTACATGTACGGTGAGGTACTTTCCGCGGCTCCCTCGCGCACGGCCGACCCGGAGAGGGACTACCTGTTCCTCTCGAAGGGGCACGACGTCCCCGCGCTTTACGGAACGCTCGCGGAATTTGGATTCATCGACCGGAGCCGGCTCTCCAACCACCTGAAGACGCACGACGCGATCTACTGGCACCCGAACCGGCGGGTGCCCGGCGTGGAATTCCATTCGGGGTCGCTCGGACACCTCATCTCCGTCGGGATCGGGGTCGCCCTCGACATCAAGATGCGGGGAGAATCAAACCGGGTATACGTCGTCATGGGAGACGGCGAGCTCAACGAGGGTTCGGTCTGGGAAGCGCTCCTTGTGGCCCACGCCCGGAATCTCGACAATCTCGTCGCCGTGATCGACAGGAACCAGTTCCAGGCAAACGTCCGGACTGAGGAGCTGAGCATGCTGGATCCGCTCGAACCCAAATTCGAAGCGTTCGGATGGCCGGCCGTCCGGGCGGACGGGCATGACTTCCGGAGCCTGGAGAGCGCGTTCGCGCGCACCTCCCCCGACGGGCGCCCGCACGTCATCATTGCGGACACCGTCCGCGGCAAGGGACTCCCCTCGATCGAAGCCAGGGCGGACCGCTGGTTCGTCAATTTCTCGCACGACGAGGTCGCCATGCTCATTGAAGAACTTCACGGAACGGGGAAGGCCGCGCTTGTCTCCGAAACGCTCATGGTGAGGTGACCCGTGGAGACACGAACATACGAAGATGTGCTCAGGGAAGCCGCACTCGCGGACGAGAACATCGTCGTGATGACCGCCGAGAACCGGGTCGCGATCAGAAACCTCCCCGGCGTGCTGGGGAGCAGGTTCATCGACGTCGGCATCGCGGAACAGACGATGGTGGGCGCCGCCGCCGGGCTCGCCCTCAGAGGACGGAAACCCGTCGTGCATGCCCTTGCCACGTTTCTGACGATGAGGGCATTCGAGTTTATCCGGACGGACGTCGGGATAGGGAACCTCCCCGTCAAGCTTGTCGGAGGGGTCGCAGGATTCCTTTCGGACGGAAACGGACCGACGCACCAGGCGCTTGAAGACATCTCGCTCATGCGCGGAATTCCCCATATGCAGGTCTTTTCCCCGGCTGACGGTGAAGACATGGTGATCGGGCTCCCCTCCATACTCGCCTCCGCTTCCCCCTGCTACATCCGTTACAACGCTCTTCCGGCGCCGGTCCGTCACAGCCCGGAATTCCGGCCGGGAAAAGCCGAGGTGGCGGCGGAGGGGAGCGACGTCGCGATACTCGTGCACGGGTTCCTCCTCCGGGAGGTGATGCGCGCGCTCCCCCTCCTCCGCGAGCAGGGACTCTCCGTGAGGGTCGTCAACATGCGTATGCTTCAGCCCGTCGACCAGGAAGAGATCCTCCGGGGGGCGCGCGAGACGCGCCTCCTCGTGACGGTGGAGGATCACTTCCTGACCGGGGGCCTCGCGACGATTGTCGCCGAGGTGCTCGACCGCGCCCGAACCAGAGCGCACCACCTCCCGATAGCGCTCGATGGGTGGTTCACGCCGGGGCTCCTGGACCCCGTCCTCGCGGCGGAGGGCTTTACGGGCCCGCAGATCGCAGAAAAAATTCTAAACGCATTCCAGGACAACAAGGGTTAACAGGTCATGCCGAACAAAGTCGGGAAAAACGCCGATTACCCCCGCATCGACAACTCCGACGCGCTGTATGAGCGCGCCAGACAGTTGATCCCCGGGGCCACGCAGACACTCGCAAAAGGTCCCGGCCAGTACGTCCGGGGGATCGCGCCAAAATATCTTCGCAAGGGGAAGGGCTCACGCGTGTGGGACGTCGACGGGAACGAGTTCATCGACTACCAGATGGGGATCGGCCCCCTCTCGCTCGGCTACTGCTATGACTCCGTGGACCGCGCAATAGCGGAACAGCTCAGGGACGGGATCACGTTCTCCATGATGCACCCGCTTGAGGTGGAGGTGGCGGAGCTCATACGCGAGGCCGTTCCCGGTGCGGAAATGGTGCGGTACAGCAAAACCGGGTGCGACGTCACATCCGCGGCGGTCCGGCTCGCCCGCGCGTACACGGGGAGAAGCAAGGTGCTCTGCTGCGGGTACCACGGATGGCACGACTGGTATATCGCCGTCACGGACCGTAACGCCGGCATCCCCCGCGCGGTACAGGACCTCACCTATACGTTCAACTACAACGACATCAATTCCGTCATCGACGGGGTGGACGACGACACCGCGTGCGTCATACTCGAACCTGTCGTCTTCGAGCCGCCGAAGGAGGACTTTCTCGCGAAACTCCGGGATGTGTGCACGGAGCGGGGCGTCGTCCTCATATTCGACGAGATGTGGACGGGGTTCCGTCTCGCCGCGGGGGGCGCGCAGGAATATTTCGGCGTCAGGGCGGATCTCATGACGTATTCCAAGGCGATCGCCAACGGGATGCCGATCGCGGTCCTTGCGGGGTGTGAAGAGATCATGACGCTCTGCGAGAAGGACGTCTTCTTCTTCACGACGTTCGGCGGGGAGGCCCTTTCGCTCGCCGCGGCGAAGGCAACGATCACCGAGATACGCACACGGAACGTCCCCGCGGCGCTTCACCGTCAGGGGAAGAAACTCCGGGAGGGATACAACGCGATTGCGTCGGAGATCGGGATGGAGTACACGCGGTGCACCGGGATGGACTGCAGGACGCTCGTGACGTTCGACGGAAGCGCCGGGAACCCCCTCCAACTGAAATCGCTCCTCCAGCAGGAGCTTTTCAAACGGGGGATACTCTGGGGAGGGTCGCACAACATGAGCTTCTCCCACACGGATGCCGACGTCGCCGCAACGCTCGACGCATACAGGGAGGCGCTTCCCCTGGTGCACGATGCGGTCAGAAACGGGGGGGTCACAGCGGCGCTCCGTGGGATCCCTGTCGACCCGGTTTTCCGACGGACGGGAAATTTCAACACGAAGCCCGCGGTCCCGGCGGGAGGGCGATCTTGATGGAGCAGTTTCCGCTCCGGGGGAGGACAGCCATCGTGACCGGGGCGCTCGGGCTTCTCGGGCGCGAACACTGTTCGGCCCTTGCGGAGGCCGGCGCGCGGGTCGTGGCGGCCGACCTGGACGGGTGGGCCTGCGCGGAACTTGCCGGCGCAACCGCGGCGAAGCACGGGGGGGACTCGATCGGCATCGCTCTTGACGTCACGCGGGAGGATTCGCTCAGGGAAGCGCGAGACGCCGTCCTCCGGAATTTCGGATCGATCGACATACTTGTCAACAACGCCGCAATCAACGACAAGTTCGAGGACCCCGCCTCGGCCGCGGAACAGTCGAGGTTCGAATCATATCCGCTCGAGCTCTGGAAGAAATCGTTCGACGTCAACGTCACGGGGACATTTCTCTGCTGTCAGGTCTTCGGGACGGTCATGGCGGAGCAGGGGCGCGGCTCCATCATCAACATCGCGTCGACGTACGGGATCGTTGCGCCCGACCAGTCACTGTACAGGAAACGGGACGGGACGCAGAGTTTCTACAAGACCCCATCGTATCCCGCGACGAAAGGGGCGGTTCTCGCGTTCACGCGCTTTCTCGCGGCGTACTGGGGAACAAAGGGAGTGCGCGTCAACGCCCTTTCTCCGGGCGGCGTGGAAAACTCGCAGGAGAGGTTCTTCATCGAACAATATTCGGTCCGGACGCCGCTCGGACGGATGGCGGCTCCGTCGGATTACCGGGGGGCGATCGTGTTTCTCGCCGGGGACGGATCGGCGTACATGACGGGCGCAAACCTCGTCGTCGACGGAGGCTGGACCGCATGGTGACGCGGAAGCGAAAAGGGGCGCACGGACGACGTTTGAGCGCCCGCGAACTGAAGAAACGCGCCTCGGCCGTCCGGCTCGTACTTACGGACAACGACGGAGTCCTCACGGACACCGGGGTCTACTACGGGCCCACGGGCGAGGTCTTTAAGAGGTTCTCGATACGGGACGGGATGGGCGTACGCCTTCTCCGCACGGAAGGGATAGAGACGGCGATCATCACGGGGGAAACCTCCCCTTCCATCCGCAGGCGCGCGGAGAAGCTCAAGATGCGGTTCCTGTACCTCGGGATCGACGATAAGCGGCTCCATCTCGAAAACATACTGGCAAGCACGCGGCTTGCGCCGCACCAGATCGCGTACATCGGCGACGACGTGAACGACCTCGGCATCATCGAGGCGATCCGGGACGAAGGGCTGACCGGTGCGCCGTCCGACGCGATGCCGCAGGTGGCACGTGCGGTGCATTACCTCTGCGGCACTCCCGGAGGGAGGGGCGCATTCCGTGAATTTGCCGACTGGCTCATCGACTTGCGGCAGGGGGGGGCGCCGAGGGGGGCGCCGACGGCGCCCCAGGGGGCGCCAAGGAAGGCGCCCCAGGGAATGGGCCAATGACATTCACACACGCGACAATAACACAGAAGGTGCGAGCATGACGAACGCATGCGTACGGATCGGGCACCACGCCGTCGGAGAGGGGGAACCCGTCTTCATCATCGCGGAAATCGGGATCAACCATAACGGCTCGCTTGCCATCGCCAGGAAACTGATCGACGGCGCCGTGCTGGCCGGTTGCGACGCGGTAAAATTCCAGAAAAGGACGCCCGAACTCTGCGTCCCGCGCGATCAGTGGGATATCGAGCGGGACACCCCCTGGGGGCGGATGAAGTACATCGATTACCGCCGCCGGGTGGAATTCGGGCAAAGCGAGTACGTTGAGATCGACAGGTACTGCCGCGAGCGTGAGATACTCTGGTTCGCGTCGTGCTGGGACGAGGAAGCCGTCGAGTTCATGGAGAAGTTCGACCCCCCGTGCTACAAGGCCGCCTCCGCGTCGCTGACGGATACCACGCTCCTTTTGAAAAAGAAGGGGACCGGAAGGCCGCTCATCATCTCGACGGGGATGTCCACGCGCGAGGAGATCGACCAGGCGGTCACCGCCGTCGGACGCGAGAACCTCCTGATCGCCCATTCGACGTCGACGTATCCCTGTCCCCCCGGCGAGCTGAACCTGAAAGTCATACAAACGCTCAGGGGGGAGTATCCCGACTGCCCGATCGGGTATTCCGGACACGAAGTCGGCCTCTCCCCCACATGGGCGGCAGTTTCCCTCGGGGCGACGTTCGTGGAACGGCACATCACGCTCGACCGCGCGATGTGGGGGAGTGACCAGGCGGCCTCCGTGGAAATCAGCGGGTTCATGAGGCTCGTGTCCAACATACGGGACATCGAAAAAGCGATGGGCGACGGGGTGAAGAGGGTGTACGAGACGGAGATGGGACAGCGGATAAAGCTCCGCAGGGTGCGCTCCGCGAACGCTTCCATGGAACTGCATCAGGTTTCCCCCAATGGCCATTGAACTCCTGTCACCGATCGTCATCGCCGGGGCAGCTATACTCTTCATTCCCCTGGAGAGGTTGTTTCCGTACGACCGGGGCCAGAAGGTATTCCGCGACGGGTTCTGGACCGACCTCATCTGGTACACGTTTGTCCAGAGCTATGTGCTCGCACTCGTCATCAGCATGATCATACGCCGGATCGACAGCGGCACCGGGTTCTCGCGCCTGCATATCGTGAGTGACTGGCCGCTCGCGGCGCAGCTCGGATTCTTCCTCGTGACGCACGATCTGTACATTTACCTCTTCCACAGGCTTCAGCACAGCTCATCGCTCCTCTGGCGGATACACGAGGCCCATCACTCGGTCAGGGAAGTCGACTGGCTGGCGGGAACCCGGTCGCATGCGCTCGAGATCCTTATCAACCAGACCATCGAATTCCTCCCGATGACGCTCCTGGGGGCCGCCCCGGAGCTCCCCCTGATCAAGGGGATGGTCGACGCCGTCTGGGGGATGTTCATTCATTCGAATCTCGACGTCCGGCTCGGGCGGGCAGGGTTTCTCCTCAACGGCCCCGAACTGCACCGGTGGCATCATGCGCGTGAAATCGCCGAGGGGGGAATCAACTTCGGGACGAAGCTGGCAGTGTGGGACTACCTTTTCGGCACGGTGGTCCGCCCTCCCCGGAAACCATCCGGGTACGGACTCACATCGTACTTCCCCCGCGGATATTTCTCACAGACGCTGTATGCGTTCAGGCCTTTCGCCCCCGCCCGGGCGGACGAGAGCCCTGGGACCGAAAGGACTTCCGGCGCATGACCGGCCTCATTGTCGCGCTTCTCGCCGCCGGCGGGGCGCTTTCCACTCCGGGTATGATGGGGGGGGACGAAGAATTCGCGCGCCTCGAATACGCCAGAGCGGAAGAGACATACGATTCCGCGCTGGCCGCCGCGGCTGATTCCGCACAGTACCTCTGGAGGCTCTCCAGGCTCTATGTCTGCATGGGCGACATGGCAGAAA
Source organism: Ignavibacteriota bacterium (assembly GCA_003157485.1). Taxonomy (GTDB): domain Bacteria; phylum Bacteroidota; class Ignavibacteria; order UBA10030; family UBA6906; genus Fen-1273. Next base: position 24,230 of record PMJQ01000164.1, read on the forward strand.
GGGAGAGGAAGGAAGAGACATACCGGACAGCAGTGGCGTACGCCGAGCGGTGCATACGGGCCGACTCGACGATCGCACAGGGGCACACATGGAAGGCGGCTGCGCTCGGGAACATCGCGATGTTCGAAGGGAGCAAGGGAAAAGTCCGGCTCTGCAACGAGATCAAGCGCGAACTCGACCGCGCGATCGCTCTCGATTCGCTCGACGACGTCGCGTATTCGATACTCGGTTCGTTCTACCTCGCACTGGGGAAGGTGGGCTGGTTCGAGCGCCAGATCGCCACCGTGTTCCTGGGATCGCTCCCCGACGGCGGGTTCGAGGAGGCGGAGGCCGCGCTCCGCAGGGCGATCGCGATAGCCCCCGTCATCGTCCGCCACCGGTTCGAGCTGGGGCTCGTGCTCCAGGAAGAGGGGAAACGCCAGGAGGCGATCGACGCATTCAGGGCGGCAGCGGAGCTCCCGACGACGGTCGCGAGCGATCCAAGGACAAAAAATCACGCGCTCCGGATGGCGGCGAAACTCGAAGAAGAATAAAGGAGGAACTGAGGAATCATGAGCCAGGATCGCTGGGAATTCTGCTACGTCGACACGCTCCGCCATGAATGCATCCGGTTTTCCGCGCAGGGAATGGAGACGCGGAAAATCAAGAAGGACAAATCGCGGGCGGACGACAACAAGGACGATGCCGTGGGACGGTTCATCGCCGAGCTTGGCATGGATGGATGGGAGATCGTCTCCGGCACCGCGGACGTACGGCCCGTCCTCTTCTTCAAGAAGAAGGCGGAAGAGTAAGGGGGCGGATCGGTTTACGCTGTCCCGCGAAAGAACGCGGGACAGACTACGCCGTCACGCGAGAGAACGCGGCACGGTTTACGCTGTCCCGCGAAAGAACGCGGGACAGCTTGAGTCGTCTTGCAAAGAACGCGCGACGTCTCAAGCTGCCTGGAGGCGGCCGGCCGGCTGAAGTTCGGAAGGATGGACGCGGGGGACACGGAGACCGGACGGGATGGCAGGCTGTTCGTCCGGAATCGCGATGACCCGGTTTTCAATCGACCCCGGTGCCACGGTGATGAGGTTGAATGCCATTCCCCTGTCGGGGCCGAGAAGAGATCCGCCGCCGTTGATGAAGCGCACCGCCTTCCGCGTGTACTCCTCGTTCAGATGCACGTGACCGTGGAGGACGAGCGCGACATTGCACTGCCTGAACAGTTCAAACAATCGTTTCTTCCCGTGCAGCTTCATCGTACGCCGCTCGATGGCCCCCCAGACGCTCTGCAGCGTCCCTTCAGCGGGGGGCGGGATCTTGTGAAAATGGTGGTGTATGAGAACGATCTTCCTCTTCCCCGCGAGCTGCGGGGCCTCCAGAAGCTGCTGAATCCGTTTGAACTGACCGTCCCCGACCTCGCCGTTTGACCCGACGGGATTCTTCACCGCCGAATAGTGCGCCACCGAATTCACGCCGACGAGCACGACGTCACCGAGCACCTTCGCGTACGGGAACGGCCTGGCCTGTGAACCGAAGAGGCACCGGTCGAACGCCTCGTGGAAATACCCGCGGAACTCCTCCACTTTCGCGTTGAAGTCGGTGTGCCTGCAGCGCCGGGGGAACGTGAGTATGTCTTCCGGCATATGGACACCGCCGTACACGTCGTGGTTGCCGATGACGACGGAGAGTCTTGCGGATTCCAGGAGCCCGGCGTTCCGGAAAAGCCCCCGTGCAATTTCAAGCTCCCTCCCGTCGGCGTCGGCGGCGATGTCGCCGGTCACGACGACGTGATCCACGCGGCGGCGTCCGATTTCCTCCAGGAGCCTCCGCGCCCGCCGCAGGTTGAAACGCTTGTGTTCGGCACTCAGATGGAGATCGGCGACGTGCGCGATCGTGAACGAATCGATCATGCCGCCTTCCTCCTCCTCCTGCGGGCCCGTCCCGAAGACGCCAGGTCGACATACCCCGCGAAAAGCCTGTCGAATATACGTTCCCATGACTGCCCGGACGCAAACGCACGCGCGGCAGCCCCCATCTTTTTCCTCTCCTCCGGGCGGTCGAGCATGTACGAGACCTTCCGCGCGAAATCCTCGCCGTCACGCGGCTCGGCGAGGAGTCCGGTGGCTCCCGATTTCACGAACCCGTACGCCCCCCCCTCCCGGGCGCAGACAGGCGGTATCCCGGAGGCCATCGCTTCCAGCGTCACGTTCCCGAACGTCTCCGTTGTGGAGGGGAACACGAACAGATCGCTCGACGCGTAGGCGGCCGAGAGCGCCGACCCGTCAAGCTGACCCAGGAAGAGCGCCCCGGGCATCATGGCGGCGAGTTCTTCGCGCACGGGTCCGTCTCCCGCCATGACAAAGAGCGCGTCGTCCCTCCGCGAGGTGATAATCCGGTACGCCTCCGCAAGCGTCCTGAGGTCCTTCTCCCATACGAGACGACCCGCGAAGAGGAGGACCGTCTTTCCTCCGGCGCCGTGAAGATTCCGCCATTCATCGGACCTGTACGCAGGGTTGAACATCCCCGTATCCACGCCGTGCGGCAGGAATTCCGTCGTCGAAAACCCGTGCGCACGGAGTTCCTTCCGGATCGGCTCGGAAGGGACGTACACGCGGTCACAGTCGTTGTAGAGGCTTTTCAGATAGTTCCAGCTGAACGTCTCGAGGGCCTTGATCTTGTAGTACTTGGCGTAACTGGGAAAGTGCGTATGATACGTCGCGACGACCGGTATCCCCGCACGGCGGGCGTAGCGGACCGCGGCGTGGCCGAGCGGGCAGGGGCTGTTGATGTGTATGACGTCGGGATCGAACGCGGCGATCTGCTCTTCGAAATGCTTCTGGCCCGGAAGGGCGAACCGGTAGTCCTTATAGAGAGGAAACCTGACCGAGGGGACTTCATACATCGGGACCGGCCGGCTTCCCGGAGGCGGAATAATGGGTGAGAAGAAAATGCTCTCGATTCCCGTCTCCCCGAGCGCGTCGATAAGCCGGTAGAGGACACGGGTGACGCCGTCGTGCCCGGGTCGCATCGTCCCGGCGAAATACGCGATTCTGAGCCGGGCATGATCGGGCCGGTTGTTCAAGGGAGGATCTCCATTTCTGTTCAGTGTGTTCCTTTCGTGTGACGACAGACGCTTCAGCGGGCGTGGCGAAGTCCCCGCGTCATAAATTCGGCGACAAACAGGAGCACGCACAGTATGAAAAAAAACGATGATCTCATGGCGCACCTCTTCAGTTAACGACATCAATGTACCTATCGTATCTTACGTGAGTGTTATGCCATTGTTATCTCTGGGTTAAATGATACAAAATCGTTGAGTTTCCCCGCCGAATTCGCCATATTGGCGCCCGGCACAAACATCCATGACAAGACCCGCACCCCTGTCGCGCATACTTGATCTCCTCGTCAGACGGATAGCCGCCGGGCTCAAGATACCCGAGCCCGCGATCAGAATGTTCCAGGCCGCCAACGAGCTGAGCGGGCTGGACAGGAAAACGCTTCCGACCGAACTGATCCCGCTCAACACGATACAGATCTCGCGCGGACTTCTGAACTTCACGCTCCTGCAGAGCCTGGACGGGTGGGTCTTCCCCTACTGGGCTGCGCGGCAATTCGACCCCGCCGACGCCGGGTTCATCCCCCGCTCCCATCTCGGACTCTCGATCAACGTCACGCGCAGAAACTGGACCGCGGTCGGAAGCCCCTCCTGCCCGGACGAGCCGGTCGTCGACCCGCGAGGCGCATTGATGCCGTACCGGAACAGATGGACGTCGGAGTGCTGGCTCAAGTGCGGGGACGTCGCGTATTTTCCCTCCCTGTCGGCGAACGTGCGGCAGACGCTGACGCGTGGTCTTCCGATCGTCACGACGATCTTCGAGTGCGGCGGCGTCACGCTCGGACAGACCGCGTACGTGAACGGAACGACGCTCGTTCTGGAGGCGACCGTGACAAACGCCGGGGCGGAGAGCCGGAGCTGTACGCTCGCGTTCGCCATCCGGCCGTTCAACGCCGAAGGGGCGTGCCTCCTCCGCGACATCAGGTTTGACGGCGCCACGAACGCATTCATCATGGACGGGACGGAACGCTTCACGCTCCCCGGTCCGCCGGACTCCGTCCGCTGCTCGAATCACGAAGGAGGAGACTCCGCCCGGATATTCGCCTCGACGGACGGGGCTTCCGGAGAGTCGTTCGGAGCGGCGTGCCCGGCGGGGCTCGCAAACGGATACGCATCGTATGCGGTGAGGCTCGCACCGGGTGAAAACCGGACGTTTCGCGCCACGGTGCCGCTCTGCGGCACGGACGCCGTGAGCGGGGACGTCCGCCAGGCGGAAGAGACATGGGAGAGGCTTCTTGCATCCGGCGCGGAGTTCACGACGCCCGACGAACGGGTGAACATGATCCTCCGCGCGTCCCTCTCAACGCTCCTTCTCCTTGCCGACGGAGATTCGATCACGCCGGGGCCGTGGACATATCATCAGTTCTGGTTCCGTGATGCCGCGCTCATGATACGGGCGCTCGATGCGTTCGCGTTCCACGCGCATGCGCGCGCGGTAATACTTTCGTTCCCTTCCAGGCAGGAGAGATCCGGATATTTCCGGTCGCAGCAGGGGGAATGGGATTCAAACGGGGAGGCTCTCTGGACCGTATGGCAGCATGCCGTCCTCTCGGGGGATCCGTCGTTCGTTCCGGGAATCATGGAATCCCTCGGAAGGGGGGCAGCATGGATCGCCCGGAAGAGGCGGGAAGAGAGCGGCGAGAATGCCGGTTATCCCGGGCTCATGCCCGCGGGGCTGAGCGCGGAGCATCTCGGGCTTGCCGACAGGTACTTCTGGGACAACTGGTGGTCCGCGGCAGGGCTCGGGGCGTACGCCAGGCTTTGCGGACTCGCCGGGAAGCGTCAGGATGAAGAACGGGCGCGCGCGGAACTCCGGGACTACATGGACGACATCGAGAGGGGAGTCTCCGGCGCGCAGAACGCAAAAGGGATCGAGGGGATACCCGCAGGCCCTTCGCGGGGCGTCGACTGCGGCATGATTGGGTCCTGCGCCCCGTGGTACCCGCTGCAGCTGTACGGGCCGGGGGACGTGAGGATGCGGCGGACGCTGGAAACGCTCTCAGACCGGTATTTTCTCGACGGGCTCTTTTTCCAGGAGTTCATACACTCGGGAAAGAACCCCTACCTGACGCTGCAGATCGCACAGGCATGGCTCCACGCGGGGGAGCGGGAGAAGTTCTGGCAGATATTCACAGACGTCGCCGCTCACGCCTCACCGACATGGAACTACCCGGAAGCCATACACCCCGGGACGGGGGGGGGAACAATGGGAGACGGGCACCACGGGTGGGCAGCCGCGGAAATCGCGTTTGCGATCCGGTCGGCGTTCGTCAGGGAAATATGGAGCACGGGGAGCGACACGCCGGAGCTGATACTCTTCGCGGGGATCCCCGCGGAGTGGTTCCTCCCCGGAAAAGAGATCGCCGCGCGAAGGGCGCCGGTCCCCGGGGGAGTCATGAGCCTCGCCGCTGCCGTCAGGGAAGAGACGCTCTGCGTGGACATCGATTACGAGATGGGGTCGGAGGGGGGAGCGGCGGAGTGGACGCTCCGGATCCCCGGAAGAGGTTCCCGGGTCACAGTCGACGGGCGCGCGGCGCTCGCCGTTGAGATTTCAGAACGCGAGACCGCGATCAGGCTCCGCGCCGCACGGGGGCGCACTGTTGTTTCAATCGAGCGGCACGCGGAGGAAGCCGCACCTCACACCGCGAACCGGTAGCCTATGCCGGATTCCGTGACGATCAACTGAGGGTTCGCAGGGTCGTCTTCGAGCTTCTTCCTCAACTGCCCCACGTACACGCGCGTGTACTGCGACTCCTCCGCGTATGCCGGACCCCAGACCTGTTCGAGTATATAGCGGTGGGTCAGGACCCTCCCTGCATTCCTTACGAACAGCGCGAGGAGCGCATATTCCGTCCCCGTCAGCCTGACAATCTCTCCCCGGCGTTTCACGACGCGCGCGTCAAGATCAACGGTCACCGGTCCCGCAATGATGGCCCCCCTCGTCTCCGGCTGCTGCCTGTGCCGGATCGCCGCCTTCACTCGTGCGACGAGCTCCCCCTGCCGGAAAGGCTTCATCAGGTAGTCGTCGGCTCCCGCGTTCAGGCAGGAGATCACGTCCTGCTCCGAGTTCCGCACCGAGAGTATCAGCACAGGGACGGTGGAGCGGCTCCGGATCTGCTTCAGCACTTCGATGCCGTCCATATCGGGGAGGCCGAGGTCGAGGACGACGGCCTCGGGGCGATCGGTCGCACTCCGCGCAAGCCCATCCCCGCCGCTTGAGGCCTGATGCACCCTGAACCCGTTCGATTCCAGCGTGAGCTGGAGCAGGCGCCTGATCTGAGGCTCGTCCTCGATAATGAGGACCGGAGGCGATGCTGACGACACGCTCATCGGGATTCGGGGACGGGATATTTTTCCAGCGGCAGCCTGATGACGAACCGGAGTCCTCCCCCGGGACGGTTTTCCGCTTTTATCGTTCCCCTGTGCGCTTCAACGAACCCCCTCGCAATGGAGAGCCCCAGCCCCGTCCCCCCGGTCCTGCTCCCGGGAACGCGGAAAAATTTGTCGAAGACCTTCTCCAGTGCGTCGGGCGGGAGTCCGGGACCGTTGTCCGCGACAGTGATCTCGCATTCATTGCCGTCTCCGGCGGCGCGCACGAGGATTTCCGAGCCGGCGGGGGTGTAAAACGAGGCGTTCAGGAGAAGGTTTGTCAGCACCTGCTCCATGAGCGCAAAGTCGATACGTATGAGAAGGATGTCGCCCGGCGTGTCGATCCCGACGCGGAACCCGGAGAGCTCCGCCGCCGTTTTTGCGACCGCGGAATTGATCAGATCGCGCACGTCACACCACTCGAGCTTCGGGCGGATGAGCCCCGATTCCAGACGCGTCATGTCCAGGAGGTTCTCGACGAGCCGGTTCAACCGGGCTGCGGCGTCATGGATTTCACGCGTCAGCTCGTGACGGGTCGACGCGCGCTCCGACACGGCGTCGTCCAGGAGCGTCTCGGACGCCCCGATGATCGCCGAGAGGGGAGTGCGCATCTCGTGCGAGATGGAATTGAAAAGGGTCTTGTACAGTTTCTCGGACTCCTCGACAACGACCGCCTTCTTCGTGATATCGTTCAGCGTCTCCCGTTCCACGGCGGAAGCGATCTGGCGTATGAAATTCTCAAGAAGCGTCTCCTGGTCGATGGAGAGCTTCGCGTCCCCCTTCAGACTCACGCCGAGAACCCCCAGGGGATAGCGAGGACCCGACATGGGGTAATATGTGGCGGACGCGGATGGGAGCGTGTCGGTGAACCGTCCCGCCTGCTTTTCGTTCCAGTAGACCCACGCGGCCACGCTGAGATCCTTCCCGGTCACCGCAAGCGTGCTCGCCGGATGCGGGGCGGTGAATATGTCGCCGTCCGTCTGCCCGAGACAGAGGACGACATCCGCGTCGAAGAACTTCTTTATGTTGGCGACCGCCGCCTCCGCGACGGCGTCCTTTGTCCGCGCCAGGGAGAGGTCCCTTGAGAGCGTATACAGGGCAACCGCCCTTCCTTCTCTGATGCGCACGGCCCGCTCCTGCGCGCGCGTCCTGGAGGTGAGGACGCCGAGGACGAGGGCGATGCAGAAATACATCAGGAGCATCAGTATGTCCGGCACGCGGCTGACCGAAAACGTGAAGACCGGAGGGATGAAAAGGAAGTCCCATGCGATCGCGCTCATCGCCGCCGCAAGGAGGACGGGCCCCATGCCGAACCTGAGGGGGAGCAGCGCCACGGTGAACAGGAGGATGAGCGAGACCGTCTGGTACTCGATCAGGTCCTTGAGCGGAAAACACGCCGCCGCGACAAGGAGAGGGACGGCCCCGGCACCGATGTACTGGCGGACTCCGGAGTGTGCTTCGAGAAGGCTCGCAAGCCGGCGCCCGGGTTTCGCATCCCCTTCGCCCCCGATGACGTGCACATCCAGGTCGCCGCTCTTGTCGATGAGCTCCTGGAGGAGCCGCGCAGATTTCTGAAACGTCCCCGGACGGGGCTTGCCGATAAGGATCTGCGTGCAGTTTTCCTGGCGGGCCACGCGTATGAGCGCGTCGCCGACGTTCTCATCGGCGGTCGTGACGATCTCGGCCCCTAGCTCGCGGGCCAGCTTGATGTTTTTCGCAAGGAGATCCTTCTCTGCCTGGCTGGGAGTTGCGGACGACTCAACATGCACGGCCAACCAGGAGGCATCCAGCGTAAACGCCATCCGCCGCGCCCATCGGATGAGATGCACCGAGTGCGGGCTCCCGCTCATACCGACAAGAAGCCGCTGGCCGGATTTCCACGGCCCGGGGATCCGGTTCGTCCGCATGTAATCGCGGAGCTGCCGGTCCACCCGCTCCGCCGTGAGACGGAGAGACATTTCCCGGAGGGCGGTGAGGTTCCCCAGCCGGAAGAAGCTCTCGACTGCCTTTTTCGAGCGGTCGGGCGAGTACACCTTCCCCTCCGCCAGACGGGCGAGAAGCTCATCGGGGGAGATGTCGATCAACTCGACCTCGTCCGCCCGCTCGAGGATGGAATCCGGGACGGTCTCCCGTACGACGGTCCCCGTAATCTGCGCGACCGCGTCCGCCCGGCTCTCAATGTGCTGGACATTGAGCGTGGAATAGACGTCGATCCCGCTGTCGAGTATCTCCCCGACATCCATGTAGCGTTTCGCGTGCCTGGACCCCGGAGCATTCGTGTGCGCCAGCTCGTCGACAAGGACGAGCTTCGGCCTGCGGGCGAGTATCGCGTCAATGTCCATCTCGTCGATCCGGGTCCCCCGGTACTCGACGGTTTTCCGGGGGAGGATCACGAGGCCTTCGAGGAGGGCTTCCGTTTCGCTGCGGCCATGTGTCTCAACGATGCCCACGACGACGTCGATCCCGTGGGCCTTCGCGTCGTGTGCCGCCTTCAGCATGTCGTAGGTCTTCCCCACCCCCGCGGACATCCCGAAGAAGATCTTCAGCTTCGCCTTTGATTCCGTCTCCTCCGTCCGCCGGATGGACTGCAGCAGGGCGTCGGGATCGGGGCGGTTGTCTTCAGGGAAATCCATCGTCGACGCGGTTCATGGCGTGGGACTCATGGCACGGCCTCCTGGCGAGGCCCGGAGCCGGGCCCGGGATCAGGCCCGGGATCAGGCCCGGGACCAGGATAGAGAAAACGGGGTCAACATTCAACCGACCCCACCGGCGACGGGACCTCACGCCCACCCGAGTGCGGCCATCAGCATGTCGATCGCCTTTATCCCCAGAAACGGGGCGACAAGGCCGCCGAACCCGTAAATAAACAGGTGGCGCCGGAGAAGCTGCACGGCGCTCACAGGGCGGTATTTCACGCCGCGCAGCGCCAGGGGGATCAGCGCGACGATGATCAGCGCGTTGAATATGACGGCGGAAAGTATCGCACTCTCCGGGGAGGCAAGATGCATGATGTTCAGCGCGTTCAGCGCCGGGTACGTCGTCGCAAACGCGGCCGGGATTATCGCAAAGTACTTCGCCACATCGTTTGCGATGCTGAACGTCGTCAGCGTCCCCCGCGTCATCAGGAGCTGTTTACCGATCTCGACGATCTCCATGAGCTTCGTCGGGTTGGAGTCGAGGTCGATCATGTTCGCCGCCTCGCGGGCGGGCTGCGTACCGGTGTTCATCGCGACCGCGACGTCCGCCTGCGCGAGCGCGGGGGCGTCGTTCGTCCCGTCCCCTGTCATCGCGACGAGGCGTCCCCCCTTCTGATACTCCCGTATGAGCCGGAGCTTGTCCTCCGGCTTCGCTTCCGCGAGGAAGTCGTCGACCCCCGCTTCCGCGGCGATCGCGGTGGCGGTGAGCTGATTGTCGCCGGTGATCATCACCGTCCGTATCCCCATCGAGCGGAGATGCGCAAATCGCTCCTTGATCCCCCCCTTGACGATGTCCTTGAGGTGTATGACGCCGAGGACCTCGGCGTTCTCAGCCACGACAAGGGGGGTTCCCCCGCTGCGGCTCACGTCCTGAACAATCTGGAGAACCGCAGGGGGGAATGTCCCCCCCTCCCCTTCCACGAATGCGCGTATGGCCTCGGAGGCCCCCTTCCGGATTATTCTCCTGAACGCGGTATTCTCCGCCTGTATGTCGGCCCCGCTCATCCGTGTCTGTGCGCTGAACGGAACAAAACGCGCGGCAATCTCCCTGACCTCGCGCCCCCTGAGGCCGTACTGCTCCTTGGCAAGGACTGCGATCGACCGCCCCTCCGGGGTTTCGTCGGCAAGAGAAGCGAGCTGCGCCGCGTCGGCCAGCCGCTCCCTCGCCACGCCGGGGGCGGGGGTGAACTCCGTCGCCATGCGGTTCCCGAGCGTCACGGTCCCCGTCTTGTCGAGAAGGAGGACGTCGACATCGCCCGCCGCCTCCACAGCGCGACCCGATGTGGCAATCACGTTGTGACGTATCATTCTGTCCATTCCGGCGATGCCTATCGCCGCGAGGAGCCCCCCGATCGTCGTCGGAATCAGGCAGACGAGGAGCGCGACGAGGACCGTCACCGTGACGGGCGCGCCGTGCCCCGCCACCTGCACGCTGAAGAGCGAAAAGGGAAGGAGGGTAACGCACACGACGAGGAATATGATCGTGAACGCGGCAAGGAGGATGTTGAGAGCGATCTCGTTCGGCNNGTTCGGCGTCTTCTGGCGCTTCGCCCCTTCGATCAGCTTTATCATCCTGTCAAGGAACCCCCCTCCCGGTTCGGCGGTCAGCCGAATGACGAGCCAGTCGGAAAGGACCCGCGTCCCTCCCGTCACCGCGCTCCGGTCCCCCCCCGACTCCCGTATGACGGGAGCACTCTCGCCGGTGATCGCGCTTTCATCCACCGAGGCGATCCCCTCGATCACCTCTCCGTCGGCCGCGATGACGTCCCCCGCCTCGACGAGAAACGCGTCCCCTTTCCTCAGCGAAGTGGAGGGAACCGGCTCGGATGCCGCACCGTGTCGGGGGTCCTTCAGCCGCTTCGCCATCGTCTCCCGCCGCGCACGGCGGAGGCCTTCGGCCTGCGCCTTGCCGCGCCCCTCGGCAAGAGCCTCGGAGAAGTTCGCAAACAGGACGGTGAACCAGAGCCAGAGAGAGACAAACCCGATATACCAGGCCGGGGCCTCTCCGTGGCCGGCAAGCGCCTGTATCCAGAGCGCGGTCGTCAGGACGCTCCCGACCTCGACGACGAACATGACGGGGTTGCGCATCATCCATTGCGGGTTCAGTTTTTTCAGCGAATCCATGAGCGCCCTGCGGTACATCTCCCCGGTCAGGCCAAGCGGTTTTCTCAGCGCGTCAGTCTCAGAAGTCATTCTTCACCCTGTTAATGGATCATCATGAAATATTCCACGACGGGCCCGAGCGCCAGCGCCGGCAGAAAATTGAGCGCGCCGACAATCAGCACGACGGCGATGAGCCAGAAGACGAAGAGCGGCGTGTGCGTCGGCAGCGTCCCTTCGCCTGCGGGAACCAGCTTTTTGCGCGCGAGCGCACCGGCCAGCGCAAGCGTAGGGATCGCCAGCCAGTAGCGGCCTATGAGCATGGCGACGGCTCCCATGATGTTGTAGAAGGGAGTGTTCACCGACACCCCCGCGAATGCGCTCCCGTTGTTGTTCCCCTGCGACGTGAAGACATACAGGATCTCGCTGAACCCGTGGGCACCCGGGTTCGCGATCGCCCCCCTCCCGTCGGACGTGACGACGGCCAGCGCGGTCAAGAGAAGAACCGTAATCGGCATGATGAGTATAAGGAGCGACGCCATCTTCATCTCGAACGATTCGACCTTGTGCCCCAGATACTCCGGCGTCCTCCCGACCAGGAGTCCCGCGACAAATACCGCGACGATGACAAACACGAGCATGCCGTAGAGCCCCGAACCGACGCCGCCGAAGACCACTTCGCCGAGGTGCATGGCGATGAGGGGGATCATCCCCCCAAGGGGGGAGAAAGAGTCGTGCATGGCATTGACGGAGCCGTTGGACGCTGAGGTCGTCACCGTCGCCCAGAGCGCGGAGTTCGCCACCCCAAACCGCACTTCCTTCCCCTCCATGTTCCCCGCGGACTGGTCGATGCCGTGCCCGTTCAGAAGCACGTTCGGAGCCCCCTCCGCCCAGTAGCACACGCCGAGCATCGCAACCAGGATAAGGGTCATCGCCACCAGGAGCGCCCACCCCTGGCGCGTGTCCCCCACCATCTGCCCGTACGTGTAACAGAGCGCGGCCGCAATAAGGAGGATTGCCAGCTCCTCAAGGAAATCGGTGAGCGGCGTGGGATTCTCGAAGGGGTGCGCCGAGTTCGCGTTGAAGAACCCGCCCCCGTTCGTCCCGAGCTGCTTTATCGCAATCTGCGACGCCACGGGACCCGTCGCGATAACCTGTTCCTTCACAAACGCGCCGCTCGTATCCCGGGGGGGGTCGACGAACTGCGCGTGCGCGTAGGGGGAGAAATTCTGCGGCACCCCCTGGGAGACAAGAACGACCGCAAAGACGATCGAAAGAGGGAGAAGGATGTAGAGCGTGCTCCGGGTCATGTCGACCCAGAAGTTTCCGAGGGTCGTTGCGCTGTGGCGCGCGAATCCCCGGATGATGAGTGCGAGGAGCGCCATGCCCGTGGCCGCGGAGATGAAATTCTGGGCCGTGAGCGCGGCCATCTGGGTGAGGTAGCTCATCGTCGTCTCGCCGCCGTATCCCTGCCAGTTCGTATTCGTCACAAAACTGACAGCGGTGTTGAACGAGGAATCGGCACTCACGGGCCCCATCCCTTCCGGATTCAGGGGGAGCAGGTGCTGCACCCGCTGCATGAGATAGACGAGGAGGAACCCGGCCGCATTGAAGAGAAGCATCGCCACCGCGTTTTCCTTCCAGTCCATCTCCCGGGCAGCGTCGATGCGCGCGAGGCGGTAGATGAGCCTCTCCAGCGGGCCGAACACCGGATCGAGAAACGTCTTCTCGCGCTTGTACACGCGGGCCATGAATGCCCCCAGCGGTTTCACGAGCGCCACGAGGACGGCAAGATACAGGCCAATCTGCAGGAAGCCGTTCGGCGTCATTCGAATTTCTCCGGTCTGAGAAGTGCGATGAAAAGGTAGATCAGCAACCCGAGCGCAATGACTCCGGAAATGCAATAGATCCAGTTCATGAGTTCCCTCCAGGTTTCCGTTCTTCGGGGATCTCGCATATCCTCATCAGCGCCCACGTCGCGACGGAGAAGAGGACGAGAATGCCCATGCATATGTAGTCCATCGTCATTTCCCTCCCTTCCAGGCGGCGCTCTCATCGAGGGCGAGGTTGAGCGCGAGCACGTTCACACGGGGCTCCCCGAGAAGCCCGAACGTCCTCTCCCGCGTGTTCGCGTCCACGAGGGCGCGAACGGCGTCTTCACCTATGCCCCGTGCGCGCGCGACACGGCCGACCTGGTATGCCGCCGCGGAGGGACTGATATCGGGATCAAGACCGCTCGACGAAGAGGTGACGAGGTCGACGGGAACAGGAAGCGCGTTCAGAGAGTCGGCCTTCCTCAGGTCCGTCAGGCGCCCCTGTACTTCATCCAGGAGAGCGGGATTCGTCGGGCCCAGATTCGATCCTGTCGATGAGCCGGCGTTGAACGGGTAGGGGGCTGTCGCAGACAGACGGCTCCAGAAGTACTTCGGATCGCTGAACGGCTGGCCTATCAGCACCGATCCGACGGTTTTCCCCCGGACTGTCAGGAGGCTTCCGTTCGCCTTTGCAGGGAATGCAACCTGCGCGATGCCGGTCACCAGGAGGGGATAGAGGACGCCGGTGATGACCGTGAGGAGGAGAAGCGCGATGAGAGACGTGATTGTATGTTTGACTATCATGCCGGATCCGATCCGATCGTGAATTTCGTCATTTTCCCCCATTGCGGGGCGGATCAATCTTGCAAAACAGATGGCCGGACGCAATCAACGGTGTGTAAAGAGAGGGGCGGGTCCTGTAAAAAGAAGATAAAGATGGCGCGTCTGCCCCGCACAGAAGGTCACTATTGACCACGATGCAGTCGAAATGCCCTCCTCTTGAACCCTCACGAGCGCTTCCTGAGGGAGAATGCGGGTGGATATCTGTCATTCGATGCATAAGCGCAGGCATGGCGTGCAAATTGCATCATATTTTGCTCTATCTATGGACATTTCTGCGCGCCGGGAGCCATGAAAACTCGAGATTTGAAGCGGTCAGCCAATCACCCCTCCGTCCCCCCCCCGAGGGCCGAGGAGGCACTCAGGGAGAGTGAGAAGTTCCTCCGGCAGGTGATTGACCTCGTCCCCCATTTCGTCTTCGCCAAGGACGAGGAGAGCAAATTCCTCCTGATGAACAAGGCGATCGCGGAGGCATACGGCACCACCGTCGAGGAAGGCCTCGGGAAGACCGATACCGATTTCTCCGCCACACCGGAGGAATCAAAGCACTTTCACGATGACGATCTCGCAGTTATCAGGGGGGGAAAACCCAGGACAATCTCCGCGGAGCCTTTCACCGACTCCCGCGGGAATGTCCGGTTTCTCCATACAACGAAGATCCCTTTTCATTTCGGGCCCGAGAGGACGCCGAGCATACTCGGCGTGGCGGTGGACATCACGGACCTCAAACTCTCGGAGAGGAGACTCCAGGAGAGCGAGGAAAAATACAGGAACTTCGTCGAGCGGGCACATGACGGCATCGCGGTCATCCAGGACGGCATCATCAAGTACCTGAACCCCGTTCTCGCGGACTTCTTCGGAGGCCCGATCGCGCAGGTAATTGGAACCGGGTTCACGCAGTATATCCACCCGGACGAAGCCAGGAAACTCTCCGAGAACTACAGGCGCAGGCTGGAGGGGCTTCCCGTCCCCTCGACGTACGACACGATACTCCTGAGGGCGGACGGACGCCCCCTCCCCGTCGAGGTGAACGCGGGGCTCACCCAGTATGACGGGAGGGCGGCGGACCTTATCATCATCCGTGATACCCGTGAGCGGAAAAAAGGAGAAGAAGCGGTCGCGCGCCGGGACGCAATACTCAAAATCGTCAGGGACGCGGCGGAGCAGTTCCTGAAGTCGCCCGAGCCTGAGTCGACGATCGACGACATCCTGAAGCGGGTCGGAAGAGTCATGCGGGTCGACAGGACATATATATTCGAGAATGCGAAGGAGGAGAAAGGGACGCTCGTCGCAAGGCGGCGGTTCGCCTGGACGCATGACGGGACGGAAGAAAGCGATACAGCGATACGCCGGATCAGCTTCACCTCCCCCGCCCATTCACGGTGGCGCGAGGTCCTCGGCGGCGGGGACGTCATCTACGGGGAAAGGGAGGGATTTCCCGGGGAGGAGCAGGCATTCCTCCGCGCGGGGAACGTCCGCTCCCTGATTGCCGTCCCCATCTTCGCGGGGAACGTCTGGTGGGGATTTATCGGGTGCGACGACTGTCACTCGGAACGGACCTGGTCGGTTCTCGAGACCGACGCCCTCACGTCGCTCTCCAGCATGCTGGGGGCGGTGATCCAGCGGAGAAAGACGGAAAAGGTCCAGCACGCCGTCTACAAGATCGCGCAGGCGGCGGGGAGCGCGCGCGGAATACGGGAGCTGTGCGGATCCATCCATCTCATCGTTGCCGAGATCATGGAGGCGAAGAATTTCTACGTGGCGCTCTTCGACCGGAAGGAGGAGATCCTCTCGTTCCCCTATTTCGCGGATGAATTTGACCCCCCCGCCGCCCCCAAGAAGCTGAAACGGGGACTGACCGAATACGTGCTCCGGACGGGCACGTCGCTTCTTGCCACGGAAGCGAGATTCAACGAGCTCATCGAGCGTGGTGAAGCGGAGCTCATCGGGAAGCCGTCCGCAGTATGGCTGGGCGTGCCGCTCGTCATCGAGGGGAACGTCATCGGGGTGATGGCGGTCCAGCATTACGAAGACCCCGCGGCCTACGGCCCGCAGGAGCTCGAGATTCTTGAATATGTCTCCTCGCAGATCGCGCACGCGATCGACAGAAAGCGAGCCGATGAGGCGCTCGTGTCGCAGACGGCGTACTTTCAGCGCCTCTTCGAGGATTCCCCCTCCGGCATCGCGCTCATGGACACACGGGACTGCATCGTGAGCGTCAACCGGTCGTTCCAGGAGATGTTCGGGTTCGCCGGCCCGGAGATCCGGGGGCGGAACATCAACGACATCATCGTTCCGCCGGAGCTCCTGGAGGAAGCCCGCTCTCTCAGCACGACGAGCCAGCGGGGTACCGCCGTCTCCCGGGAAACCGTCCGTCGCCGCAGGGACGGGAGCGACGTCGACGTCCACATCACAGGGTATCCCATACTTATCGAGGGGAAGCACGTCGGCGTGTACGGGATGTACGAGAATATCTCCGAGCGAAAAATCCTGGAGGGGCAGATACTCCATGCACAGAAGATGGAGAGCATCGGCACGCTTGCAGGAGGAATCGCGCACGACTTCAACAACCTGCTGGCGATCATCCTCGGACACCTTTCACTCATGGAGCACGGGCCGGCGGACCCCGCCCGGAACGCCCTGTCGATGGCGGCGATCACGAAGGCCGCGGAACGCGCGGCCGGCGTCGTCCGCCAGCTCCTCACGTTCGCACGGAAGGACGAAGGCTGCAGGGAATCCGTCAGGCTGAACGACGTCGTGCGCGAGATACGGAAGTTCCTTGACGAGACGCTGCCGAAAAACATCGCGATAACCACGGATCTGGCCGAGGGACTCCCCTCCGTCGTCGCCGACGCCACGCAGATCCACCAGGTGCTCCTGAACATCTGCGTGAACGCCCGCGACGCCATGCCGCACGGGGGGACGCTCGCCATCACGACCCGGACGGCGCCGTACGAAGAGGTCAAGAACAGGTTTCCGCTCGCCGACGCGGGTTCGTACGCCGAGATCCGGGCCAGTGACACCGGTACGGGGATGGACGAGACGACACGGCGCCGGATATTCGAACCTTTCTTCAGCACGAAGGGACCCGGAAGGGGAACCGGGCTGGGGATGGCGGTCGTCTTCGGGATCGTCGAGAGCCATCGCGGGTTCATCCACGTCGACAGCCGTCCGGGGGAGGGATCGACGTTCTCGATCTATCTTCCGGTGATGCCGGCCGCGATCGAGAGTGCAGAGCCTGACACCGTCGAGGCCTGCCCCGCCGGAGGCGGGGCGGGGACTGAAACGATACTCATCGTGGAGGACGAGGAGGAATTGAGCGAACTTCTCCGCTCAACGCTCGAGGAGGCCGGGTACACGGTCCTCGCGGAGGCGGACGGAAGCGGAGCTCTCGAGACGTTCAGGAACCACAGAAACGAGATCGCGCTCGTCATAAGCGACGTCGGGCTCCCCAGGATGAGCGGCGACCAGGTCTACATCGCCATGAAAGCCATCGACCCATCCGTCAGAGCGATACTCGCAAGCGGATACATGGAGCCGGAGCTGCGGGCGGATGCGCTCCGCTCGGGGGTCCGGGCGTTCATGCAAAAGCCCTATGAGATGCGCAAGGTCCTGACAGAGGTGCGGCAGATACTCGACGCACAGTAAAGGAGTCCTCCGGGCGAGGCCCGTGCGGATTACGCGCGGAGCGGCGGCTGTTTGCTCTGCGGCGTGAATGAAAGCGCAAGAAGCAGCAGAGCGAGCGCGCCGTATGCCGCGGCAAACTGGTACGGGATCTGCCGCGCCAGGCCCGCGAGCGTCCACGGCAGATACATGAGACCATCCGGCGACGCCGAGTGGATGACCCCGAAGAACGCCAGAAGCGCGAGTATGAGAAGATAGGCCGCCGCCGCACGGACCCGCCTGTCAATCAGAACTGCAAGAAACCCGCCCCAGAGCATTGCGGTCACAATGAACCCGTTGCCGAGCGCAACGGTCACAAGGAGCTCGGGGAGGGCCCTCCCGGGCGCCTCCATCAGCCGCGCGAAGTTTTCCGGCGGCACGAAATCGGGGTTCCCCAGTTTTATCGCCAGCAGACGCGCCAGGGTCGGGAAGAATGCAAACGCCACGGCGGGAGCATGCCGCACGGGGGAAGCGTGGAACGACTGGACGATGATGTCGATCGCGACAAACACGAGTATGGGCGCCAGCACGGCGCGCGGTATGAGCTCGACGATGAAAGAGACGAACCCGAACATCCCGCCTATGCCGATGAAGAGGCCTGTCAGGACCGTGTACCCCGCACGGGATCCCATGTGTTTGTACGCGGGCTGGCCGATATACGGCGTCGACTGTGCGACCCCTCCGGTGATCCCCGCGATAAGCGTCGCCGCCGCCTCCGTCAGGAGAATGTCGCGCGTATTGTAGTCATCGCCCGCGACGCGGGCGCTTTCCGTCACGTTGATCCCCCCCACCACGGTCAGTATCCCGAACGGAATCGCGATCGGGAGGTACGTCAGCGCCGGAACAATCCCGCCGATGAACGCCAGCGTCGGCACGGGCAGACCGAAATGAAAATCGGGCGACGGCGGGGAGCTGTACCCCCCTCCGATCATCCCGGACGGCCCGAAGGCGTAGTACAGGACCGTCCCCAGGGCGACCGCCGCAAACACGCCGGGGATGTTCTTCGGAAGGGGTATTTCCGCGACGAGCGTGTACAGGACAAGCCCGAGCGCGATCAGGCCTACAAGAGGCATCCCGAATATGTCGACAAGGGGGACGAGGCCGATGAGCGCGAGCCCGATTCCCGCGAGCGATCCGAGGAGCCCGGCCTGGGGGACGATGTTCTGGATCCAGCGCCCGAAGAACGAGAGGATGACTTTGAGAACGCCGATCATGACCATCGTGGCCATCCCGACGTACCACGTCATCATCGCCGCTTCCCGCTCCCCCATCCCCCTCGCTTTCATCGCGATGAAACACGGGCCGAGCACCACAAGCGCGATGCCGATCGTGGAGGGGGTGTCGAGCCCGAGGGGCATTGCTGTCACTTCGCGATTCCCGGTCTTCCGGGCGAGGCGGAAGGCCATCCAGGTATAGGCGAGGTCTCCAAAGAGGACCCCGAATGCGGTCCCCGGGAACATCCTCGTGTAGACGATGTCGGCGGGGAATCTAAACACGACGATCAGTATCCCCGCGAGGAACGAGAGGACCGTCAGGTTGTCGAACATGAGTCCGAAAAAGCCGTTCAGGTCGCCCAGGGCGAACCAGCGGTAGCGGGACGAGGGAGAGAGTGCTGTCATGGGGAGAGCGGGTTCAGGGTTTATGTCAGTTGACGAAAAGTCCCGCGATACATGCCGTCATCCAGGTCGCGATCGTCCCCCCCATGACCGACATCAGGCCGAGGCGGGCGATATCGCTCCGCCGGTTTTCGGCAAGCGGGCTGATGCCGCCGATCTGTATCGCAATGGAGGAGAAGTTCGCGAAGCCGCAGAGGGCGTACGTCGCGATGACAATCGATTTCTCGGAGAGCTGGTGCGCGGATATCGCGTCCGCCATCTTCAGGTAGGCGACAAACTCATTCACGACGAGCTTCAACCCCATCAGGCTGCCGACGTTGAGGGCGTCGTGCCACGGGACGCCGATCCCATAGGCCACGAACTGGAAGACGAGGCCGAAGAGGAGCTCAAGCGAGAGGGGCTTCCCGAACTGCGCCTGGCAGAACGCGTTGAGCCCTGTCGCTCCCCCGGCCCAGCCAAGGAGCGCGTTCAGGAGGGCGATGAGGGCGATAAACGCCAGAAGCATCGCCGCCACGTTGAGGGCGAGCTTGAGTCCGTCCCCCGCGCCCGAGGCGGCGGCTTCGATGACGCTCGCGTGCTGTTTTTCCACTTCGATCCTGACTTTCCCCATCGTGACCGGATCTCCCTTCTCCGGCCGGAGTATCTTGGCAACGATTATCGTCGCCGGGGCCGCCATGATCACCGCGGCGAGGAGGTGGCCCGTGAAGTAGACCTGGGCGGCATCGGAGGCGATCCCCGTCGAGGCGGCATACGCCGCCCCGAGCAGGGCCATATATGCCGCCATGACCCCGCCGGAGATATGCGCCATCCCGCTCGTCATTATCGTGAAGAGCTCGGATTCCGTCAGCGTCGCGAGGTAGGGGCGTATCACCAGGGGCGCCTCTGTCTGCCCCATGAACGTGTTGGCGGCGACCATCAGCGATTCCGCCCCGCTTGCGTGGAGGAGCCGCGCCATCACCCACGCCATGCCGCGCACGACAAGTTGCATGATCCCGAGATAATACATGACCGCCATGAACGAGGCGAAGAAAATGATCGTCGGGAGAACCTGGAACGCGAATATGAACCCCAAACTCCCCGTATTCCCGGGGGAGATGGCGAGCGTGCCGAAGACGAATTTCGCACCGTCGGAGGCAAAGGAGAAGAACCGGACGAAGAGCCAGCTAATGGAACTGAAGAGATCCCTCCCCGCGGAGGTCCGGAGGACGAGGAACGCGAACGCAAACTGGAGGACGAATCCGACCGCAACAAAGCGCCAGCGAATACTCCGGCGGTCGCTCGAGAAAGCGGCCGCAAGGGCCGTGACAAGCACGAGGCCGATCAGGCCGCGGAAGAGGGATGCGATGTCCATGTGTGTGCCTGTGCTTCCATGATGTACGTATTCAGGGGGGGATGACCGCAGGCGACGCAGGCGGGAACTCCCCTTCCCAGCGTGCGACGACGACCGTGGCGAGGCAATTGCCTATCACGTTGATTGTCGTCCTCCCCATGTCGAGTATGCTGTCGACGCCGAGTATGACAGCGACCCCTTCCAGGGGGAGCCCGAAACTCGAGAGCGCCCCCGCCAGTATGATGAGCGCCCCCCGGGGAACTCCGGCCACCCCCTTGCTCGTGAGCATGAGCGTGACCATCATGAGTATCTGCGTCGGGAGGGGCATGTCGATCCCCGCAGCCTGCGCGACGAAGACGCTCGTGAGCGAAAGATAGAGCGTGCTGCCGTCGAGATTGAAGCTGTACCCCGTCGGGAGGACGAACGCGACGATCCGCCTGGGGACTCCCATCCTCTCGAGTCCCTCGAACGCTTTCGGGAGCGCCGCTTCCGAGCTCGTCGTCGAGNNCGTCGAGAATGCGATGAGTGCCGGCTCCCTGACTGCGGCGATGAATTTCCTGAGCGGCACGCCGGTCACGAGGGCAACGGGGACTAGCACACCTGCGGCGAAGACGAAGAGCGCGCCGTAGAGAGTCAGGATGAGCATCCCGAGGTTGACGAGGACGGACATCCCCCGGCTGCCGACGGTCACGGC
>PMJQ01000186.1:0-1806 GCA_003157485.1 Ignavibacteriota bacterium
CAGAGGAATGTCTCCTAAGTCAAGCCCCATTTTCCTGTCTTTCGACGCGGTTCCTACAGCCACCCCTTTGACCTGTACCATTCAACGGTGTTCCGGATTCCCTCTTCCAGCGGAATCTGCTGCGTGAACCCGAAATCCCTCTGCGCCTTTGATGAATCGCATGTCCAGTAATCCTGCACCATGTCGCGGGCTTTTTCGAAGTTGATGAGAACAGGTTTCTTGCTGAAGAGGCCGAAGAACTCCGAGAAGGCTGCGATTATGAACACCCCCGCCTCGGGGATTCTGATGCGGACCGCACTCCTGCCGATGACGGCTCGTGCGACCTCACCGATCTCTTTCCATCCGTAGACCTGTTTGCTCGAGATAAAATACGTCTGGCCGGCAGCTTTCTCGCTCTCGGCGGCCATCACGAACCCGCGCACAAGGTCGGAAACGTGAATAAGGCTGACGAATTTCTCTTTCATCCCGACCATGGGCTGCAGGCCCTTGCTCAGTGTATTGAAGAACTCGTAGACGTCTCTGTCTCTGGGGCCGTACACGGCGGGGGGGCGGACGATCGTGATCGGAATCTTGTCACTCTGCTTTGCGCAGGCCTGTTCTGCTTTCAGCTTGCTCTTCCCGTAGTTCGTTATCGGGTGCGGTGTCACCTCTTCGGTAACGGGGGTAATTCCGGGACTCGGGCCGGCTGCAGTCTGGCTGCTGATCTGCACGAACCGTTTCAGCCCCGGGTTGTGCCTGGAGACTGCGTCGAGAATGTTGACGGTGCCATGAGTATTTCCGCGGTAATACTCCGCAGGCGTCTTTGCCTTTGTCACCCCGGCCGAGTGAAACACATAGTCGACGCCGGTGACGGCCCGTGCGAGCGCATCTTCATCGAAGAGGTCGCCGTAAACGAATTCGAGAGGGAGCCCCTTGAGCCAGACGGTGTCGCTCGTTTTGCGCAAAAGTACCCGGACGGCGTACTTCCGCCCCAGAAGGAGGTCCACCAGGTGGCTGCCGATAAACCCGGTGGCTCCCGTTACAAGTGCGATCACGGGATGCCGGCCTGAAGTTGAGGAAGGATCGGGATTGACTTTATTAACCGCTTCAATTATATTGAAGAAATATCACTTATGCAATCCTGCAAACAGTGCTGGAATCCCCCGAGAGCACCACGTCTTCACGCAGTGATCGCGCTGCACATTCTCTCTACCCAAGCGAGGAAATTTCCCCAGTGACCCAGGCTACCAAGAAGACTGTCGATCTGTTCCAGAAATGCTGGTCGTTCACCCGGGCCGACGAGATCAAGGCCCTCGGATACTACCCCTATTTCCGGCCAATCGAAGAGAACGAGGGCCCCGTCGTGATGATCGAGGGGCGCAAGATAATCATGGCCGGTTCGAACAACTACCTCGGGCTGACCGCCGACCCCCGCGTCAAGAAGGCGGCGATTGCGGCAATCGAGAAATACGGGACGGGGTGCTCGGGATCCCGATATCTGACGGGGACCCTGGATCTGCACATACGGCTCGAAGAGCGCCTGGCCGCGTTCTACGGCAAGGAGTCATGCCTCCTCTTCAGCACGGGGTACCAGACCGCGCAGGGGATCATCCCGACTCTCGTTGGGAAGGGCGAATATGTCTTGTCCGACCGGGACAACCACGCATGCATCATGGCGGGGAATCTGATGGCGAAGGGTGCCTTTGCGGAGTTGGTCCGGTACAAGCACAACGACATGGAGGATCTCGAGAGGGTGATTGCGAAACTTCCCGTTGAGGCTTCCAAACTCGTCGTGAGCGACGGCGTGTTCAGCACGTCGGGGACGAT
>PMJQ01000186.1:1818-17762 GCA_003157485.1 Ignavibacteriota bacterium
GCGGTCATCAACTGGCTGAAACACCAGGCGCTGGCGCTCATTTTCAGCGCCAGCCCGACGCCGGCCTCCGTCGCCGCCGCACTCGCGGCGCTCGATATACTCGAGAAGGAACCGTGGAGAATTGAGAAGCTCATCGCCAACGCGCGCAAGATGCGTGACGGCTTCAGAAGCCAGGGTTTCAATATCATCGAAGGCGAGACGGGGATCGTCCCCGTCATTATCGGCGACGATCCCAAGACGTTCACGTTCTGGCGCGCACTCTTCGATGCCGGCGTGTTCGTCAATGCATTCATCAGTCCCGGAGTGCCCAACGGAATGCAGATGCTCCGGACGAGCTTCATGGCTTCGCACGAAGACAAGCACCTGGACAGGATACTCGAAGTCTTCGGTGAGATCGGCCGTTCGCTCGGGGTCATCCACTGACCCCTGCCTGAACGGGGCCGGCCCCTTCATTCCTCCACCCGGGCGCTCTGAGGTGCATCGGTTTCATCAGAGGATCCGGCCGCCTGGATGCTCACCCGGAGCCCGGTCCATTCTACGACAACTGAAAGGCGCATGCTTCCCATGAACGCCACCACCGTCCGCCCTGTCGTTTCAAAATCCGACGAGAAGAAGTTCATCAAGTTCCAGTGGGCCCCATACGCGGGGAACCCCCACTGGGTTCCGCCGATGCTCATGGACAGGAGAAAGCTGATCGACAGGAAGGGGAACCCGTTCTACAAGCACGCGGTGATGGAGCTGTATCTCGCGGAGCGGGAGGGGAAGGTCGTGGGGCGGATCGGCGCCATCGTGAACGACAATCATAACAGGGAGCACGGGGAGAACATCGGCTTCTTCGGGTTCTTTGAATGCATCGACGACCAGAGCGTGGCAAACGCGCTGTTCGACGCCGCGAAGAAATGGCTGAAGGCAAAGGGAGTCACGGCGATGCGCGGCCCGGCGAGCCCGTCGGTCAACGACGAGTACGGTCTGCTTATCGACGGATTCGACCGCCCCCCCTCGGTTCTGATGACATACAACCCCCCGTACTATCAGACTCTCGTGGAGAAGTACGGTTTCACGAAGGCGCAGGACCTGTTCGCCTACTACATACACAAGGACAAGGTCTTCAACGAAAAGTTCAAGCGGATTTCGGACACCGTGCTCAGGCGCGAGACGCTGAAAATCCGTCAGCTCGACATGAAGAAATTCGATGAGGATGTCCGCCTGGTCCGCGAGATGTATTCCCGGGGCTGGTCCAAGAACTGGGGGGAGGTCCCGATGACGGAGGACGAATTCAATTACGTCGCCAAGGATCTGAAGATGATCGTGGACCCGCGGCTCGTGATCATCGCTGAATCCAGGGGAAAGCCGGTAGGGTTCGGCATGACGCTTCCGGATCTCAACCAGGTTCTTATCCACAACAGGCACGGGTGGCTCATTCCGGGGATTCTCAGGGTTCTCCTGTTCAAGAAGAAGATCGACAGGGTGCGGATCGTGATGCTTGGTGTGCTCCCCGAATACGCGAATACGGGAATCGGTGCCGCGCTCTTCTATGAAACGGGCCGGCGCTGTGTCGAATCCGGGTATCCGCACGGCGAGGCGAGCTGGGTGAATGAAGGCAACGTGATGATGAACAGGGGCGCGCAGCTGATGCAGGGAACGATCGACAAGCGGTACAGAATCTATCAGATGCCGCTCTGATTGTCCGAATGCCGCGCTGATCGCCGTATGCGGTCGCCGGAGCATGCACCCGGAGGGGGAAACGACTCGGAAAAGGTGAAGGGATGCCTGTAAAGAAAGTGGAGAAGATCTGGATGAACGGCAGGCTCGTCAACTGGGACGACGCCCGGATCCACGTTCTCTCCCATGTGGTGCATTACGGTTCAAGCTGGTTCGAGGGAATCCGGGTTTACGACACCGCAAAGGGTCCGGCCGTCTTCCGGCTCGACAGCCATCTCCGGAGGCTCTACGATTCCGTCAAGATCTACAGGACTGAGCTCCCCTATACAATGAAAGAGATGGAAACGGCCGTCCTCGATACCGTCAGGGCGAACCGGATGCGCTCCTGCTATGTGCGGCCGATCGTGTACAGGGGATACGGTGACGTGGGGGTGAATCCCCTGGGGTGTCCCGTGGACGTCAGCATCGCGGTCTGGGAATGGGGGAGCTACCTGGGTCCCGAAGCCCTCACCGACGGGATTGACGCCTGCGTCTCGACATGGAACCGTCCTGCGCCGAACACACTGCCCACAATGGCGAAGGCCGGAGGGAACTACATCCTCTCGC
This sequence comes from Ignavibacteriota bacterium, assembly GCA_003157485.1. Classification (GTDB taxonomy): domain Bacteria; phylum Bacteroidota; class Ignavibacteria; order UBA10030; family UBA6906; genus Fen-1273. The sequence goes on from PMJQ01000186.1 coordinate 4,087, forward strand.
AGCTCATGAAAGTGGAGGCGGTGCAGGCGGGCTACAAGGAGGCGATCGCGCTTGACGTGGACGGGCACGTGAGCGAGGGGAGCGGCGAAAACGTGTTTGCGGTAAAGGACGGCGTCATTTTCACTCCTTCGCTCTCGTCGTCGCTTCTTCCCGGCGTCACGAGGGCTTCGGTCATTGAGCTGGCCGCCGGGGCCGGGTTCCGCGTGCAGGAGACGCTCCTCCCCCGCGAAATGCTGTATGTCGCCGACGAGCTCTTTTTCACGGGGACTGCCGTCGAGGTCACGCCGATCCGCTCGGTGGACCGGGTGAAGGTCGGGGACGGAAAACCAGGCCCTATTACGATGAAGCTGCAGAAGGCATTTTTCGACATTCTGAAAACCGGAATCGATTCGCACGGCTGGCTGAAATTCATTTACAACGATTGAACGTGCGTCCGCCGGACGCGGCAAGGTCAAGACACCGGGAGGTGCGTCATGAAAAAGAAGTCTTCGCCGAAGCGCATGCGGTCCCGTCGACCCGCAGGCCCCCGCCTGAAGGGTAAGTCAAAAGCCGCAGAAGCAGAACACTTCAGCATCGGGTCGATCCTCGTCCCGATCGATTTTTCCATCCACTCCAAGAACGCCCTGAAGTACGCCGTCCCCTTCGCGGAGAAATTCGGGGCATCCCTCCACCTCGTGTATGTTGTCGAACCCACGATTTATCCCGCGGACCTCGGGTTCGGGCAGGTGGTGCTTCCTGGCGTCGAAGAGGAACTCAGGGAAAAAGGGGGAGAGGAGCTCCATGCATTAATGGAGAAGGAGATCGGCGGGCGGGTAAAATCGTCGTGCACCGTCAGGACGGGGAATCCTCACCAGGAAATACTCCGGGAAGCGGAAGAGCTCGGCGTCGCGATGATTGTGGTGGCCACGCACGGCCACAGCGGGGTTGAGCATATGCTGTTTGGAAGCACCGCGGACAGGATCGTGCGGAACGCGCGGTGTCCGGTCCTGACGGTCCGCCCGGAGACGGTGAAGTAACCGCACCGGGCAGAACTCCGCGCCCGGGCCCTACTTGTTTCTTGTGACGACGAAATCCGCGAACGCCGTGAGCGAGGATTTGCTCGGCGAGGCGGGAAATGAATCGAGCTGTGCCTTCGCCTGCGCGGCGTAGTAGTGGGCGCGTTCACCCGCGTAATCCAGCCCCCCGTACTCCCTCACGAACTCGATCACCTTCTGGGCCTTCATCGATTTGCCGCCGTGCCGTATCATCCCCAAAATGTCCTTCCCTTCGCTCCGCGGCGCCCGGCGGAGGGCGTAGATGAGTGGTAGCGTCAGCTTCTTTTCGCTCAGGTCAAGCCCGGTAGGCTTCCCCGTGATGCTGCGCCTGCCCACGTAATCCAGGACGTCGTCGCGGATCTGGAACGCCAGTCCGACGTTTTCCCCGAATTCCCTCAGGCACCGGTGCCGCTCCCCGTCGTTCGTGCTGCTTGCCGCCCCGATTTCGCAACACGTGGCCAGGAGCGAGGCGGTTTTGTCGCCGATGATCGTCATGTAGGCCTCCTCGTCCATGTCGAGCTTGCGGCTCTTCTGGATCTGGTGGAGTTCCCCCTCGCTCATGCGGCGGACGGCGGTGGACGTAATCTTGAGGAAATGAAAATCCTCTTTCTCGAGCGACAGCAGAAGGCCCCGGGAGAGGAGGTAGTCCCCCATCAGGACCGCGATCTTGTTCTTCCATACCGCGTTGATCGAGGGAAATCCCCGTCGTGTGTCCGCGTCGTCGACGACGTCGTCGTGCACGAGGGTGGCAGTGTGGAGGATCTCCACGAGCGTTGCGCCCCGGTACGATTTCTCGTTCACCCCGCCGCAGAGCTCGGCGCTCAGGAGAACGAGGATCGGGCGGACCTTCTTTCCCTTCTGCCGGACGATGTACTTGGTGATGAGTTCGACGAGGCCGATCTTCGAGCGCAGCGAATCACGGAAGACGTGGCCGAAAGCGTCGAGGTGGGGCTGAATAGGATGAGCGATATCCTGAAGAGTCACTTGTGTCCTTGTGATGGGGACCGGATCAGGCCGTTCCGGCCTTCGTTTTGCCTCGCCACGCCCACGCCGACACCCAGATGCTGACCTCGTAGAGCCCCATCAGAGGGAGCGCAAGAAGCACCTGGCTGACGGGATCGGTTCCCGGCGTGAGGAACGCTGCGATGATGAAGATACCGACGATCGAATGTCTCCGGTAGTGTCTCATGAACGCGGGCGTCAGGATGCCTATCTTGGAGAGAAACCACGACACCATCGGCAGCTCGAAGACGACCCCCGAGGCGAGGAGGACGCTGACGACGAAGTTCATGTATTCGCTTATCGCGATATTGTTGGCGATTTGCGGCGACCCGAATCCCGCGAAAAACGTCAGCGCGGCCGGGAGCATCACAAAATAGGAGAAGGCGATCCCGGCGAAAAAGCAGAACGTGGTGAAGAAGACGATCCACTTGATGTACTTCCTCTCCTTCGGCATCAGCCCCGGTGCGATGAATGCCCAGAGCTCGTACAGGATGTAAGGGAGGCTCAGGATGACGCCCGCGACGATGGCGACCTGCATGTACAGGAACAGCTGCCCGAAGGGTTTCAGGTTCTGGAGGTGAATCTGCTGCTGCATTCCCGAAGCGTGCGCGTTGATGACCGTGACGGGCCGCAGGAGCACTCCGTCGACGAGCCAGTCGATGAAGAACCAGCAGATTATCGTTCCCACGACGACGCTGAGAAGCGACCGGATGATGCGCCAGCGCAGCTCCTCGAGGTGATCGAAAAACGACATTCCCGAAGTGCTGTCGGTGTCCTCGCCTCTTCCCAGATCAGTGAAGTCGTTCGCCATGGCGGCTCAATCCCGTTGCGTGGTCTCAGCGCTGCAGAAGGGGATACAGGGGGAACGGGGCGCAGAGCCGGGCGACTTTCGCGCGGACGGACTCCGCAACGTTTTTGTTTCCCGCACCCGAGAGCACTTCGTGAAGCAGATCCGCCACCGTCTCCATTTCCCGTTCCTTCATCCCCCGTGTCGTGAGGGCTGCGGAACCGATGCGGATGCCGCTCGTGATAAGGGGGCTCTTGTCGTCGAAGGGGACGCCGTTTTTGTTGACCGTGATCCCTGCTTCGTCGAGCGACTCCTGCGCCTCCTTCCCCGTGAGATTCCTGTTCCTCAGATCGATAAGCATGAGGTGATTGTCGGTCCCTCCCGAGACGACGTTGTAGCCGAGCCCGGTGAGCCGGGCGGCGAGGGCCTGCGCGTTGCGTATGACCTGCCTGCCGTAGCTCTCGAACGAAGGCTGGAGCGCTTCAAGGAATGCCACGGCCTTACCTGCGACGACATGCATGAGCGGTCCCCCCTGGATGCCGGGGATGACCATCGAATCGAGGAGTTCGGACATCCTCCGCGTCCTGCCCGATTTGGGCGCGGTGAGCCCGAACGGATTGTCGAAATCCTTCCCCATCAGGATAAGCCCGCCGCGCGGACCCCGCAACGTTTTGTGCGTCGTCGATGTTACGACGTGGCAGTATGGGAGGGGGTCGTTGAGGAGCTTCTTGGCGATGAGTCCGGCCGGGTGGGCAATGTCCGCGAACAGGAATGCTCCCGCCTTGTCCGCGATCTGGCGGAACGCCGCGTAGTCGATGTTGCGCGAGTACGCGCTTGCGCCGACCGTGATCATCTTCGGCCGGTGTTTCATTGCAAGGTCTTCGACCTCGTTGAAATCGATAAGCCCGGACTCGCGGCGGACGCCGTAGGGGACGAATTTGTAGAACTGCCCGGAGAAGTTGACCGGCGACCCGTGCGTCAGGTGTCCCCCGTGGGAGAGATTCATCCCCATGAGCGTATCGCCGGGCTTGACGAACGTAAAATAGACCGCCATGTTCGCCTGGGAGCCTGAGTGAGGCTGGACGTTGGCGTATTCGGCCCCGAAGAGCTTCCGCGCCCGATCCCGGGCGAGGTCTTCGACAATGTCGACGTACTCGCATCCCCCGTAATACCGCTTGCCGGGGTACCCTTCGGCGTACTTGTTCGTCAGGGGACTCCCGACCGCTTCAAGCACCGCCATGCTGACGAAGTTCTCCGAGGCGATCAGCTCGAGCTTTGTGTTCTGCCGCCGTATCTCGCCGATGATCGCGGCATAAACGTCGGGGTCCGTGCGCTGGATGTGTTCCATGGTTGCGGTTACTCCTCTTCGGTCTGGACGAACCAGGGGAGAACGTCGCTGATGTGCAGTGAAACGGTAAGCCGGAAAATCCTGTCCCTGACGAGGTTCCCTGCGGTCGCGCCGCGCCCGCCGTAGACGAGGGCGAAATTCAGCCGCGATTCGCCCGCAAGAGGGACCGCGAGTCCTCCTGTGATATCCCACTCATTGATCTTCTGGCCGTTCACGTCGACATACGTGGCCGAGTAGGAGAACCCGAACCGGTATGCGAACCTGTCGAACGACCGCGCGCTCGACTCCGTCGACCCGGCCCGCTCTGCCCCGATGCCGAACCGGTAGCTGTTCCTGATCCCGTACGGGGTGCTGCCGTAGAAATCCGCCTGTGACCATGGTTGTGCGCTGTAATCGGCCGCGAGACTCCACCGGCCGGCCGGCTGGTATCCCAGGCCGACCCCGTACGAGAACGGAATCGCGATCCGTCCGGTCGTCTGGGCGGACGTATCGCGCAGAAAGACCGTCTGATCGGGGGGCGGCGCGTAATCGTACGTGGTAACCTCCGTGGTGTGGAGATTTGTCCTCGTCGTGGCGACGAACCCGAGCGAAAAGGGGCGGAGTGCTTCGCCGATTCCCTCGAAGCCGGTGATCACCATGCCTGCGGTGACGTCGATCCCGGACAGGGAGGATTTGAAGGTGAGCGTCCCTCCGGTCGTCCCCGACGTCTGCGGGATCTGATCCGCGACATGGTTGATCGTCCCGAAGAGGTAATTGAAGGAGAGCCCGAACGAGAACTGCTGTACAGGCGCCCAGGACAATCCGATCTGCCCGCGCGTGATGCCGCCCGTGCCGGTTTGATGGATCTGGTACCCAAGGCTGTCATGGACCCCGGTGATCGGGTCGACGTTCTGGGACGGGACATTCGACGTCGTGTAAGTGTCGAAGTTCACTTCGCTGTACGGGGTGAACCCCGCCACGACGGTGATTCCCGATGCGCGCGAAACGGGAACGGCGAACAGAGCGCCGTGGAAATCCATGCGGGCGAGATAGCGCGACGTGTTACCGTCGGTGGAGTTGAATCCTTCGTAAAACGCCGAGCCCTCGAGCCGCACACGGTCGATGCGGGACCATGTCGCGGGGGAGAGGCCGTCGATGTAGAGGGGATTGAAGAGGGCGATCCCCGCATATCCCATCCCTTCACTCCGGGCCCCGGGTGCGTAGCGGATGTCCCCGAGCCCGAGGATGGAGTACGTCGAACCCCCGCTCCCCGCCGCCGCTGTCCCGATTGCACACAGGACGACGAGGGCTGTGCAGAGAACTCTGACGATCAAGGGTGCCTTCACTGTCTCTCCTGCGGCTATCGTACGATGGAATACTTGATTTTTAGCCTCGGCCGCAATGCGGGAGGGGCCTTCTCGTTGAAGAACGTGAGAAGCTCGAAACTTACCGCCGAGTACGAGACGTTCGGCGTGAGCGTGACCCCGTAATTTGCCTGTTTGTTCCATATCTGTACGGGACGGGTCATGTCGATGGTGTAGGTCAGGAGCGTCCCGGGCTGGCGGACGCTTGTCACCGCGTAGACGTCGACGCTCGTCCTGTCGCTCGGGGAGAGCGCCGTTGCGAGCGTGAACGATGAGTCGCTCGCGAACCGGTCCACGCGCGTCGTCGCCGGGTCGCCGGTCAGAAGCAGGCTCGCCGAATTGATGACCGCGCCGCGCGGGACAAGCGACACGTCGAAGGAGAGCGCCGATCTGTAGTTGACCCCGGACTGGAGATAAATCAGCTGGGGATTCGTCGCAAGGTTATCGATGTTGCCGGTCCATGTGTCGCTTGCGATCGTGTACGAGGCGGTATCCACCGGGTTGCCGCTCGGACTCCCCGCGATGATGGTGACCGTCGGAAAGTACGACGTGGAGTCGGTCGTCGGGTATCCGTATTCGTTGAATCCGCGGATGATCGAACATCCCGCGGTCGGGACCAGGATGATGCCGTCGTTGCTGTACGTCGTGCTCGTCGGCGTGGCCAGCCACTGCCGGACCATGGCGGTGTCGAGAGGTATCGTGACGGTCTGCGTATCCTTGCCCGCGCCGCCGCTGTAGGATCCCCGGACGGTGTACTGTTCGTAGAATCCCGGAGCCTGGACCGTGTCCCAGGTGACTGTCGATTCGCCCCACGGGATGGAAACCCTGTAGATGTTGAACGAGAACTGGCCCGCGGAGTCGCCGAACCAGGTCTCAAACCGCAGCGTCAGGTTCGCGCTGAAAACGAGCGCAGTGTCGCGCGCGGGGAGGTACGACGGCGAAAACTGGATGAGCGCTATCGCGGTGTAGTTTCGCGAACGGCCGATCAGGTTGACGGAACTGTTTGTCGCGATCCTCTGCCGGAACGTCGAGCTCCCGGTGGCGACGATTGTCGTGTCGTGCACCGCGAGATTAGTCAGCGGAAGCGCAACAATCGGCGCATTGGCCGCCGTCGGTTCGTCGCTGCAACCGGTGAAAGCGGAAGCAAGGATCGCGCCCGCCGCCGCAAGGGCAAATGTCAGCGCTCGGCCCCGGGTTGTCGATTCAGACATTCTCTGTCGGTACTCCTTTGCATTCGTTCAGGATGAACTTCACCGCCTCTTCCACTGACGGGGCGACGTAATCGGGCGCGATCCCCTGCGCCCTGCACTCCTGGATCGCGCTCGCACCGTATCCCGTGAGCACGAGTATCCCTTTCGCGCCCACGCTCCTGCCTGCAAGGACGTCGACGATCCTGTCGCCGATGACGTACGACCTGCTCAGGTCGGCGCCCATCTCGCGTTCCGCGCGGCGCAGCATCCCGGCACGCGGTTTCCGGCAGTCGCAGTCGACGCGGTAGGGGGGAATGCCGGCGGTGGGGTGGTGGGGGCAGTAGTAAATCCTGTCGATCCGCGCCCCGCTTGCGGCGAGTTCCCTCTCGAGTTTTTCGTGTATCGGGACGAGGTCGGCCTCGGTGAACAGCCCCCGGGCGATCCCCGATTGATTGGAAACGACGAAGGTGAGGAACCCGGACTCGTTGACCGCCCGCACGGCGCGGCCGGCGCCTTCGATGAGGCGCAGTTGTTCCGGCGCGCTCACGAATTCGACCTCTTCGTTCAGCGTCCCATCCCGGTCGAAGAATACGGCAGGTCTCCGGGTGGTCATTTGCGGGTGAGAGTCCTGTAGAGCTGGATGTACTTCTTTGCTGAAGCGCCCCACGAGAAGTCCTTCGCCATCCCGTTCTTCATGAGCTTCCGCCATCCCGGCTGGTCGCCGAATGCGGCAACAGCGCGCTGGATCGCCTTGAGCATGTCGGCGGCGGAATAATTCTTGAATTTAAACCCTGTGCCGCCGGGACTCCCGGCGTCATCGATGGTGTCGTCGAGCCCCCCCGTGGCGCGCACAATGGGGATCGTTCCGTAACGGAGGCTGTAGATCTGGTTCAGCCCGCACGGTTCGTAACGGGAGGGCATGAGAAACATGTCGCTTCCGGCCTCGATCAGGTGGGCAAGCTCGTTGCTGAACGTCAGCGCCGCGGCGACTTTTTCCGGGAATTTCTTCTGCGCCTTCTCGAACAGGTCGTGGTACTTCTTTTCCCCCGTGCCGAGAACGACGAGCTGGAGATCCATCTTCATGAGCGCGTCCAGTTCTTCGCCGATAAGATCGAATCCTTTCTGGTCCGCGAGCCGCGAAATAATGCCGATGACGGGGATCCGTTCGTTGAATGGGAGTCCCATTTTGGCGAGGAGCGCCTTCTTGTCCTCGACCTTCAGGTCGATGGATTTTGCATCATATTTCAGGGGGATAAGGGAATCGACTGCGGGATCCCACACCGTATAGTCGACCCCGTTCAGGATGCCGGTCAGGTCGCTCTTCCGTTTGTTGACCACTCCCTGGAGGCCCGCGCCGAATTCCTCGGACGACCGGATCTCCTGTGCGTATCGCTCGCTGACCGTTGTGATGGCGTCGGCGTAGACAAGTCCCGCCTTCAGAAAGTTGACATGCCCGTATGCCTCGATCCCGTCGATGCCCATCAGCTCCTGAGGGAGCTGTGTCTTGACGAACGTGGATTTCGGGAATATTCCCTGATACGCCATGTTGTGGATGGTGAACACCGATCGTGTGTCTTTGTAAAACGGGTCGTCCCTGTAGACCGTCTTGAGGTATGCCGGGATGAGCCCCGTAGGCCAGTCGTTGCAGTGAATGATATCCGGCTGCCACCCGAGCTTTTTCAGGACCTCGAGGACCCCGCGGCAGAAGAAGATGAACCGCTCGTCGTTGTCCGGGTAGTCCTTTTTCGTGTCGGGGTGGACATAGAGCCCCGAGCGCCCGAACAGGTGGGGATTGTCAATGAAGTAAACCTGGACCTTGATCGTGTTGTTCGTGATGAAGGAGGATTTCACGCTTGCCGTGCGGGGCTTGGGCCCCATGGGGACCTCGATCTCCTTCAGGCGGATCATGTCATGCAGCTTCGATTTTCGCTCGTTGATGCTCCCGTACCTCGGCATCATGACCCGTATTTCGTGCTCGCTCCCCTTGATGCTTTGCGGAAGGGCGCCCGAGACGTCTGCAAGGCCGCCGGTCTTTGCAAATGGTTCGACCTCGCTGGAGACAAATAGAATGTTCAATGGTCTGGACATGCGTCCCTGCCGGTGATACGTGGGAATTCGACCGCTTGGAGTTTAGAAATTAAACGAAAATCGGCCTCAGAATCAACCTCCGGGGACCGCGAGAAGCCCGCAAAAATTCTTGACTTTCAAAACCTCAATATCTATATTCCCTCTGTAAATGAGCTTACCAAAACCGGAGCAGTGCCTATAGAGTTGTTCGGTTAAAGGTTAGTGGGGTGAGAGCGGATGCGCCGGGACTTGACGCACTACGTGCGCTCCATGAAGTCGAGGGAATGATCCTTTAGCGAACAACCCAGTTCGGCAATGCAGACCGGTTTTGAAACGCCGAATGTTATGGGTTACTAACGTTCGGTTTTTTGTTTTTCTGATGCGGGAACAGTGATCTCACACCGTCGCACGATACTTGTGGTCGTCCCGGCGTCACTGGGACTCATGCTGAACGTCTCCGCGCGTGGCGCGGACGTCACGGTGATGCGATCTGATGCCCGCTCCGTGCAGATCGAGTTCAGGGCTCAGTATTTCGCGCCGCGCCCGGTTGTCGCGGGTGGGACGCAGTACACGCTGTTCGATTTTCAGGGAGGGATGCAGGTGCTGCGGAAGACGTCCGTAGGGGGGCCTGATCTTCGTTACCGGTATATACCGGTCGCATTTCCGGGGGAGCGCGGGAACGCCGTCCGGGTGATTGCCGCCGATTACGAGGATATCCCCGGGATGATGGTTGCGCCGGTTCCCACAATCCGTAGAAATGGCAAGGCCGCCCCCGATGTCGTGTACCAGGCAAATCCCGGGCGGTACCAAAAAGAGGGGTTCTTCCCTGGCCCGGTTGCGGAACTCGCGCCCGTGGGAAAGGTTCGCGCGATGCTTCTGGGGGGCGTGCGAATCACCCCCGTGCAGTTCAATCCGGTGTCGCGCACGGTGCGCAAGTACACGCGCGTGGTGGTGGAGGTGACGTTCGGACCGCAGTCGGCTTCGCTTGTCAACAAAGGGGACGATCCCCTGCTGAAGAACGTCCCCGTCAACTACGCCGCGGCACGGACGTGGGGACCAAGGAGCCTCGGCAAGGCGTCCGCGGCGGCACCCAGCGTTCTCGCTTCGGGGAACTGGTACAGGATCCCCGTGACCGCGGAAGGGATCTACCGGCTGGATGCGGCGTACCTGTCATCCCTGGGGATCGCTCTCTCCGGGATCGATCCGCGGACGATAAGGATCTACGGCAACGGCGGAAGGGAGCTCTCCGAGGATATTACCGCCGCGAGGCCGGTCGACCTCGTGGAGGATGCGATTTACGTATCCGGGGAGTCGGACGGGAAATTCGATCCGGGGGATTACGTGCTGTTCTACGGCCAGGGGGCGAGGGGATGGGCCTATGACCCGGTCGGGCGAACACGCCGGCATTACATCCACGACTATTCCGAAGTGAATTACTACTGGCTGACATACGGATCGGGTGCGGGGAAACGCATGGCCAGCCAGCCTTCCGTTTCCTCCTCGTCGGTACTCGCGGTGGACACGTTTATTGACGGCGTGGCAAACGAGGAGGAGAAAACGAACCTGCTTCTGAGCTCGCCCGGAGGAGGAGAGGGGAGCGGGAGGCAGTGGTTCGGTCAGCAGGTTAACAGCGGATCGTCGTTCACCTACGTGAACGCTCTTACGGGACTTGTGCCGACCGGCTCTATTGTATACCGGTATGCGGTGGCGGGAGAATCGGACAATAGTGCCGCATTCACCGTGAGCGAAGGGGGGAACTCGATAGGGTATGCGCCTCTGTATGCTCCCGTAGACTATGAGGTGGCGACGGAAGGCGCTTTTCAGGCGACCGGGACGTCCTCTCTTTCCGGGAACAGGAGTCAGCTCACGTTTGCTTACAGCGGCACCGGGACGAGCGCCGCGGGATGGGTAGATTGGTTCGAGATTCTCTATCCGAGAGCGCTCTCAGGGGTGAATGATTCGCTACGGTTTTACGCGCCGGACACCAGTGCGGTCGTGGAGTACCATCTGCAGAACTTCAGCGCGATGCCGATGGTCTTCAACGTCACGGACCAGGCCAACGTCCGGATTGTCACCGGTCTGAGCGGCTCGTTCTTGTTCCGGGCGGCTGAAACCTCGGGCGCCCCGTCGTCCTACTGGGCGGTCGCCGGCAATCCGTGGCGCGTCCCCGCGGCGGGGACGCTCATGCAGAACGAAAATGTCCGCGGGTATGCGGGCGGTGCGGATTTTATCATCGTCACCTCATCCCAGTACCGTTCGGCGGCGGACCGGCTGGCGGCATACCGGACCGATCCCTTTCACGGCGGGTTGAAGGTGTATGTCGCGGACGTGAATCAGATTTACGATGAATTCAGCGGGGGAGTCACGGACGTGACGGCGATTCGCGATTTCCTGAAATATGCATATGACAACTGGACGCCCGCTCCACGGTTTGTGCTGATGCTGGGCCAGGCGTCGTTTGACTTCAAGGGAGTGCTCGGGGTCCAGTCGAGTTTTGTGCCGACGTGGGAAACCCCTGAATCGCTGGACGGCATTGCAAGCTGGGCGACGGACGATTTTTACGGAAAATTCGGCGGTACAGACATCCCCTCGTTCGTCATAGGGCGCCTCTCGGCGCGGACCGGGGCGGAGTCGGATGCATTCGTGGACAAGCTGACCCGCTACGAAAGCAGTTCGGTGGCGGACGGATGGAAGATGCGCATACTCTTCATCGGGGACGATGCATGGACTCCCGAAGAAGGCGAGGTAGGAAACGGGACGATACACAGCGACGCGGCGGAGGAGCTTGCTGGACTTACCCCTCCCGAGTTCGAGGAGGAGAAGGTGTACCTCGCGGAGTATCCCACGGTCTATACCGCCGCGGGGAGAAGGAAACCTGGCGCCTACCAGGCGATCCTCGACGACATCAACCAGGGCGTCCTTGTCGTGAATTTCGCCGGCCACGGCAATCCTGTCCAGCTCTCCAACAACGACGTGTTCGACATCCCGACATCCGTTCCGCAGCTCGTCAACACCGATCGGCTCTCCGTTTTTTTCCTTGCCACGTGCAATTTCTCCGAATTTGACGACCCTCTGACCCGGACGGGGAGTGAAGTGCTCATTAATAAGCCGGACGGTGCGGCGATCGGCGTCATCTCGGCGAATAGGAAAGTGTATGCGGGGGACAACGCCGCGCTGAGCCAGGGAACCTACCAGGCGATGTTTACGAGGGACGCGTACGGGAGGCTCGTCGTCGACCGCCCGGCCTCCGCGCTCTTTGCATACAAGGTGGCGGGGGGAAACGGCGGCACCGCCGGCAACGACCAGAAATATTCGTATATGGGCGACCCGACGATGCGCCTGCAGTTTCCGCAGGGGTATGCCTCGTTCGACAGCATCAACGGCCGCCCCCTCGACAGCGCGGGCGTTCCTCTTCCCACCGTCGCGCAGCTCCGATCGCTGTCTCGCGTGACCGTCGCGGGGACGGTCCGGGACGCCTCCAACAGGATCGATGCGACGTACAACGGCCTCGCGGAGGTGACGCTCAACGATGCGTCGAGGACGCAGACGATCATCAATTTCTACCCCGGGGCGGCGCCGTGGCCTTATGTGGCGACAGGCGGGCTCCTGTACCGCGGGCAGAATTCCGTCACCAACGGAAAATTTGCAGTGACGTTCGTCGTCCCGAAGGACATACAGTACGGCGACAGCCTCTCCCGGGGGAGGCTCGTCGCCTACGTCTACCGGACGGGGGGCTCCGACGCCGAGGCGTATACGGGAAACGTCCACACCGGCGGGACCGACTCGACCGCCGTGAAGCCGAAAACCGGACCCTCGGTCCAGATGTACCTCGGCAGCAGGTCGTACCGGTCCGGGGATCTGGTCGGGGAGAATCCGCTCCTCATCGTGGATCTTGCGGACTCGAGCGGCATCAATACGTCCACGTCGGGGGTGGGACACAGGATTGAAGCCTGGCTCAACAACGCCTCGCAGAGCACCGACCTCACGAACTACTACACAAGCAAGCTTGACAGTTACCGCGAGGGATCGATACAGTACCAGCTCCAGAACGTCCCCGAGGGGCAAAACACGATCCGGGTCAGAGCATGGAACTCATTTGACAATTCGGGGAGCGCGGAGACCGCGTTCCAGGTGGCCACGAGCGATCGTCTGACCGTCACGGATGTGTTCAACTACCCGAATCCGTTCGGGGCGTCGGGGACCGAATTCACGTTCCGTCAAAACCAGACATCTCCTCTCGCCGTCACGGTGAAGATCTACACGGTGGCGGGACGGTTGATCCGGACGCTCGACGCGTACGCGCCCGGCGACTCGTTCGTCAGGGTGCCGTGGGACGGCCGGGACAGGGACGGCGACGTGATCGCCAACGGCGTGTATCTTTACAAACTTGTCGTGCGGACCGCCGACGGCCGGTTTTCGAGTGAAGCGCTCAGCAAGCTCTCAAAAGTTCAATAGACGATTCAATTACTTCCAGGGAGGTTGACCACCATGGTGAAAATCAAAGGATATACACGGATCGCCCTGTTCCTGGCGCTTCTGCCGGCGGTCGGGGCGGTGGTGCCCGAGCGAGCGGCAGCACAGCCCGGCGCCTCGGCAGTTCCGTTTCTGGAAATCGCGCCGACATCCCGCGCATCGGGCATCGGCGAAGCGGGGACAGGGACGGTCGACGACGCGTCGGCGATCTACTGGAACCCCGGGGCGCTCGCGTTTATGGACGGGCAGGAGGTCAGCATCACGCACGCGAACTGGCTCCCGCAGTTCCAGCTCCCCGACCTCTTCTATGATTACCTGAACTTCAGGATGCATATCGACGGCATCGGAGGAACGATCGGCGCGGCCGTCACGTACCTGAACCTTGGAGAGTTCACGCTGACAAATTCTTCGGGCCCGACCCCGATAGGCACG